>JAMFSV010000216.1 GCA_026225455.1 Burkholderiales bacterium | reverse complement strand
AGACGATTGTCGCTCGACTGAGAATGTTCGAGGCCGAAGCTGTCGGTGTGCGCCGACAAGATAGTCAGGAAATCGTAGTGCTGGTAGTGATGGGCACCGAATAATTTATTGGCCTGGACTACGACCGCGCGCTGTTGTCCGATTTGTTGCTCGGTCATTTTCAGGTTGTCCGGGCTGTCGGCCACCAGATCGAGATGGGTCGGCACGGCGCCGTTTGGATCGAGGTCGATGCGTTTGAAATATTCGCCCGCGATCAACGGCGAGTCGACCAGGTTTTCGTAACTGACGGGCTTGAAGGAAACGGTGCTGCCGCTTTGTTGCTGTACTTCGAGCGCGCTGCCAAATTGCCAACCGGCGGGCAAGGTCACGCTGGGCTGGATCTGGATCTGGCGCACCGTATTGGCGGCCGGGTAAAACGCGACTTGGTTGAATTCGACGGCTACCAGTTTGGGGGTGGCCGAGGCGCCGGCGCCCGCCAGTTCGGTGCTGTCGTGGCTGGGCGATAGAAATTGGAATTCCAGATTCAGTGCGCTGACACCTTGGGGCACTTGCAGGTGCAGCAAATACATATCGCTCAAATCGCGATGCCAGACTATCGGCTGGCCATTACCGCTGATGATCAGCCCCGCCACGTTTTCGACCGGGCCGGTTGCGGCGTGTTCGCCGGGTATCCATTTGGGGTAATACAGCGAGAATGCGCCGGGTTGGACCGGAATGGTTTCTTTGACGCGGAAGATTTTAGTGGGGGCACTGCTTAAGTCGACTGCCAGGCCGAGTTGGCCCATATAGGGTTGGTCCAGCGGCGGCGTCTCTTGAGCGCATGCGAGTTGAGCGGCAACAGACAATACCACCGGAGCAAACAGGGATAAACGCATCGGTACACTCTCCTGATCTGATATAGGACGCAGAATTGCCCGTTATATGCCTCTGGTCGTGCCGGACCTGGATACCGGACTCACGTAAAACATGAGACGCTTCAGCGCAAAAACGGGGCCAGTCGAAATACAGAAAAACAAGACGGCCGCGTAATTCAACAAAATAGCGATGTATTACGCTTGCTTGACGTTATCCGAAAATTCCACACGGCGTCTATAAAAAATCCTGGTTTTAATCTTTATGATCGGACTATCCGATCGGTATCGCGTGGATATTTTTCTTTTCCCAAATTTATGCGGTGTTGTAAACCTGAGATGTTATAGATACAGGGTCAGAACCTTATCCCGCCGGGGTCTCCTGCCGCAGGCCGTTTAATCTCGGCGTCTGTATTACTCGAATGATGGAACCCGTTCTTGATTTTTATTTTTCGAACCGCATAAAAAAACCCGCCGGCAGAAATTTCCTGCAGCGGGTTTATTCTTTCAATCCAGCTTTAAAATTACATCAGCCTTTCAATTAAAGAACGGCGATCAAACCACCGCGGCAATCCCAGCCTTGGCGGTCTCTGCATCCTGTTCCGATTTAACCCCGGAAACACCCACCGCACCGATCACTTCGCCTTCGTAAATCACCGGCACGCCGCCTTCAAGCAAGCCGGTCAGCGGCACGCTGAGGAAAGCCACGCGGCCGGCTTTGATACTTTCTTCGTAAATGCGGCTTTCACGGCGGCCCAAGGCCGCGGTGCGTGCTTTGCCGGTGGCGATTTCAGCCGAGATCGGGGCCACGCCGTCCATCCGGTGCAGATGCAGCAGGTGGCCGCCATCGTCGACCACGGCGATGACGACCGCCCAGTTGTTGTCTTGCGCATGTTTTTCGGCAGCGGCCGCGATTTTTTTGACGTCTTCAGCGGTCAGGTAGTGTTTGGTTTTCATGATGAGCCTCGTTCAATCGATGGGTGGAGAATATGCACACTGCCAGTATGTTACCGCAGCCGAACGGTTCGCCTGTTACCAGAGGTAAAACATCAGCCACCAGGCGCTGTCGACCACCAGCAAGGCGGCTGTCACCCAGAGCATGGCGCTGCCCCGCCGCACCGCGCTGACGCTGTGCCGTCCACTGATGCCCCAGGCCAGCCATGCGCTCCAGAGGTTGGCCCCCGCCAGCATCGACCAGCGCACATAAGGCGCCCAACCCAGCCAAAGATGTTCGGCACGAAGCAGCGACAGCGTGGTCGCGGACAAACCGAGAAAGACGCCGCAGCCCGCTACCGGGATCAGTGCCTGCACCAGATGATGGAAACGCGCGATGCGCCAGCGGCCGAGGGTGCGGGCGGCGCCCGCCAGCAGCAGCCACAGTGCGGTACCGTAGACCAGTGCGGTAGCCAAAATGTAGCTGACAATCATGGCACCGTCGAGCCAGGAGAAAACATCGTTTTGCGCGGCATAGTGGGTCAGCAGGAACCACGGCGCTTGTGTGTCCAGCGGCCACATGATGTTGTGGTCGATAAGCCAGCCGGCCGCCGTCTGTTTGAGGGCGATAAACCAGGGGCTGGCGCTCCAGTGGAAAGCGCCGATGGCGATGCCGCACAAACCATACAATATCAGCGCGCTATCCCAGGGGTTGGCTTTGGCTTCGCCGAGGCGTACCACTTCATCGGAGGCCGAACGGGCGCTCAGCGTAATCGCTTCACGATGGCCGCTGCAACGGCCGCACATATGGCAATCGGCGCCGCCCTGCATGCCGCGCAAGGGCACCAGCGGCGCGCAGTTGACGGGGATCACGCGATGGCCGTGTTCGCCGTGGGTGTACGAAGCGCGCCAGGCGTCTTCGTTGACCCGGTAGTGCAGCGGCGACAGACGGGCGAGCAGGCTGAATACGCCGTTGACCGGGCACAGGTATTTGCACCAGACGCGTTTTTCCCGGCCGTAGACCAGGCCGACGGCGATGGCGGCCACAGTTGAGCCACCGAGCACCAGCATCACGGCTTTGGGGTATTGGTAGAGGCTGACCATTTGTCCATACACCGTGGTCAACGCAAAAGCCATAAACGGCCAGCCGCGCCAGCGCATCCAATGCGGGATGGCACGGCCGCGGCCGTATTTGCTGGCGATCTCGGAGAGTGTTCCTTCGGGGCACAAGACCCCGCACCAGACCCGCCCCAGCAAGACCATCGACAACAACACAAAGGGCCACCAGATACCCCAAAACACAAATTGCGCGGCCAGGGTCAGGTTGCTCCACAGGTGCGCGGTGTCGTCGGGCAGCGGCAGCAATACCGGCACGATCACCAGAACGGCATAAAGCACGATCACCAGCCATTGCAAGCGGCGGATCGGACGGTCATGCCGCCTGATCCAGTCGCCGGTGCGAGCCAGCAGGCTGCGGTGTGCCAGGTTGATGCGGCTCATGGTGCGGCAGATCCGCCCGGCCGGCCCTGCCCGCCCGGTCCGGCTTGCCTGGCCGCCGCCGGTCTGCCGGCGCGGCGTGACAAGATCCGGACCAGCAGCCAAAAAGCCGCATAGGTCAAGACGTTGGTCAGCGACGGGTGGGCGCGATAACCGGTCAAGGTGGCGATAAATGAACCGCCGATGCTGCCGTCGTCGAGCACGGCCGAGGTGTTCCACAGAGGATCGACCAGGGTCGGCAGCCATTCCAGGCTGATCAGTTTATCCACCCCACTTTGCAATAAACCCGCCGCCAACAGCAGCAACAGCACTTCGGTCACGCGGAAAAACCACCGCCAGGAAAATAGCGCGCCGCCCAGTTGCAGCAGATAAAAGGTCAAGAAAGCCAAGGCCAGGCCGCCGCCGACCCCGGCCGCCATCGCCGCCGTAATGTGTCCGTTTTGCCCAAAGCCCAGGCCATATAAGAAGATAACGGTTTCGCTGCCTTCGCGCGCAATGGCCAGCGCGACCAGCAAAGCGATACCCCAGTGACTTTCGCGGCGGGTGTTTTCCAGCAGTGCTTGCTCCATATCGCGCTTCAAGGTGCGGCCATGGTGTTTCATCCATAACACCATTTGTACGATCAAGGCACTGGCGACCAGCACCATCGCAGCCTGAAATGCGTCCAGCGCATCGCCGCTCAGTACTTCGCTGACACCGACCAGCACCGCGCCCAAACCCAGCGCGGCGAGCAAACCAACGACCACTCCCACCCATAGATAAGGCAGGCCACGCCGCGCCGCCGCATCGCCGTTTTTCAGCCAGGCGTACAGGATGCCCACCACCAGCAAGGCTTCGACGCTTTCGCGCCAGACCACAAACAAAATCTGTCCCATCGTTGTTTTCCTGACTCGATCCTTTATTTCATCCTGGGTTTGAGCGCCGACTCAAACACCACTGCCCTGCCTACTTGGCGACGATCACGCCCTGTGCCGTGCTTTGATGAAAGTCGTCGAAGAAACGATACTCACCGGCATCGAGCGGTGCGACCACAACAAATGAATCGGCGCCCGGTGCCAGGACTTTTTCTTTGCGCAACTGCACGCTTTCGAATTCAACCGCGCTGTTGCCGCGGTTAAAAATCAGGATCTTGAAACGTTTTCCCGCCGGCACTTCCAGCCGGGCCGGCGTGAGATGCCCGTCGGCCAACTCCACTTTGAAGGTCGACAGATCTTCAGCCTGCGCCATGACGGGCAAGCCCATCAGCACCGATAGCGCCGAGATCAACAGCGCATTGCGATAAAGCCGGTTCATCAGAACATCCTCGGTTCAAGCGAACGGCGCCGCGGTAGCGCCGCCCTGGGTTCAGCGGCTAGTGTCGGCCGGATAGCGGCCGGCCGCCGTGACACACATCAATAGCCGCCCTTTTTACCGATACCGGCAAAGGGGAAATCGTATTCTACGCTGAACGGTTTAAACCACGGGCCGGTGCCGGTTTCCTTGTCGATATGCCGGCCGAACGCAGCCGCGCCCATTTGAGCCGGCGGAGCAATGGAAATCTTCACGTGATATTTACCCGGGCCAAACAGTTTGACGTTGTCGCCGTAGTGCGGACCGTCGTTCGCCACCATCGGCATCAGGTCGCCTTTCACGGTTTGTGTGCTGCCGATCTTGCTCAATTCGTATTTCACTTGCAGATAAGGCATCCAATCGCCTTCGGCGAAGCCGGTCGGATTGTTTTTCACCGCGTGAATGTCGGTTTCCAGATGAATGTCCGAATCCGACGCGCGGCGCATCATGCCTTCCGGGTCCATCGTAATCGGTTGCAGGTAAACCGTGCCCACTTCCATCCCGCCTTCAAGATGCGGTTTGCCGATGGGGTACTCGGCCGCCAGCGCAGGAATGGCAGCGCTCAGAGCAACACACAACAGGACACGAACAAGATTCGATTGACGCATAAAACTCCCTTCTGACAAATGACGAATAACGCATGCAGGCGTCCATGCAGCGCATACCCCCGAGGACAGCGCAGCGTAACTTAGTCCTACATATGATAATGAGAACTATTCGCATTATATCATCAGGGTCGGTCACAGTGCGACCTATGCGACGCAATGACGCTGCGATTGCCGGGGCAAACAACCATCACGGCCCTTTGATGCGGTTGGGACGGATGAAAAAAAACCGCCCCGGAGGGCGGCCTGATAGGCGGCTTAAGCGATTGGAGAAGCAAAAATTATCTAGCCGCCGCCGAGATAAAAATAGCGGAACAAGAACACGGCGGCGATGATCCAGACGATGGGCTTGACCTGGCTTGCCCGTCCGGTAAAAAGCTTCAAGCCGGCATAAGAAATAAAACCGAAGGCAATGCCGTTGGCAATCGAATAGGTGAACGGCATCAGCAGTGTCGTGAGTGCCGCCGGGATACTTTCGGTCGCATCGTCCCAAGGTAGATTAGCCAGTTCACGCAGCATCAAACAAGCAACATACAACAAGGCCGGCGCCGTGGCATAGCTGGGCACAACACCCGCCAGCGGGGCGAAAAACAGCGCGGCAAGAAATAACAAGCCGACCGTGATGGCGGTGACGCCGGTGCGCCCGCCCGCCTGTACGCCGGAAGCGCTTTCGATGTAAGCGGTGGTCGACGAGGTACCCAGCAAGGATCCCGCCACAATCGCCGCGCTATCTGCCAGCAGAGCCTTGTTCAAGCGATGCATCTTGCCTTCGACCAGCAAGCCGGCGCGGTTTGCCACTCCCATCAAAGTGCCGGTCGCGTCAAACAGTTCGACCAGGAAAAACACCAGCACCACGTTGACGATACCCATCGACAGCGCACCGCGAATGTCGAGATGAAACAACGTGCCGTCAATTGACGGGGGCGCCGACACGATGCCGTGAAACTGGTTGCCGCCGAAGAAGAAGCTGAGAACGGTCACACCAACGATACCGATCAGGATCGCGCCTCGCACTTTAAGCACGTCGAGCGTGACAATGGTAAAGAAACCAATCACGGCAAGGATCACATGCGGCTGGTGCAGGTCGCCCAGCGTGACCAGCGTTTCCGCATTGCCGACGATCACGCCCGAGCTCTTGAGGGAAATAATGCCGAGAAATAGACCGATACCGGCCGTGATAGAAATACGGATGGAATGAGGAATGCCATTGACGATCTGCTCGCGCACCCGAAACAGCGTGACGATCAGGAACAGGCACCCGGAAATAAAAACCGCGCCCAGCGCCGCTTGCCAGGTAAAACCCATGCCTTTCACCACGGTGTAGGCGAAATACGCATTGAGTCCCATGCCCGGCGCGCAGGCAATCGGGTAGTTGGCGTACAAACCCATGATCAAGGTGGCAATCGCCGCCACCAGACAGGTCGCAACAAACACCGCTTCTTTCGGCATGCCCGCGTCGCCGAGTATCGCCGGGTTGACGAAGATAATGTAAGCCATCGTCAAAAAGGTGGTTACCCCGGCAAGCACTTCCGTGCGCAGATTGGTGCCGGCCTCTTCAAAACCGAAATATCGTTTAAGCAAATCCATCTGGCAAGTCTCCTTACAGCGTATCTTTTTTATCGTTTAATCGCATAACGTCTGACGCAATATACACAGCCCCAAATGCCAGGCAATGCGTGGATTGTGATAACGACTATTTACCGATTGGCGGGTAATGGACTCGATTCGGCGCGCATCGACGCAGTCCGCGAGACCCAAAAAAATCAGGCGGGGTAAAGCCCAACCCTTGCCGGATCGGGCGTTTGAGCATACGACGCCCTATTTCGGCGCACGCGCTCGCGGCACATTACATGCTGCTACATGCGCCCGACCCAAGTCTGAAGCGCGCCATGATATCGGGTTTGTCCTAGGGCCTGTTCACGCTAATAATGGGCTTGCGAACACCCCTTTCCGGTCGGCAGGCAAGGAGTGTGTCGCGCCGCTTGGCCGCTCCAAGCAAGCGACGCGCGACGCCGGCAGCACGCCTTTTAGTTCGCGCCCTCGACATGGTCGTGAACACTCGCACCAAACACCTTCTCGCGCAGTTTCGATAACTGGTCGCGGGCTTGCGCGGCTTTTTCGAATTCGAGATTTTTTGCGTGATCCATCATTTGTTTTTCCAGGCGCTTGATTTCCTTCGCGATCTGTTTCTCGGTCATATCTTCGAAGCGGGCGCGGTCCTGCTCGGCGCGTGCTTCGGCGCGCACGTCGTCGACGTTATACACGCCGTCGATCATGTCCTTGATGCGTTTGACCACCCCGCGCGGCGTGATGCCGTGGTCCAGATTGTGCTGGACCTGCTTGGCACGGCGCCGCTGGGTTTCGCCGATAGCGCCCTGCATCGACTTGGTCATGGTGTCGGCGTACAAAATGGCTTTGCCGTTGACGTTGCGCGCGGCCCGCCCGATGGTCTGGATCAGTGAGCGTTCGGCGCGCAAGAAACCTTCCTTGTCGGCATCGAGAATGGCCACCAGCGATACTTCGGGAATGTCCAGCCCTTCGCGCAGCAAATTGATACCGACCAGTACGTCGAATGCACCCAAACGTAAATCGCGGATGATTTCGACCCGCTCGACGGTATCGATATCGCTGTGCAGATACCGTACCTTGACCCCATGTTCGGCCAGGAAGTCGGTCAACTGTTCGGCCATACGTTTGGTCAGCACCGTCACCAGCACCCGCTCGCCCGCCTTCACCCGCAGATGGATCTCGGACAGGATATCGTCGACCTGGGTCCGCGCCGGGCGCACTTCGATCTCGGGGTCGATCAAGCCGGTGGGACGCACCAATTGCTCGACCACTTGCCCCGCATGCCGGGCTTCGTAATCGGCCGGCGTGGCCGAGACAAAAATCGCCTGGCGCATTTTGCGCTCGAACTCTTCAAATTTAAGCGGCCGGTTATCCAGCGCCGAAGGCAGGCGAAAACCGTAGTCGACCAAATTGACCTTACGCGCCCGGTCGCCGTTGTACATGCCGTTCAACTGACCGATCAAGACGTGCGATTCATCGAAGAACATCAAGGCATCGGGCGGCAGATAGTCGACCAGGGTCGGCGGCGGCTCGCCCGGCAGCGAGCCGGAGAAATGCCGCGAATAATTCTCGATACCTTTGCAAAAGCCCAATTCCTGCAACATCTCCAGGTCGAAACGGGTACGCTGCTCAATCCGTTGCGCCTCGACCAGTTTCATATCCTTATGGAAAAACTCCAGCCGGTCGCGCAATTCGTCCTTGATGGTTTCAACCGCGCGCATCACCGTATCGCGAGGGGTCACATAATGCGACGAGGGGTAGACGGTAAACCGTGGAATTTTCTGGCGGATGCGGCCGGTCAAGGGGTCGAATAATTGCAGCGTATCGATCTCGTCGTCGAACAAATCGACACGCACCGCCAATTCGGCATGCTCGGCCGGGAAAATATCGATGGTGTCGCCGCGCACGCGGAAAGTGCCGCGCTGGAAATCGGTGTCGTTGCGCGAATATTGCATCGCAATCAGCCGCGAGATCACCTCGCGCTGACCGATTTTGTCGCCCTGGCGCAAGGTCAGGATCATGCGGTGGTATTCGGAAGGATTGCCGATACCGTAAATCGCCGACACGGTGGCTACGATCACCACATCGCGACGTTCCATCAGGCTTTTTGTCGCCGACAAACGCATTTGCTCGATATGCTCGTTAATCGAGGAGTCTTTTTCGATAAACAGGTCGCGCTGAGGAACATAAGCCTCAGGCTGGTAATAATCGTAGTACGAAACGAAGTACTCAACCGCATTTCTGGGGAAAAACTCCCTGAATTCCGAATACAACTGAGCCGCCAAAGTCTTATTCGGCGCAAAAATGATGGCGGGACGCCCCATCCGGGCTATCGTATTCGCCATAGTGAAGGTCTTGCCGGAACCGGTTACCCCCAGCAAAGTCTGGAACGACAAGCCATCGCTGATCCCTTCGGTCAGTTGACGGATCGCCTCCGGCTGGTCGCCGGCGGGCGGATACGGTTGGAATAATTGGTAAGGCGAATCGTCAAAATGCACGAAGTTCGCCTCCGCTGCATCAGGGGCAACCGCGCCTGAGCCGTCTGAAATCTCGCACAAATCAGTCATCTTCGCTAGAATGTTAGGGTTATTGCTGTGGGCTGGCATGGATAGACAAACCTCGTCTTTTTTTCTAACCGTCTATTCTAGCCCCTATAGGCGATCCAGGTTTCCCCACTTCCGAGCCTTTAAATGACTCTGTTTTCCGCCGTAGAACTGGCACCACGCGATCCCATCCTTGGCCTGAACGAAGCATTCAACGCCGATACCCGGCCCACCAAGATCAATCTCGGGGTGGGTGTCTATACCAATGACGAAGGCCGCCTGCCGCTCTTGCGCGCGGTCCGCGAAGCCGAAAAAATTCGGGTCGACACCGCTTCGCCGCGTGGCTATTTGCCTATCGACGGGCTCGCAGCTTACGACTCCGCCGTGCAAAAAATGTTGCTGGGCGCCGATTCGCCGCTCGTCACGGAAGGCCGGGCGGTGACCGCTCAGGCGCTAGGTGGCACGGGGGCGTTGAAAATCGGCGCCGATTTCCTCAAGCGCCTGAACCCGAACGCCAAGGTCGCCATCAGCGACCCGAGCTGGGAAAACCATCGGGCCCTGTTTGAAGCAGCAGGCTTTGAGGTGATCAACTACCCGTATTACGAGGCCACCACCCACGGTGTCGCGTTCGACGCCATGATAACGGCGCTGAACACCTACCCGGCCGGCACCATTATCGTGTTGCATGCCTGCTGTCATAACCCCACCGGCGCCGATCTGAGCGCGGAGCAGTGGAAAATCGTCGCGGAGACGGTGCAAGCACGCAAGCTGGTGCCCTTCCTCGATATGGCTTACCAAGGCTTCTCCGACGGCATCCATGCCGACGCCGCGGCCGTACGCCTGTTTGCCGCCACCGACATGAACGTGTTTATTTCCAGCTCGTTCTCGAAATCGTTCTCGCTGTACGGCGAACGTGTCGGCGCGCTGACGATTACCACCGGCAACAAAGACGAAGCCACCCGCGTGATGTCGCAATTAAAACGCGTGATCCGCACCAACTATTCGAATCCGCCGATCCATGGCGGCGCCGTGGTGGCGGCCGTACTCGGCAATCCCGAGCTGCGCGCCATGTGGGAAGAAGAACTGGGCGAAATGCGCGAGCGCATCCGCACCATGCGCATCAGCCTGGTGGAAAAGCTCAAGGCCCATGGCGCCAACCGCGATTTCGGTTTTGTCAGTGCTCAACGCGGCATGTTCTCGTATTCGGGCTTGAATGCCGCGCAAGTCGAGCGCCTGAAAGAGGAATTCGGCATTTATGCAGTCAGCACCGGCCGTATTTGCGTCGCGGCACTCAATACGAAAAATATCGATACGGTCGCAATCGCCATTGCCAAGGTTATTGCCTGAGTTCCCAAGGGGGACGGACCACGATTAACGCATCATTCAAATGTGGTTCGTGGCCTTAAAGAAAATCCAGTAGATCAGACGCCCCGCTTTCGAGCGGGGCTTTTTTTATCGCTCGCGCCAAGGGGAACTCGAGGCGGCAACTGAAATTTAAGGACACAACTCTGGGTGAACCAAGTGACCGGCGCACTCGCCTAACTTGGAAGGCCATCACTGGAGAGGCAAGCAAAATGTTCAGGTTAATTGCAGTCTTATGCGCGGTTTTGGGTTTGGCCGGATGTGTCGTCGGACCGGGATATGGATACGCACAGCCCTATGCCGCGGGCTATTACGGTGCATACGGTCCATACCCATACGGCTATGCCGCGGATTACGGCGGCATTTACGGCGGCGGCATTGTTTTGGGAGGTTATTACGGCGCCGGTTATTACGGCGGCGGTCATTACCGTGGAGGCTATTACGGCGGACGTTACGGCGGTCGCTTTGGGGGGCACGGCGGCGCAGAGCTGATTAGCGGCGGGCACAACGGCTCTAGCGGTGGCGGACATAGCGGTGGGGGCGCGGGCGGCGGGCACCGCTAAATGCTCCTGCCTGCCCCTGTCGGCTGACGGGCCAACGGGCCAGGGCAGAACATCAAGGGGGACAGACCACAACATCAAGGGGGACAGACCACGGTTAAAGCATCCTTTAATCGTGGTCTGTCCCCGGAAAGAAAAACCTTTTTATTTGCGCGGCCGATGTATGTCGTGCGTAATAAAACCGGAATCCCCGGTCGGCATATCCAGCCAGTTTTCCTGCTTGAGGGTGTGACGGATATCCTCCAGCCCGCTTTGCCAATGCTCACGCATGGTGGGCGCACCGAACTGAAAGTCTTTGTATTCGGTTTCGTAAGCCTTGTCGCGATAGATCAGGTGCACGATGTTGTAGTGCTTGTCGCAAGCGATCTCTTCGGCCAGTTTGCACCAGCCGTCGGTCTGGCGCGTTTTGGCCGGCACTTTATCCAGCACTTCGCGCAAGACGCGGCGGAAATGCTGCGACCGGCTCAAGTTGTCCGTGACCATCCGGGTACGGCTGGAAAATTGAATATCCTTGGTCCGTTCGCCGATCGCCCCGACATGGGTCGGCACATCGCCCACCGCGCTCCATAAATCCACCTGGAATGCCAAGGTATCGCGCCGTGGCGAGGTTTGCAGCACTTCGGACAGCGGCGTATTCGAGACCAAACCGCCGTCCCAATAGAACTGCCCATCGATCTCGATCGCCGGAAAGCCCGGCGGCAAAGCCCCCGACGCCATAAAATGCTCGGCGCGCAAGGTCATTTTGGTGTTGTCGAAATAGCAGAAGTTACCGCTACCCACATTTACCGCGCCCACCGAAACCCGTGTCTCGTGCGAATTGATCCGATCGAAATCGCACAAGCGTTCAAGGGTCGCTTTCAAGGGCCCGGTGTCGTAATAGCTGGCAGCCGCGGGGTCGCCGGGAATCATCGGCATCGGCGGCGGAAAGCGCGGGATAAAAAACCCTTTCTGCCCGTTCTGGATAGCCGATGCCGCGCTGAAGGTAGCCAACAACTTGCGCATGTTGTCGGTGGTGTTGAACAAAAGTTGTTCCAGCGCGGGCAAGGCTGCCGTCGTATGCGGCGGCTCGCAGATGGTTTCCCAGAATTCACGCAAACGCGCGACCCGGTTTTCGGGGGCATTGCCCGCAATAATCGCGGTGGTCAATGCCCCGATCGAAATGCCGGCAATCCAGCCCGGCACAATACCCACCTCAGTCAAGCCTTCATAGACACCCGCTTGGTATGAACCCAGCGCGCCGCCGCCTTGCAAAACCAATGCGACTGTTTCGTAGGGCGGCAGGTGCACGGTGCGCCCGGCATGTCCGTCAAGTTTTTGCGGTGCGCCGGTGCGCGGTCGGACTCCGGGTTTTGTTGCCATTGCGGGTAGCTCCGATGACGAGAAATTAAGGGTGGTGGACAGACCTTGGGCTTATTGCATAAACCAGCCGTGACTGACCACAAACGACTGGCCGGTCAGTGCCGCGGACGGGAACGCCGAGAGGAACAATGCCGTTTGAGCCACGTCTTCGACGGTGGTGAAAATGCCGTCGACCGTACCGCCCAGCATCACGTTCTTGACCACGTCGGCTTCGCTGATACCCAATTCTTTGGCCTGCTCAGGAATTTGCTTGTCGACCAGCGGGGTGCGCACAAAACCCGGGCAGATCACGTGCGAACGCACATTGTGTTTGGCGCCCTCTTTGGCCAAGACCCGGGCCAGGCCCAGCAAAGCGTGCTTGGCCGTGACATATGCCGACTTCAGCGGAGACGCTTCATGCGAATGCACCGAACCCATGTAAATCACCACGCCGCCGCGATCGTCTTTGTACATATGCTTAAGCGCTGCCTTGGTGGTCAGGAACGCGCCGTCGACATGGATCGCCATCATTTTTTTCCAGTCGGAATAAGCATAATTCTCGATCGGATTGACGATCTGGATCCCCGCATTGGAAATCAGGATGTCGACCGAACCCAGCTCGGTCGCGACTTTATCGATCCCGACATTGACCGCATCTTCATTGGTCACGTCCATCGCAATACCGATGGCACGGCCGCCCGCCTTGTTGATCTCATCGGCGACGGCGTTGGCGCCGTCGAGGTTCAAGTCGGCGATGGCGATGGCCGCGCCCGCATTGGACAAGGTCCAGGCAATTTCCTTGCCGATGCCACTGGCGGCACCAGTGACCACAGCCACTTTACCTTTGAGTGCGGTATTCGAAAATGGATTGCTTGATGACATGAACAGGCTCCAGAAAAGTGACAGAATAGTCGATTGAAAACTTGACGCCGTCGACGGCAAACACCCTCGCCGACGGCCACACCTACGCTATTGTGCGCCGAAGTAATGCCGGCGGCAGCGATCCAAACAATCGAACAAGGTGAAGATGAAGCTTATTTCTGATCGAGGTAGTCGAACACCACTTCACCCAGACCCAGTGTCAGGTCGGCAATCAGATGACGGGCTTCGACAATTTCCAATACCGGCAATTCGGCAACCGGCGCCAGCGCATGAGCGGCCAGTTCCAGCGAGGCCGGGCCGCTCCAGGCACCGCCCAGCTTGATATCTTCGAGGTAATAACGCACCAGTTCGCAGATACGGGCCGTACCATCCACATGCGGAATGATTTTCAGCAGGAAATTAGGTCCTTGCAGACGCTTGAGTTCAGTCTCATGGTCGAGCACATGATGTTTGTAACCCATGGTGCCGGTGGCGACCCGGATCGGACCGTAATCGAGCGTGCCGATCAGGGTATCGGTATGCACCTCCAGCTTGGGACTCGCCAACTTCTTGGGAAACCCCCATAACTCGCGGCCGCCGGCAATCGGAGGGTGATCGTCGAGGTACATCGCGAGCGTATAACCGCCCTTTTGCCCTTTGTACGAAACAGGGATCACCTGGCCGCTTTCGGTGTAATCGCCAAACCCGGTTGAATCGCGCATCCGGATAAATTCGTAATGCACCAGCGGTTCGCCGATTTCAAGCGGCTCCGGCACCACGGCGCGCAATAGCTCAGGGTCGGTGCGATAGGTGATGATCAGGAATTCCCGGCCGACGAAGCGATAAGGTCCCATCGGAAAAGCCGGGCTCGTCAGAGGCATGGCAAAGGCTTTCGAACGTACTGAATCGATATCCATCAGTTTCCTCAACAGGTAGGTGGCATCCGGCAAACACGATGCGCCTGGATTATGGCAAGGATGTTGCGCGGCACGTCGCGGCTTGGGGCATTGCGGGCAAGGCGCCGGGCGGCCGACGTCAGGCGGCTGACCTGGCGTACCCGGGGCCGGCTTGAATGCCGACAGCAGCAAATAGGGCGGAACAAGGGAATTAAAACAGAAATTCAGGCATTAGCATCGCATAAGAATGGGCTATTTATCGAAGTCAAAGTTCCCTAGTCGAAAAAATCAGCACTATTCCTGCAAATCAGCAAAATGACGCCGCGGCCGCCGGGCGCTGCCGAACTGTTTTCAGTTTAATTACAAGCAGCCCGTTAGTTGCGTTTGTGAGATAAGGCATGATTATGAGATAGTCGTCAGCGCAAACTCGGCTTAATCATTAAGATGACGGTCTGGCGCACACCGCGCCGCCCTCACCCGACAGGAGACATATATGAACTACCGACGTCTGGGCCGCTCCGGCCTGCAACTCAGCGAACTCTCAGTGGGCTCATGGGTGACGTATGGCAAGCAGGTCGATCATCGCGCCGCGCGCGAGTCGCTGGCCGTGGCTTATGACGCCGGAGTCAATTTTTTCGATAACGCCGAGAGTTACGCCGGCGGTTTATCCGAAACCATCATGGGAGCGGCGTTAAAAGAGCTGGCTTGGCCGCGCGTCAGCTATGCGGTCTCGACCAAATTTTTCTGGGGTATCAATCGCGGGCCGAACCAGTTTCACACGCTGAATCGCAAATACCTGCATAACGCCATCGATGCTTCGCTCAAGCGCCTGCAACTCGATTATGTCGACCTGGTGTTCTGCCATCGCGCCGATCCGGCTACGCCCATTGAAGAAACGGTATGGGCCATGAGCGATATGATTACGCGCGGCAAAGCCTTGTATTGGGGCACCTCGGAATGGAGCGCCGACGAAATCCGCGCCGCCTACGAGATCGCCGAGCGCCATCATTTGCACAAACCGGTGATGGAACAACCCCAGTACAACCTGTTCCACCGCAGCCGGGTCGAACAAGAATATGCGCGTCTGTATGAAGATCTGGGCCTGGGCCTGACCACCTGGAGTCCGCTGGCCTCGGGCCTGCTCACCGGCAAATATCGCGCGGGCGTGCCCAGCGGCAGCCGCGGCGAAATTCAGGGTTTCGAATTCCTGCGCGACAAGCTCACCGACACGCGTAAAAACGAGATCGTCGGCCGCCTGGCCACGGTCGCCGATGAACTCGATTGCACGCTGGCCCAATTATCCCTGGCCTGGGTCCTGAAAAATCCGCGCGTCAGTACCGTGATCACGGGCGCTTCGCATGCCGGCCAGATCGCCGAGAACCTGAAAGCGGCGGAAATCGTGGCGCGCATCACACCCGAGGTACTGAGCCAGATCGAAAGCATCGTCGGCAAAGACTACGAGTAGCCATCGGCGCCGTGTCATGCGGCGCCGTGTCATGCGGCGCCGGTTGTTTCCTCTGCTACGCCCTTGTTGCGCCCGATTCGGCCCCTGCTGCCCCCTGCATCGGTCCAATCCATCACCGGACCGATCTGACCGGGCGGCAGCAGCTTGTATGCGTTTGCCAGCGTCGCGGCCCCAGGCTTCCGTTACAATGGATGCCCTTTCCTTGTCTTCGCGGCACTTCCTCCATGCTTAGCTATCGCCACGGCTTTCACGCCGGCAACCACGCAGACGTGCTCAAGCACAGTGTCGTCGTCCAGTTATTGCAGTATCTGATCCAGAAGGACAAACCGTTCTGGTATATCGATACGCATGCCGGCGCCGGCGCTTATGCGCTGCACGAAGGGTTTGCCGCCAAAAACGCCGAGTATGAAAGCGGCATCAGTCGCCTGTGGGGCCGCACCGATTTGCCGGTGCTGTTGAAGGAATATGTCGATGCGGTGCGTTTGCTGAACCCGGATGGCGTGTTGCGTTATTACCCCGGTTCGCCGTATCTGGCTTCGCAACTATCGCGCAATATCGACAAATTGCGACTGTTTGAAATGCACAGCACTGAAATCGACGTGCTGCGCAATAACTTCAGCGACCTGGGCCGGCGCGCCATGCTGTATGACGGCGACGGCTTCGACGGTCTGAAAGCCATGTTGCCGCCGCCCTCGCGCCGCGGCCTGACGCTGATCGACCCGTCCTACGAAGACAAGCGCGACTACCATCGTACCCTGACGACACTGGAAGACGCGCTCAAGCGTTTCGCCACGGGAACTTACGCGGTCTGGTACCCGCAAGTGCAGCGACTCGAATCGCAGCGTTTTGCGGAGCAGTTGAAACGTTTGCAACCCAAGGGCTGGCTGCATGTATCGCTGACCATCAGCGCGCCGCCCATGGGCGGCCTGGGGCTGTTCGGCAGCGGCATGTTTATCCTGAACCCGCCCTATACGCTGTACAAAATGCTCAGCGAAAGCATGCCTTATCTGGTCAAAATGCTGGGCCAGGATAGCTCGGCCAAATTTGCGCTCGAACACAAGGGTGCCTGAGCGGGTGGCTGATACGGGGATTTTTTGATTTTACGTATGGGAAGACTGGGGTGGACGGCCGCCAACGGACCTGAATTGCCCTATCCCATACCACCTGGCACCACCTGGCAGAAACGCACGAGGCGCGTGGCGACGCAGCTTACCGCCGCAGTCAAGCCGGGCCCGTGCCGAAACGGCCAGGTTACAACACGGTTTTGACCATCAAGGTCGAGCTAACCGCTCAAGCTGAACCAAGCGCACAACATTGCGCATCAAACGATAGCGCGATTCAAACACACACAGACTTACAGAACGCGGAAGCTTTCGGTTTCGAGAACGCGGATCCGATGTTCCAGTTCGACGATGTCATGCGACTCAGCCAGATAAGCATCGCGGCCTTGGCGTTCCAGACGTTCAAACCAGTTGCTCAAGCCCATAAACAGTGCTGCAATCATTTTCTTTCTCCAGGTAGTTGCGCTTCAGGCCCGAGAACAATCTAGGGAATACCCTTACAAGCGTTAACCCGGATTATAGGCGCTTTTTGCGGCTTGCGCCTGAGGTAGGCCTCTAATTCCGTCCAGCCGTTCGGTTTTTAAGAAAAAACCTTTATATCAATGACTTAAGCCCTTGCTCAAAGCCCATGCCGGGCTCAACGAGGCATCGACCGCGGCCGCCAGCGCTTCAGCAGCAAGGCATTCGCCAGCACACTCACACTGCTGGCCGCCATCGCCGCACCCGCCGCCACCGGGCTCAGCAGCCCCCAGGCCGCGAGTGGAATGCCGACAACGTTGTAAACGAAAGCCCAGAACAGGTTTTGCCGGATCTTGTTATAGGTGCGCCGCGAAATATCGAGCGCATCGACCACCCGCATCAGATCGCCGCGCATCAGCGTGATACCGGCTGCCTGCATCGCCACATCGGTGCCGCTGGACATGGCGATGCCGACGTCGGCCGCGGCCAGCGCCGGCGCATCGTTGACCCCGTCGCCCACCATCGCCGTCACCGCGCCGCGCCCTCGTTCGGCGGCGATATAGTCGGCCTTGCCCGCCGGCAAAACCTGCGCGCGCACGGCATCGGCCTGATCGATGCCGAGTGCCGCGGCCACCCGCTGCGCGGCGCCGGCACTATCGCCGGTCAACATCGCGCATTTGATGCCCAGCTCATGCAAACGGCCGATCGCGGCTTTTGCCGCGGGCCGGATTTCGTCGTTGAAAGCAAACATCGCCAACACCAGCGGTGCGCCGGCATCGCTTTCAGCCGCCGGCGCACTGGCCAGCCACGACATACTGCAGCCTTGACTGACCCAGGCGGCGGCCCGCGCCTCGAAGGGCCCCAGGTCCACTCCCAATTCCGCCATCATCGCGCCATTGCCCAGCCATACTGTGCGCCCCTCGACGCTGGCCGACATGCCGCGCCCCGGCTGACTCTGCACCTGGCTCGCGACGGGCAAGGCCGCCCCGGTCGCATGCGCCGCGTCGAGCAGCGGCTGCGCCAAGGGATGGGTGCTGCCGCTTTGCAAAGCGGCAGCCAACCGCAACACCGGTCCAGTGGCGCCGTCTACGCCATCCTTGCCCGGGTCCGGGGCATCGGCGGGCAATTGCGGCGTCCCCGATGCGGCGGCTGGGGCGACTGGGGCAAACGCCACACAGCCCGCCAGGGTCGGTTTGCCGGAAGTCAGGGTGCCGGTCTTATCGAAAGCGATCGAATTCACCCGATGCGCGATTTCGAGCACGCCCGCATCCTTGATCAGGATGCCGAAGCGCGCCGCCACTCCGGTGCCGGTCATAATCGCCGCCGGGGTGGCCAATCCCAGCGCGCACGGGCAGGCAATCACCAGCACCGAAACCGCCCGGATTACCGCCAGCGGCAAACCCGCGCCCGCCAGCCACCAGCCCAGGCAAGTGAGCAAGGCCAGCACCACCACCACCGGCACAAACACCTCGGAGACACGGTCGACCAGACGCTGGATGGGAGCTTTGGCCAGTTGCGCGTCTTCGACCATGCGGATAATCCGCGCCAGCATGGTCAAGGTGCCCACGGCGCGAGTCTCGATCCGCAGCAAACCGTTGCCGTTCAGCGCGCCACCCGTGACCGCGTCACCCACCTGCCTGGCCACCGGCAGGCTTTCGCCGGTCAACATCGATTCGTCAACCTCGCTCTGCCCGTCGACGATCACGCCATCCACCGGAATCCGCTCGCCGGCGCGCACCACCACCACATCGCCGACCTGTACCTGAGTCACGCTGAGCTGCACGGTTTGCCCAGCGCGGATCACTGTCGCGGTTTCCGGACGCAAGGCCTGCAAGGCGCGGATCGCTTCGGTGGTCTGCCGCTTGGCCCGCCCTTCCAGCCATTTGCCGAGCAAGATCAGGGTGATCACCACCGCCGAAGCTTCGAAATACAAATGCGGCATCGCCCCGGCCGGCGCGCTCAGCCACAGCGCCACACTCAGGCCGTAGCCGGCGCTGCTGCCCAGCGCCACCAGCAGATCCATATTGCCGCTGCCGGAGCGCAAAGCGGCCCAGCCCGAGCGGTAAAAGCGTGCCCCAAGCCAGAATTGCACCGGCGTGGCACAGGCCCATTGCACCCAGGCCGGCACCATCAGATCGATGCCGAAGGGCATCGCCAGCATCGGCACAATCAGCGGTAGTGACAACACTGCCGCGAGCCACACCCGCCAGCCGCTTTTGAACGCGCTGATGGGCGCGGCAGGCAGTGCCTGTGTGTCGTGCATGGGATGGGCGTGGTAACCGGCACGTTCGATCGCGGCCAGCAAGTCGTCCGGCGTGGCGATGCCGCGCCAGGCGCTGATGCGGGCTTGTTCGGTGGCCAAGTTGACATTGGCACTGACCACGCCGGGAACCCGTTGCAGCGCTTTTTCGACACGCGCCACGCAGGACGCGCAAGTCATGCCCTCAATCTGCAAATCGAGGGTGTCGCGCGGCACCGCATAACCGGCCCGCTCAAGCGCCGCAGCCACCTCGGCGAAACCCAACTGCGCCTGGGCCGTGATGGTCGCCGCTTCGCTCGCCAGATTGACGCTGGCGCTCTGCACGCCGGGTAAGCGGGTCAGTACGTTCTCGACCCGCGCTACACACGAGGCGCAGGTCATGCCGTCGACGGCAAAAGTCCAGCGCTGGGCGGGGCGTTCGCCGCTGCCGCCCAGGCTTGCGCCGACGCCGAGGTCCCCCGCGGCGGACAGCGCAAGCGGCAATGGGCCGGCTGCGCTATGCACGGCGCTGGTGGTGACGCTGTTTGCGGCGCGATCCAGGGCGCGGTTCATGATGGATTCCTTGCATTCAATTCGTGCGGCCGGCTGTGTCTGCCGCCATCAGCTTGATCGTACCTCGTCTGACGCCGGCGTGCTGCAAGCCAAGCCGCTAAGGTTCATAATCGAAGACCAATAGTTTTATTGCTGAGGAAACTCCCATGACAGAATTCAAAGTCGCCGGCATGAGCTGCCAACATTGCGTCAAAGCCGTCACCAGTTCGATTCAGGCGCTCGACGCACAGGCCCGGGTTGAAGTTGATCTGGCAAGCGGCCTGGTCAAGGTTGAAAGCAATCAGGAGAGTGCCGCTTTAAAGGCTGCCATCGACGAGGCTGGTTATACGGTTGAGGCTTGAGGCTTGAGGCTTGAGGCTTGAGGCTTGAGGCTTGAGGCTTGAGGCTTGAGGCCAGGAGTTGAGCGCACACCGACTGAGCGCACAAGCGGCGGCGCACCGTCCCCGGCTTAATGGAAATCCCGGCTGGGGATAGTCAAAGCACCCAGCAAAGGACTTTCATCGACCAGCAGTTGAGCCACCAAATGCATCACCTCGCCTTCGCGCTGCCAGACGCCGTACACCCCCAGCAAAGAGGCATTCAGCAGCTCCCTGCGCTGGCGTTCGACCAGCGCGGGCCAGACAATCACGTTGACCACCCCGGTTTCATCTTCCAGCGTCACAAAAATCGTCCCGCTGGCGGTGCCGGGTCGCTGTTTGACCGTGACAATGCCGCAGGCGCGGGCCAGCCGTCCGTTCGGATAGGCCGCCAGTTCGGCGGCGGTCTTGAAACGTTTTGCGCTCAGGCGCCGGCGCAGCAAAGCCAGCGGATGCCGCTGCAAGGTCAGTCCCATGCTTTGGTAATCGGCCAGGATTTCGCGTCCTTCCGGCGCCGCCGGCAACAGCAAATCGGCTTCGGCCACCGGCGCATCGCGCAACAAGCGCGTCACAGGCTGCTGGGCCGTGACTTTCCACCATGCCTGACGCCGATGCCCGGCCAGGACTTCCAAGCCATTCGCCGCCGCCAGTACCTGCAGTTCGCGACGATTTAGCGCGGCGCGGCGGGCCAGGTCATCGACATCGATAAAAGGCGCCCGATTGCGCGCCGCCATGATGCGCTCAGCCGCCAACTGTGACAATCCGCTCACCAGTTTCAGCCCCAGCCTGACGGCCGGGCCGCCTGCGCCGTAAGTCGCGGGGGCTTGATGCAGGTCGTTACGCCAGGCATGTAAAGCCGCTTGCCAGGCAGGTTCGCTGAAGTCCGGTATGTAATCCTCCGGATTGATTTTGGGCCGGCCGCCACCGCGCCCCCCCACTCCGAGCGGTACTTCGTTAAACCCGTTCACCATACGCTGCTGCGGTTGGGCATCGACACCCGGCAGTTCCAGCGACGACTCCCAGTCGCTCTGCGTCACATCGGGCGGCAAGACCGTCACGCCATGACGCTTGGCATCCTGCACCAGTTGCGAAGCCGAATAAAAACCCAGGGGCTGGCTGTTCAACAGACCGGCCAGAAACGCGGCCGGCTCGTGGCGTTTCAACCAACTGCTGAGATAGACCAGCAAAGCAAAACTCGCCGCATGGCTTTCCGGAAAACCGTAATCGCCAAAGCCTTCGATCTGACGGCAGATACGCTGCGCAAATTCGTCGCTATAACCGCGTTCAAGCATGCCTTGTACCAGCTTGGCCTGGAAGATATGCAGATTGCCCTTTCTGCGCCAGGCCGCCATCGCACGCCGCAAGGCATCGGCTTCTCCGGCAGTGAAACCGGCCGCGATCATCGCCAGTTGCATCACCTGCTCCTGGAAAATCGGCACCCCGAAAGTACGCTCCAAGGCCGGCTTGATGTCATCCTTCGAATAATCGATAGGCTCCAGCCCTTGCCGGCGGCGCAAGTACGGGTGCACCATGCCGCCTTGAATCGGCCCGGGCCGCACGATCGCGACCTGCACCACCAAGTCGTAAAATATCCGCGGCCGCAGGCGCGGCAACATACTCTGCTGCGCCCGCGATTCAATCTGGAACACGCCGATGGTATCGGCATGACAGATCATTTCGTAGGTCTGCGGATCTTCGCGTGGAATGTCCTGCATCCGCAAGCACGGCAGGTCATGACGCTGCGCCACCAATTCCAGCGTGCGCCGGATCGCCGAGAGCATGCCCAGCGCCAGCACATCGACCTTCAACAAGCCCAGCGCATCGAGATCGTCTTTATCCCATTCGATCACGCTGCGCTCGGCCATCGCCGCATTTTCGACCGGCACCAGCCGCGACAATTTGTCGCGGGCAATCACAAAACCGCCGGTATGCTGCGACAGATGCCGCGGAAAACCGCGCAGCGTACGCACCACCTGTCCCAGGTGCCGGGTAATCGGCGCATCGGGATTTAAACCCGCCGCGCCGAACTGTTGCGTCAGGTCACCCTGGCCGTCCCACCACTGATGATGTTGCGCCAGGCGCTCGACAATTTGCGGGTCCAGCCCCAGGGCTTTGCCGGCATCGCGGATAGCGCTGCGGCTGCGATAGGTGATCAGCGCACCGGTCAATGCCGCACGATGCCGGCCGTATTTTTGATAAAGATATTGGATCACCTCTTCACGCCGCTGATGCTCGAAGTCGACGTCGATATCGGGCGGCTCATTACGCTCGCGCGAAATAAAACGCTCGACCAGCATCTTCATCGCGACCGGATCGATTTCAGTAATGTGCAAGCAATAACAGATCACGGAATTGGCCGCCGAGCCGCGCCCCTGACACAAAATCCCGCAACGCCGGGCAAACGCGACAATATCGTGCACCGTCAGGAAATACGGTTCGTAGTGCAGATCCGCGACCAGCGTCAATTCATGCTCGATCTGGGTCCGGCTGGCGTCAGCGATACCGTCGGGCCAGCGCTGTGCCGCGCCCGCATACACCAGATTGCGCAGATGACTGGCCGGGGTCTGCCCGGCCGGCACGATTTCCTCGGGATATTCGTAACGTAATTCATCGAGCGAAAATTGGCACCGTGCCGCCACCGCGAGCGTCTGCGCCAGGGTATCCGCCGGATATAAGGCCGCCAAACGCCGGCGCGAACGCAAGTGCTGCTCGGCATTCGGCGCCAGGGCAAAACCGCACGCGGCCAGCGGCGTATTGAGGCGGATCGCCGTCAAGGTATCTTGCAGCACCTTGCGCGAACGCAGGTGCATCAGCACCCCACCCGCCGCCAGCAAGGGCAAGCCGCTGGCCGAGGCAATGGTGCGTAGCCGCGCGCGCTGCCGGGCATCGTCGCCCCGCTGCCAAAGCTCCAGTGCCAGCCAGGCGCGGCCGGCGGCAAATCCGGCCAGCCACTGGGCCTGGGCCAAGGTATCGGCATAAGAAGCTGCCGGATCCGGCACCAGAATCAACAAACAATCGGGCAAGCCGGCGAGATGGGCATACTCGCCGGGAGGTTGGGTCAGGTCATCGCGTTCCAGGCGATAACTGCCCTTCTCCACCCGCATCCGAGCCAAGGTAATCAGTTCGCTCAGATCGCCGTAACCGCTGCGATTACAGGCCAGGATCAAGAGCGTCGCCCATGCGGCTCCGGTTGGGGTCGTCAGCCTGATTTCACTGCCGATGATCAGCTTGAACGGCGCCGCCTGCGGCTGTTTTTCCCGCCACTGCCGTAGCGCGACATGAGCGCGCACCACCCCGGCCAGCGAACATTCATCGGTGAGTGCCAAAGCACTATAACCCAGCCCCACGGCACGTTCGACCAATTCTTCGGGATGCGAAGCACCTTTCAGAAAAGAGAAATT
>JAMFSV010000215.1 GCA_026225455.1 Burkholderiales bacterium | reverse complement strand
TGGCATTCCAACGGTTTGTTGTCGGGTTACAAATCCAAGGAACACCAAGGTACTGGCTTCAATCAACTGGTGATGGACGATGCGACGGGCCAGAACCGGACCCAGCTTTTTAGCACCAGCAGCAATTCGCATTTACACCTGGGTTATTTGATCGATCAAAACGGCAATTCTCGCGGTAGTTACTTAGGCAGCGGCTTTGATCTCAAGACCGAATCCTACGGCGCGCTACGAGCCGGTCAAGGGATGTACGTGACCACCTACCCGGCCGGCATGGGCAGTCAGCCGCTCGATGCTCGGGCGGCTTCCAGTCAACTGATCAATTCGGAAAGCTTGCTGGAATCGATGTCGCAGGCCAGCGAAGCGCATCAAGCTGAAAGCCTCAAAGACGGCTACGACGCGCTCAAGACCTTCACCGATGCCACGCAAAATAGCATCGCTGGCCCGTCTTCGGGCGGCATCACAGCCGGTGGCGGCACCGGCAATGCCAACGGCTTCACGAGCCCCATCATGCTGCTGGCGAGTCCGGCCGGTATTGCACTGTCGACGCAGAAATCGAACCAGATCTTTGCTGGCGAGCAGATCAACGTCGTGAGCGGGCAAAGCACGTTTATTGCCACGGGCAAATCGCTGATCGCCAGCATTGCCGAGAAAATCAGTCTGTTTGTGCAGAACGCCGGGATGAAGCTATTCGCCGCCAAAGGCAAGATTCAGATCCAAGCTCACTCCGACAATATTGAACTCACCGCGCAGAAGACGCTTCAATTGGTGTCCGCAACTGAGGCGATCCAGGCGATTGCCAAGCAGGAAATTCTGCTGACTGCCGGCGGCGGATATATTCGCATGTCGGGCGGCAACATCGAGATTCATGTGCCGGGTTTGGTGGATATCAAAGGCACTCAGCATTCGTTCAGCGGACCGACCCGCATGGATGAGCAATTTCCGATTTGGACCGATGCGAGCAAGCAGAGCCGAGCCAAGGATTTTTCCGGCTAGGCCACTCATACCGCATGGATCAATCAATCTGTCTTGCCATTTGACCCGTCGTACTTAAAGGAATCATCAGTTTGGCTCAACCACCCAATAACGCCCCCAGCCCGCAACCTGCCGCAATCAGCATCGTCAATAACTGGGCTTACCCATTTCCCGCCCGAGATGCACGCGCCCCAATGACGGCGCTTAAGTTTCTGGCGGCGCTGGCCTCAGCCGAAGACGGGTTTTATCCGCTCGGTATCAATGGCGTGTGGCATGGCGGGATTCACTTTGGCGATGGCACAGGCGGCACCCTGGATCAAAACAGCGGCGTGCGTTGTATCGCCGATGGCGAAGTGGTGGCCTATCGCATCGATACCAAATATCCGCAACTAACCTATCCGGATGGACGCAAGGCGTTGTACTCCAGTGGCTTTACCCTGGTGCGGCATCATCTGGTGTTGCCCCCGGTGCCCGGTTCAGCTCCAGCATCGAGTCCGGCCTCCAGTCCAACGTCGGCCAACCCGAGTGCATCGCCGGCTCCCGCTGCGTCCAAAGCGCCTGACCCGGCGGATACGCTGACCTTCTTCACGCTGTATATGCATGTACTCGATTGGGCGGGTTATCAAGCCGATACCGCGTCCAACGCCCCAGTCAAAAAAAGCCTGCCTGCGTATTACAAAGGCAAGACGATTTCTGTTGTCGGCAGCAAAGCCCAGGATGCGCAAGCACCTGCCGTGACACCGGCGAACGCGCCTCAACCCGCTGCAACAGACGCCGCCACGCCACCGGTCCTCGGCATCCATCTCCACGATGCGCCCAACGGTCATAACCTCGGCATCTTGCCCCAAGGCTCGCGCCTGACCATCGGCCAGATCCACGGTCATTGGGGCAAAATCGCCAGCATCGAATCCGGCACTCCGGTGCCGCTCCAACTCGGCGGCACCCTAGGTCCGCAAGCCGCCCAAGGCTGGGTCTACCTCAAATGGCTCGATCGCACCGGCGAACCCGACCCGCTCGACACCATCGTCATCCTCGACCCGCCGCACCGTGTCCAGGCCGGCGACGTCATTGCTTATCTCAGTGAATACCAACGCGCAGGCGACGTCACCACCTTGCCGCCCCAACCCATGCGGCCGCTGTTGCACCTCGAAACCTTTACTGGCGACGACCTGCCGAGCTATCTGGCCCGAAGCCGCGCCCGCGCCGAACAACTGCCCAAGCCCGACCAAACCCTGGCCGACGAGGCAACCGTCCAAGCAAGCGCCGATTCCCCCACCGGCAGCTTATGGGCCAAGCTACAGCAAACGCAAGCGGCCCCGGAGCTAACGACGTTTCGGGCTTAGCGTGGTTTTTCTTTGCGTTTTTTGAAGCGACCCCATGTCAAACGCTTCGCGTGCGCATTCGGTATTTCGCGTTGTATGCACCGAGATCTCATCAAAACGATACAGTCAAGCTGAAATCCGGTTCAGCGTTATGCTGACGCGCCCCTTCTCCACGGCCTCTACGAGCGAACACAGATCATGCCCGGCATCTCCCCCACACCCTCGTCGTCGGAAACACCAGCTCTAGACGCGTCTGACGCGCTGGAACCCGCGGCTAGCCGTCCCCCCCGGGCGATGGCAAGTTCAACAGACCCATGCCTACCGCAGCCTCGCTCGTCGGTCCGCGATCATTCATCCCCCATACCTCGTGGGCCGCGCCAAGTTTTGCCGCTAAGTGACTTGTCCGGGCGCAAGCAAGCCTTCCTTGCCGACGGCCACCCCAAAACTTCGCAACGGATATCGGTCGAGACGCTAGGCAAAGTGGCTGATGGAAAAAACGGCAAGCATCAAATAGACATCCAGATCAACGGCGACGGTACTGCATTGCGACAATCTCAGGCCAATTGGCGTGTCCGGAACGGCGTCACACCGGCATCGCCAGACGACATTTACCAAGCAGTCAAAGAAATCAGCGGCAATCTCGAGCCAATCTTTCAAGAGCATTTGACCGACCAGCACAAATTCACGGATGCCTTGAACGCCAATCCAGCACTGCGAGGAGTTTTCGAAGAAGAAATGGCCCAGACTGTCGGGCTAAGCTCAAGTGAAGCGGTGCACGATATGACAGCGGTTTTAGTCAAGGCGCAACAGGAGAAACGCGCGGTTGGATACGTCTATACCACGCTCAATCCGATGGAGGCAAAAGGAGTCGGTAAAGGCTTTGGACATTCCGACTCTTACATCATGGTGTCAAATGGCCGCGTCCTGAATCTCGTGCCTTACCCGACAGCGGCTTGCGACGAAGTCCGCCAACAGTTGATCGACAAAAAAATTCCGTTCGCATCGGCGGATTTCTCAAGCCTCATTACTCCTGGGCGGCCCGTGAACATGCAGGCCGATGCAGCGGCCTGCGGCTCTTTGGCGGTCAGCCAAATGAAGGAATATCTGAAAAACCATGCGCAGCAGCTTAAAGAGCATAGCTTGGTGATCTGTGGCCTGAAAGATATGGGCGTAGGTGTCGATTTTCTGCTGCCCTCTCCCGAGGCGCTTCGCTATAGCCAAGCCGCGCTGCCATTGAAGATCGCGAATGCGATGGTGCGTGAGAGCGGCGACCGGGCTCAAATTGAACATGACGGTCAGCGGTATTCGGTGGCGACATTGAGTGGGATGATGCGCAGCGGCACCCATTTCGAAACCGCATTTGGAGGCAAGTTAGAAGACCTTGACGCATTCCGTCAGCGCTGGTGCGCCGCGATGGACAAGGCCGAGGACAAGCGTGACGCATTGAACTTCGGCGCAGCGTCTGGCGTGCAGAACGGCACTCTTGCACAAGTGTCTCAACGGCACGCCAAGCTCGGTTGATCTGTCCGGTTTTTTAGAAATTCACGCCCCCTACCGATCCAACCACTCCACCAGCGGCTTCCACTGCTCCAGATCTTTCTCCACCCGGCTGCGTGCCACATCCCAGATGGTCAAACCCTGGGCCGCGATTTGCACGTAGTTCTGGGTATCGCGCAAAAAACCCAATACCGGCAACGACAGGCTTTCGACAAAACGCTGGAGTTGTTCGGCCGAGCGGGTGCGGGCGTCGACGCGCATGCCGACGACGGCGACTTCGATGCGGCCTTTTTTGACGGCTTTTTCGTGGGCGAGGCGTTCGAGGAAGGCTTGGGTGGCGAGAATATCGAATAAGGACGGCTGTAGCGGGACGATGATTTTGTCGGCCAGTTCGAGCGCCGCATCCAGCAAGGGGCCGTTAATTCCGGCGGGCGTGTCGATAACGGCATGCTCCAGCCCTTTGGGCGGCCGGGCCGGGTGGTCGGGGTTGACATCCCAGTATTCGATCGCGGGCAGGGTCTGCGGCCTTATTTCAAGCCAGGCACGCGACGATTTCTGGTGGTCGAGGTCGGCCAGCGCGACCCATTCTCCACGCGAAGCGTACAGACCGGCCAGATTGGTCGACAGCGTGCTTTTTCCGACTCCGCCCTTGGGATTCGCGACTACGATGACCGCCATGACACCCTCCTCGCCGAATTTGAGAAGTTTATTATCATCGAAACGGGGCTCGATGTGTCTATTGCCTCAAAACCATCGACTTCAGCGCAACAATAATTTGTCCGCTGCCGCCGTCACAGGGTCGCCGGGACGCCGCGGCCCGGCTACAATCGGGCGATGACTTCTACCGATGCAAGCAACTCAGCCGCCGCAGGCCTCCATTTCATCCTGGGCGGCGCCCGTTCCGGCAAAAGTGCCTATGCCGAGCAACTCGCCTTGAATTCGGGACGTGCGGTGAGTTATCTCGCCACGGCCCGCATCGGCGACCGTGAATTTGCCGAGCGTGTTGCGCTGCACCAAGCGCGCCGTCCGGCTGGCTGGGCCCTGGTCGAAGCCCCGTTAGATCTGGCCGGTGCGCTGGAAACCGCGGCCCGGCGCGGCGATGTGGTGCTGGTCGACTGCCTGACCTTGTGGCTGGTCAATTTATTATGTCCGCCCGACAGCGAAGCGCCCCTACCCGATTGGCAAGCCCGGATCGATGCGTTCGCCGACGCGCTCGAGCGCACCCAGGCTAGCGTGCTGATTGTCAGCAATGAGATCGGTTTGGGGGTGGTGCCGATGGGCGCGTTGACGCGCCGTTATGTCGATGAATTGGGCCGGCTGAACCAAAGGATCGCCGCCCTGTGCGACCGGGTCACCTTGATGGTTGCAGGGATTCCGATGGCGGTGAAAAGCCCGGCTTGAGGGCGCTGCCGACATGGCGCATGCGGTGGCGCCTCGGACCGCAAAGAGGGCGGTAATTTCAGGGGCGGCTAAAGCGGCAAAATCACCTTATCGAATATTCGACCGGCGATCAGGTAGCCCATGCGGCAATGGCACCCTGGCCACCCACGCCCGGCCCGGCCCGGCGCCTAGCTATTCCAAGCCACCAACGTCCAGCCAGGCGCCCCGCGCCGCGGTTGAAAACGGCAGATCGCGCCGAGGTCAAGCTGCCAATCCAGACATGCCGCCAAGGGCAGGCGCAACGCCTGCGCGGCCAATACCCGCATCACACCGGCATGCGTCACCACCACCATCGCGCCCGGGGCAGCCGATGGCGGGGACAGGGATTCGAACTCGTTCAACCAATGTTGCACGCGCAGCGCCAGTCGCGCTACGCTTTCGCCGCCATGAGCGCAGGCGTGTTCGATATCGGCCGCCCATTGGTCCAGTTCCGCGCGCGGTACCCGATCCCAGGCTTGCAGCTCCCAACGGCCGAAGTCGATTTCCTGCAAGCGCGCATCGGTCGACAGCGCTGCATTGAAGCGAGCGGCCAACAGTCGCGCGATCTCGCTGCAGCGCGACAAAGTACTGCTATGAAATTGCAGGTTGCCTTGCGGGCACATCGCCTCCACTCGCGCCGCCAGACGCGCGACCTCGGCCTGTGGCGGCAGGGCCAGCGGCACATCGCTTTGCCCGTAGCACATGCCGCCGGCAAGCGCGACCGCGGGATGGCGAATCAGGATCAGGTCCATGCCAGCGCCAAGAGATAGAGGGCAAGTTCGCTGAGTTGTTGCGTCAGCCCCAGGCAATCGCCGGTATAACCGCCGAGCCGGCGCTTGAACCAATGGGCCAGGAAAGCGCGCAACAGCAACAGCAACAACAATGCGCCGCACGCCCAGCGCCAGTCCGGCCAGATCAGGCAGACCAGGCCGGTAAGTCCCGCCACGGCGGCAGCACCGAGACCCAGACGTTGTGCCAGCGGTTTGGCCCGGCCTTGGTCGCGCACATAATCGAGACTCAGCATCAGGCTGATGGCAGTGCTGCGGCTGGCGGCGTGCGCGCCAACCATCAGCCAGGCTACACGCGCACTCGGCAAGGCAGTCAGCACCTGCCATTTCAGCAGCAAGGCAAGCACCAGGGCAATCGCACCGAAGGCGCCGATGCGCGAATCATGCATGATGCGCAAAGTGTCTTCGCGCGTGTAAGCACCGCCGAAGGCATCAAAACAATCGGCCAGACCGTCTTCGTGAAACGCGCCGGTGATGAGCAAGGTGGCGGCCATCGACAGCAACACCGCAACGCTGGGCGGAAAGCGCCGCAACGCCAGCAGGTACACCGCCGCCCCAAGCGCACCGACCGCTACGCCGACCACAGGAAAATAACGCGCCGAGCCGCTCAGGTAATCGGCTTCGTAACCGACCCAACGCGACAGCCCGGCGGGCAATGGCACCCGCGTGAAATAGACCCAGGCCGTCAGGGCAAAACGGATTTCGTTACCCAGTCTTTTACGTAGTCGCCGCAGGAGTGGCATCGGCCCGCTGGCGATCAGCATGGTGCGCTCATGGCTTAATCGGCGCGTTCGCTGACACCGGCTTCGCCGAAGCTGGCCATCTGATTCAGGAAGGCTGCGGCGGCTCGCAGCAAGGGCAATGCCAGTGCTGCGCCGGTGCCTTCGCCTAAACGCAGGCTCAGTGCCAGCAAGGGCTCGGCCTGAAGAAATTCAAGCAGTTTGCGATGTCCGGCTTCGTCCGACTGATGGGCGAACACGCAATAATCACGCACGGCGGGCACCAAAGACACGGCCACCAGCAGTGCGGTAGTGGCGATAAAACCATCGACCAGAATGGTCATCTGCGCTTCGGCGGCGGCCAGAAAGGCGCCCGTCATCATGGCAATCTCAAAGCCGCCGAAGCAGGCCAAGACGGCGAGCGGGTCGGACCCGTCGATCTGCCGATGCCGTGCCAGCGCCGCTTCCAGAATCGCTTGTTTGCGCGCCAGCCCGGCGTCGTCGAGACCGGTGCCGCGCCCGACGCATGACGCCAGCGGCACGCCGCACAATACACTCATCAAACAGGCAGCCGACGAGGTATTGCCGATGCCCATTTCACCAACACCGATCACGGTAGTGCCCAGCGCGGCGTGATGTCGCACCCGCGCAGCACCGGCGGCCAGTGCCTGCTCGACCTGAGCCCGGGTCATCGCGGGTTCTTCGGCAAAATTACGCGTGCCCTGCGCCACCGGAATGTCGATCACCGCAGACAGATGCTGCAAGTCCGCCGCAACCCCGGCGTTAATCACTTCCAAAGCCATCCCGGCGACACCGCTCAGCGCATTGATGGCAGCCCCGCCCGCCACAAAATTGGCCACCATCTGC
>JAMFSV010000214.1 GCA_026225455.1 Burkholderiales bacterium | reverse complement strand
TGGTGTACTTGTGCCTCCGGTTGAACGACGGCCTGGGTCACCGTCGCGGATTGCTCGGCAGCGGTATTGGGGGCCGTGGCATCTGCCGCAAACGACGGCGCGGAGATAAGCGCGCCGCTGAATGCCGCTGCAATGGCTGCGAGTTTAAGGGTGCGATTCAAAGAGAAAAGGTGGTTCATGATTAACTCCCGATAAATTGTGTGGTTTGTATAAAGGTGAACAGCGCCGCAATATCTTTATTCCAAATTATTTTGTTCGTAGTCCTATTTATTTAAAAAATATTGGTATTTATGCTTGTAGCCGACTCAACCAGGGCGCTATCAAGCCGGCCAATCGGGCAAGCGTGGATGTGACGGCACTGGCCACGTACCGGTGGCTTCACAAGCTAAAGTCGCGATTGATGCAGGTCAGTCGAGGTGGCATGCCTTCAGCCTAAAGCGAAGGCATGCCACTCAAGCAGGGGAAAATGAACGGCAATAGCGCAAATAGAACCTATTGCACTTGCGACGCCGTGTTGGGCGATGCCGCGCTGGTCAATTGGGAATACACGTCATGGGCCAGGCTCAACAGCACTTGATGATCGATGCCGCCCGAGACCGCATAACCGATATCGCCGTCAACCCAATAAAAGACGTTGACCGGGCCATCCTGATACAAACGGAACGCGGTTGTTTTGGTTTGGGTGGTCCGGCGCGAGATACACAAGGTGACACGCTGACCATGCACGTCGTTATACATAAATTGTGCGATCGGGCCGTCATTGCCGGGTAGCAGGCGACCGCCAATCAACTGGAATCCGCTATTGGCCAGGGACGGCGGTCTGACATCCATACCGATCCGGCTGGAGAGCCATTTGACCAGATCCTGCTCGTGATCCTCGCCGATTTCCACCGGGTGTTGGATATCGGGGGCGTACACCACATGAGCGATGGCTGCCTGTTGGGCGAAATTGGTGATCCCGTCGTTGTAACGGGTGGCCATATAATGGCCGCCCGAGCTTGAACCCGATTCCGCAACCTGACCATTCGACGGTCTCAGCGCGTTGTAGCTCAACCCGACGCCGACGCCGAACACCAACATGGCCGCCATCCCGGCAAACTGGGACCAATTGGCGGCTTCACGCCATGATTTGCGGATTTTCGGTTTGAGCCGTTCGGGGATCGGTTCATCGAGTACCCGGTCATAACGCTCGTGCAACATCGTGTTAAGCGAAAAATAGTCGCCGATCCGGGCTGCCAACGCTTCGTCCTGTTCCAGTAATTGGTCGATTACCGTACGCCGCTCGTCCGCTAAGGTGCCGTCGACGTAAGCGTGCAGTTCCTGATCGCTGATGGGGGTATTGGCTTGGTTCATTTAATCACCGCTAATTTTGCACCGCTCGTCACCGCGCCACTCATCAAGGCCCTGAGTCTTTCACGTCCGCGAGACAAGCGAGACATGACAGTACCCAGGGGAATGCCCAGCGCGAGTGCGACTTCGGTATAACTCATTTCTTCAAGCCCGACCAATAACACCACCTGTCTTTGATCCAGCGGCAGCCGTTGTAATGCGTAATCGAGGTCGCGCACTTCCAGGCTGGAAATTTGATTGCCCGGCACTGAGAAATCTTGCAGCGGGGCGCTCTCGTCGTCGACGGAGAGGTGCACCGCCTTAAATGACGGCTTGCGCACCTGATTGGCGAACACGTTGTGCATGATGGTAAACAGCCAGGCGCGCATATCGGTGCCGGCATTAAACAAGGAAAGGCGGCTTAAGGCGCGCTCGACCGTATCTTGCACCAGGTCGTCGGCCAGCTCCCGGTTATTGACCAGCGCGCGCGCATAACGCCGCAGCCGTGGCAAATGTTCCAACAATGCATTTTGACTGTCCATCGGAGTTTCCGGGAAAATTGAGGCCGACCGCAGGATAGAGATGCTACACGGTAAGCCGGTCGAACCATACCAGGGCGAACAAGGCGTCGACAGTTTTATTCCATCCCCGCCCTGAATATTTTCGTGGCATCGTCGGATATCCCCGCCAGGACTGGCTCGAGCCGATTTTGGAGCGATCCCCAAGGATGGAATAAACCCCGGTTTAAGGTGTTAGCACTCATATCCTGACCTTTATGAGCGGCCTTTCCATGCGCGATTCCGATTCTTACCCCGGCGCGGCCCTGTCCGAGCTGGATATCCAAGCTTATGTCGACGGCGCGCTTGACCCCCGCCAGGCGGGCCGGGTCAGCCATTACCTGGGCGCGGCGCCCGAGGAGGCGCGTCGCGTTGCGTTTTATCATCGCTTGAATGCCCAAATGCAGCGGGAGTTTCCCAAGTTGACGGAAGCAAAAACCAAAATATCCGGCCGCTTCGACGGCATTGGCCGGATGACGTCGAAGCGGCGGCAAGCGGGCTTCCTGGCGTTGGCTCTGGTGACGGGCGGCTTGATTCTGGGCGGCATGGCCCTGGTCACCCGGCCGAACGATTTGCTGCTGTCCAGCGGAGTGATGGCGTTTGAAGACGCCGCTGCCGTGGAACAAGCCAGTGAACCGTCCTGCGCTGCGGGCGATACTGCCTGCCTGGCTGCGTCCAAGGCCTACGCTCCCGATCTGACGGCGGTCGGGTTTCATGTGACGGGTAGGGGGCATGTGGCGTTGCGGTATTTTCTCAGCGCCACGGAGACGGTCTATCGCAATGATGCCGGTCAAGCGGCCGTGCTGTTGAGCATGCCGAATTGGCGTGCCGAACAAGCTCAATGGCAGGCGCGGCGCGTCGGTACCATACGGGTCTTGAGCTGGACGCATCGCGGCGTATTTTATGAACTGGTGGGGCAAAGCACCACCCGGGGACTGATGAAAGCAGCCGATCTGGCGGTGTTTGCCGGGGATGACTCAAGTTCGGGCGCCAGGTCGAAATAAACCGCTATTCCGGCTCGGCGCCCTTGTTGCCTTACAGCGCTTGAATTTGCACCGGAGCGCCTGGTTTGCCATCTACTTGCGGCGCGATCACCAGGTAGCGGCGCGGGCTATCCCCCGTACCTTGCACGACCTGCCTGATCTGACCCAATGCATTGACGATGGCCGAACCCGCCGGATTGGTCATAAACAAGGCCAACGATTCGAGCTTGCCGCTGCCGTCCGGCTTATCCGCGAGAGCCAGCACATACGGATGTTTAGGTTCAAGGCCGGTAGCCGACGCTTGCAGTACCTGAGTCAAGCCCTGGTCGAACAGCGAAACACTGGTCGGCGCGCTGCCTGCTGAGTTACCCGATACGGCGACCAGTGACAAGTGTGCCGTCTGCCCGGCGATTCCCAGTGGCTGCAGATTTTGCAGACCGTCGCCTTCGGGTACGGCGTTGGGCACATAGGTAACGGCTTGCGGTGCCTGGCCGATGGGAATCGTAGCGATCACGGTGTTGCTCAGGGTGTCGATGGCCGTCATGGCGTCGGCATTTTCCAAGCCGACATAGACCCGCGTGCCATCGCCGGACGGCCAGATTCCGTGCGGCAGATTACCGACCGGAATGGTGGCCACTTGCGAGAAGTCGTCGGTGCGAAATACTTTGACCTGATTCAAACCGCCCACCGTGACATAAGCGAAGGTCCCGTGGGCGTTATGCACGATATTGACGTGGTTGGTGATCGGCCCGGTATCCAGGGTCTTTAACAAAGTGAAGGGCGCTTGCGCGTCAAACACCTGCGTCTTGCCCACGTCTTTGAGCGTGAACCAGACTTGCCGGCCGTCCGGTGTTGCGGCGATATTGGGGCAGAATGGGCTGGCCTGTTTGACCGTGCCTACGATTTTATGGTCGGCGACGGAAATCACATCGACTTCCGGGTTGAACGACGAGCACACATACCCATATTTGCCGTCCGGCGAGAAAATCTGCATGCCTGGGCCGGCCGGCACGATGATGCGGGTCTTTTCTTCGAAGCTGGTGCCGTCGAGTACCGAAATATAGTTTTCGCCGCGCACTGTGACCCAGACTTCTTTGCCGTCGGGCGTGAAAAACGCTTCATGCGGGGCGCGGCCGACATAGGTGGTGTGTTTGACGGTATTGCTGGCGGTATCGATAAAGGTGACCGAATTCGAGCCGATGGACACGACCGCGATGGTGCGATGATCCGGCGCGTAGCCCATGCCGTGTACCAGCACCTGACCGCGGTATAGCGGGCTGAAATTGGTGGGAGACGGCTCGCCCAGGCGGATTACGCCAAGCAAGGTGTTGCTGGCCGGGTCGATGACCGACACCGTATTGGAAAATTGTTCGGCGGCATAGACGCGGTCGCGATGACTGATTGCAATATCCGCGTCGCCGGCCAGGCCCGGCGCTTGCCCAGCCCAAGCCGCTTGCGTGGCGAGGGCCGTGAGGGTTAATGCCGTGGCCAGAAAGGAGGCAGGTGTCATGGGGTTTCCTTTTGCATTTGCATGCTGTGGTGGGACATGGAAGGTGCGGTAGCGGCACTCGCCGGGGCGAGTTGGTCTGGAGATGCGACGGACGGCGGCAGCGGCTGGCCCAGGGCCAAGCGCATGGCCGCAATTTCCTGCTGTTGCTCGACGATGATTTCCTGCGCGATACGGCGTAATTGCTCGTTGTGGCCGTAGCGCAGTTCGGCTTGGGCCATGTCGATAGCGCCTTGATGATGAGGCACCATCATGCCGACAAAGTCATGATCGACGTCGCCGGATGGCTGGATCGCCATACCGTTCATCATGGTGTTCATGGCGCTGTCATTTTCGGCTAGAAACGGCTTTTCATCGGCCCCGGCAGCCCAGCCGGTAACACTAAAAACACCCGCCGCACCGGCCAGGCAAACGGTCAATAAGCGATGGCGTGAAACGAAGGGGAAAGTAAAACGCATGGTGTCGTCCTGTTCAAGGCATGGGCCTTCGAAGAGGTATACACGCGAATGCGGCGGCTTATTCCAGACAGTTGGATTTTTTTTGACCGGTACCGTGTCCCGGCGCGAGAGGCGGGGCAACTTCCGAATACGGCAAGCGGATTTAGGCGATGTTCGGCGGACGGTAAGCGGATAAACAGGAAAACGAATAAGCGAGCCGAGGTGACGATGTTTGGAGATGCATACTCGGGATAAGCCCGGCGGACTTATCCCGAGTATTGAAGCTCAATGCCGTTGCATGGCGACTTTCACGCCCAGCGAAATAAAGATCACGCCGATAATTTTGCCTTGCCACCGGCTCAACCAGGTCAGCCGCTTGACCAATCGGCCAAGTGGGCGGATCGTCAGCGCAATGAGACTGGTGTAACTGACGCTCAAAGCCACAAACACCAGACCCAATAGCGCGAATTGGGCGAGTGTGGAGCCTTTCTCCGGATGGACGAATTGCGGCAGGAACGACAAAAAGAATAGCGCGGTCTTGGGATTCAGCACTTCGGTGAGGATGGCTTGCAGAAATGCCTTGGCCGGTGTAACGGGGGCCAAGGCAGGCCGAGCCGTAACCGATCCCGCGGGCGGGTTCTTGGCGATCAAGGCGCGTACGCCGAGATAAACCAAATAAGCAGCCCCCACCAGCTTCACCACGGTAAACGCCAGCGAGGACGTCATCAACAGAGCCGAAAGCCCCACCGCGGCACAGAGCGTATGAATTAAATCGCCGGTGGCGATGCCCAGGCCGGTGAGAATTCCGGTTTTACGCCCGCCTTGCACCGTGCGGGTCAATACCAGCAAAATGGCCGGGCCGGGGATCAGAAATAAACCCAGTACCACAGCGACAAACATGCCCAGCGTAGAAAAGTCCAGCATTAGAGTTCCTTCACAAAATCGGGTGGCTAGTGCGCGGCGTTATGATGTGAGCGAGTAAAAATGTTTGCTGATTCTAACTTTAAAAAGTGTGGGGTGCATCGCAGCCCCTGTAGACCGAGGCGGTGGGATGGGAAAATCCGGTATCTCGGTCAGGCCGTATGGCCGGCAAAATTCAACTCCACCCCATTGCCCGCCGGGTCATGAAAAAATAATTGCTGTTGACCGGTGTGTGGGACAAGGTCGCTGGTGTAGCCGACATCGAAGCCACGCAGACGAGATTCGAATTCCTCGACATGGGTACAGGAGAAGGCGACATGGTCGAAAGTGCCGGTTACGTTGAGCAAACGCCGTTCGTCCGGCCCGGCTTCGGAAAGATGAAGCACGGCATGATCTCCGGCATACAGCCAATAACCAAAACTATTGAATGGTGGCCGGTAGCCGACGCGCAAGCCGACGATGCTGACATAAAAATCGCGCAGTGCATCGAGTATCTGGCGGCTGGCACGCAGGTTGTAATGATTTAATCCGGTAACGGACATAAGCAGATTGAAAATTCCAGGGTTGAATCAGCCGCGAATTTTTGATCATTTTTAGACGATCAAAACCGCATTTGAACGCATCGTTTTTTTCAGCTGCGATATACGGATAATTGTAGGTGACCTATGCGGGATTGCCTATCTTTTGATTGAAGCGGCGGGCACGCGTCGACTTCCGTGCGCAATGCCTTGCCGCCAAAGGCCTTAGGCCGTCACTTGCGACGCCAGCAGATCTTCGATCTTGACCGGCAGGTCCCGTACCCGAATCCCGGTCGCATGATAAACCGCCGCAGTCACCGCGGGGGCCAGGCCGGCGATGCCGATCTCACCGATGCCACGTGCGCCCAGCGCGTTGAGCGCCAAGTCCGGGTAATCGAGAAACGACACGTCGATTTGTGTGGGCGCATCGGCATGGGTAGTCATCATGTAGTCGGCCAGGTTGCTGTTGAGCGGCGCGCCGTTGCGCGCGTCGTAATGCGTTTCTTCGAACAAGGCCATGCCGATGCCCATGATGATCGCGCCTTCGATCTGATTGCGCCCGGTACGCGGGTTGATGATTTTGCCGCCGTCGATCACCGTGACCACGCGGCTGACGCGCAGCCGGGCTATTTCCGGTTGCCAGGTCACTTCGACGAAGTGGGCGCCAAACGAATGCATCGACACTTTGGCGCCGCCGGGCTCGCTGCCGCTGGCGGCGACCTGGGCGGTGCCGGTGACAACACCGACTTGAGCCGCCTGCAGTACTTTGCCGAAGGGTACGCCGGTCGCGGCCGGCATACCCTTGCGATAAATCATGCCGTCGCCGAAGGCCAGATTCTCTATCGCTTGTCCGGCGAAGGGCGAACGGTCGGTATGGGCGGCGATGGCCAGAATTTGCTGCAGCGCGTCATGGGCGGCGTCGAGCACGGCCGGCACCATGGAGCCGGTTGCGACTGAGCCGCCGGAAAAGGGTCCGGGCGGAAATGCCGTGTCGCCCAATGCGACTTTGATCTTGCTCAGAGGCAAACCGGTGGCGCTAGATACCATTTGGGCCAGCACCGTGTAGGTGCCGGTGCCGATATCCTGGGTTGCGCTCGCCACCCGTGCCGTGCCGTCTGCATACATCTGCACCGATGCTTGGGCCGCCGTGCGGCGTGCATTCCAGGCGCAGGCAGCCATACCCCAGCCCAGCACCAGACCGTCGCGGCGCATCGAGCCGACTTCGGGGTTGCGTTGCGCCCAGCCGAATCTTTGTGCGCCTTGCTGCAAACACTCGGGTAAATGACGCGAGGAGAAGGGCAGATTCAAACTTTCATCGAGGGCCGGTTCATTAAGCAAACGTAAAGCGACGGGGTCCATCTTCAGTTTGAGCGCCAACTCGTCGACGGCCGATTCCAGCGCGAACAAGCCCGGTGTCGCGCCCGGTCCTCGCATCGAAGTGTTGGGTGCGATGTCTTTGCGGGCGTACGACCACGCCACGTGAACGTTGGGCGAACTATAAAGATAACCGCTGACTTCGCCGCAATTTTCTTTTCTCACATCGGTGCGCGAGACATGATTCAGGTAATCATGTTGCAGCGAACTGAAACGCCCATCGGCGTCGGCCGACAAACGAATGCGCTGCTGAGTATTGCTGCGATGGCCGACGTTCTGGAACATCATCTTGCGGCTGATCACCAGCTTGATCGGCCGTTTTAGATTGCGTGCGGCGGCTGCGGCCAAGAGCGAGTGGGTCCATGGCCAAAGTTTGCCGCCGAAGCCCGAGCCCAGATATTCGGTGATCACACGCACGTGTTCGGGCGGCACCCCCAGCATTTGTACCAGCACCGCTTTGTGGTTTACCACGGCTTGTGAAGTCTCGTACAAGGTAAAGACCGTGCCGTCGTAGACCGCCACCGTTGCATGCAATTCGATCGGGTTGTGGGTTTCAACCGGTGTGGTGTATGTCGCGTCGAGTTTGAACGGGTCCGTCGCAGCGGTAAATGCGGCCGCGGCATTGCCGCGTTGTGTATCGATGCTGGGCGGCTGCCCGGCCGTCAATTGCATGCTGACATCCGGGGTTTGTGCGGCGTAGGTCAGGGCGACGGCGTCGGCCGCTGCTGTTGCCTGTTCGAAGGTATCGGCCACCACCAGTGCGACATACTGTCCGTAGTAGCGAATCAGATCGTCATCGAATGGCGGGCGATGTTCGTCGATGATGGCATTGGAGCCCGCGCCGACGCGAAAAAAAGGCCCGATGTTGTCCCGCGTGAAGATCGCCCGAACTCCCGGCATGCCGGCGGCTACCGTTGTGTCCAGGCGCGTGATGCGCCCGCTGGCGATAGTCGCGCCGACCGGAACGGCGTACAGCATGCCGGGGAAATTTTTATCCGAGGTATAACTGGCGCCGCCGCTGACCTTGAGTGCGCCGTCGATACGGACGAAGCTGCCGCCAATGGCCGGGGGCGCGGTTTGAATAAGTGGATTCATTATTGTGGGTTCCTGGATGTTTCCGGATCGCTGCGCCGCTGCGTTGGCATATCAGACGGTTGGCGTCACCTGGTTCAAACTTGCGCCGCTTGTCCCAATGCATGTGCCACACAACGCGTCGCCAATTCGACCTTGAAGCCGTTCTGACTTTGTGGCCGCGCGTTCTGCATGGCCGCTTCGGCGGCGCGGCGAAACAGGGCCGGCCCGGGTGCTTGCCCTAGTAACACCGCTTCCGCTTCGCGAGCACGCCAGGGTTTGGTGCCGACGCCACCCAGGGCAACGCGGATCGATTCGATACGCCCCGCCGTCACCGTCATCACGACTGCCGCCGAGGCCAGCGCAAATTCGTAGGATGCGCGATCGCGCAACTTCAAATACACCGATTTGTTTCCGCGGATGCGGGGCGGCAAGGTGACGTGGGTAATCAGGTCGCCCGGCTGCACCAGATTTTCACGCTCGGGCGTGGCGCCGGGCAGCAGGAAAAAATCATCGATGGCGACACTGCGAAGCCCATTCACCCCTTGAATGTGGACCATCGCTTCGAGCGCCATCAGCGCGACGTTCATGTCCGATGGGTTGGTGGCAATGCAATGCTCGCTGGTGCCGAGTAAGGCCAGGTTTCGATTCATCCCGTCGAGCGCTGCGCAACCGCTGCCGGGCTCACGTTTATTGCATGCCATTGCGGTATCGCGGAAGTAGACGCAGCGGGTGCGTTGCATGAGATTGCCGCCGGTGGTTGCCATATTGCGCAACTGGGCCGAGGCTCCCGATAACAGCGCTTGCGACAAGACGGCGTAGTCGGCCTGAATCAGCGGATGATGCGCGAGATCGGCGTTGCGCACCGTGGCGCCGATTTTGACGCCGCCGCCGGATTGGGGTTCAATCTTGTCGAGCGGCAAACGGCTGATGTCGATCACCTGTTGCGGCTGCTCGACATTTAGCTTCATCAGGTCCAGCAAGGTCGTGCCGCCTGCCAAAAAGCGCACTTGTGTGCCGGGCCGCTCGGTTGCGGGCGCGATGCCGGCCATGATCGCATCGGGAATATCGATGGCGCGCCTTAATTGGAATTGTTTCATGATGCTCTCCGCTTCAGGCTTTGCGACGTACCTGCTGAATCGCAGACACAATATTTGCATAGGCGCCGCAGCGGCAAATATTGCCGCTCATGGCTTCTTTGACATCACCGTCCGCCGCACCGCAGGGTTCATGCAATAAGGCGGTGGCCGACATAATCTGCCCCGCGGTGCAATAACCGCACTGGTAGCCGTCATGCTCGACAAAAGCCTGCTGCATTGGGTGCAATCGACCTGGCTGACCCAAGCCCTCGATGGTGGTAATTGCATCACCCTCGTGGGTTGCAGCCAGGCTCAGGCAGGAATTGATCCGGCGGTCGTTGACATGTACCGTGCACGCCCCGCATTGGCCATGGTCGCAACCTTTTTTAGTCCCGGTCAAATGCAAATGCTCCCGCACGCAATCGAGCAAGGTGGTGCGTGGATCGAGCACCAGTTGGTGTTCGATCCCGTTCACCCGCAAGCGTACCTGCATCGTCGCCTGGTCCGATGCGGCATCGCTTGGCGCAGCCAGCTCATCGGGTGCAGGCGTTGCCGCTTGGGTATCGAGGGACAATTGGCCCACACCCACCGCCGCGCCGGCGGCGCCGATCCGCGTCAAGAATGAGCGGCGGCTGATGCGGGTGAAGGCAACTTGAACTTGATCCGGGCAGGCATCAGGTTTTTTTTCGTGATCGCTCATTGATTTCTCCATGACCGTTTCCCGTTTGCGCGCTCAACCGTCACGCAAGCTTTCGACCTGTCATCCTGTAAAAAAGTCTAACCGGTTAAGGTGTGCGATAAGGTGTGCGATAAGGTGTGCGATAAAAAAACTTCATTCGCCCACTTCATTCTCAAGTACGCCGAGGTGCTGGATCTCGATGCGAATCACATCGCCGGTCTGGACGAATTTCGGCGGGTTGAAGCCGATGCCGACGCCGGCCGGGGTACCGGTCGCGATCACGTCGCCGGGGTGTAATTCAATCCCCGCAGACAAGGTTTCGATCAGCGTCGGGATATCGAAGATCAACTGCCGTGTATTGGCGCTTTGGCGCAATTCGCCATTGACCCAGCATTGGATATCGAGATTTTGACCATCCGCCTCATCGGCTGTCACCAGATAGGGGCCCATTGGACAAAAACCGTCCAGCGATTTGCCCAGGAACCACTGGCGATGCAATTTTTGCAGGTCGCGTGCGGTGAAGTCGTTGATCACGGTGTAACCGAACACGTGTTGCATTGCCTCCGCGCGTTTGATGCCGCGCCCACCTTTGCCGATCACCACGCCGAGTTCGGCCTCGTAGTCCAATTGCTTTGCCAGCGGTGCATGAGAAGGGATTTTAACGCCTGGCCCAATCACGGTAGAGGCCGGTTTGGTGAAAACCACGGGCGCTTCGGGCGCGTGCTCATTGTCTTTGGCGCTGTGGTCGAAACCTGATTTCTGGAATTCGGCGGCGTGTTCGGAATAATTTTTGCCTACGCAAAAAATGTTCCGGCGCGGCTGATCGATCGGGGCCAATACCACAGCGTCGGATAACGGCCGGCCCGCGCCCTTCGGGCGAAAATCACCGCTGAATCGAACCAGGGATTGAATCAACTGGATCATATCGCCGTTAAAGCCCGGGATAAACTCGGCGACGGGCCAAAAGACCGATGTTTGGGTGTCGACGAGGGCAATCGTTTTTGCCCCGTTGAGACTAAGATTGGCGAATTTCAAGAACACTCCTGTGACCAATTGGTTTTTGTATCCAACATACTAGATCTGATAAAGAACCAATTCAAGACCATATTGCATTTATTTTTAACCAATTGGTTATTTCGGGATATAATTCCGCTGATGCTGATGGAACAGCGAGGGCACATGAGTGAATTAAGCTTAAAGAGCTCCGTCCGGGCCGCGGGAGCCAAGGCGTTGGCGGTTTACCTGCGGGAAGAAATCTCGACGGGGCGGATACGGGAGGGTGTCAAGCTGCCCGCCGAGCGCGATTTGAGCGAGCGCTTCAACACGTCGCGCGGTGCCGTCCGGCGGGTGCTGCAAGATCTGAAAGAGCGTGGCCTGATTACTCAGGCGGTGGGCAGCGGCACCTTTGTCTCGCCGGGTGCCGCCAGTGCGCTGCTTCCCGCCGAAGCGCCGGTCGGGCAACCCAGCTTGCAGACCAGTCCCGCCGAATTGATGGAGGCCCGCTTATTAATTGAGCCCTTGCTGCCGCGCTTGATCACGCGCAATGCCACGCCCTCGGATTTTGCCCGTATGAGCGAATGTATCGAACGCTCCGAGGCCGCTGTCTCGATCGAGGAGTTTGAGCATTGGGACGGCGAATTGCATCGCGCGCTGGCGACGGCCACGCATAACTCTTTTTTCGTGCAGGTACTGGAGCTCAGCAACCGGGTTCGCGAACAGGGGGAGTGGGGGCGTTTAAAGCGCCGCTCGTTGACCCCTGAGCGGCGCGCGGAATATCAGGCGCAGCACCGCGCTATTGTGGCCGCATTGCGCGACAGAGATGCCGCTGCCGCCCATGAAGCGCTGACGGGTCATTTGCGCCAGATCCAGGCCAATTTATTCGCGGCTTAGCGGCGATGCAAGACCTGAGACCCAGGTTTGGTGCGGGCCTGGTGTTGACCTGGAATCGGGCGCGGCCCGCTTAGGTTCGGAACCCGCCTCTTCTGCCAAGGGAAACTCGTTATCATAGAGTGCTGTCTGCCATTGAGCAGGCCGTTAATACACTTGAAATACGCGTAAAAAGGATATTGGCATGGCATGGCAAAAATTCGAACACGGCTGGCGTCTGGCGCCGGTTTCCGCACCGGCCAGTTCCTTGGTGGTGATGCTGCACGGGGTGGGCAGCAATGCACAAGATCTGGTGCCGTTGGCCGATGCCTGGGCGGATGCTTTGCCGGGCGCGGCGTTCGCCTCGCTGGACGGGACAGAGCCGTTCGACGGCGGTTTTGCCGGGCGGCAATGGTTTAGCCTGCGCGACGTGAGTCCGCAAAATCGGGAAGTACGGGCCAACCAGGCTTATACCGCATTGCGCGCACTGCTCGACGCCGAATTGGCGCATTGGGGGCTGGATGCCGGCCGGCTGGCACTGGTCGGCTTTTCGCAAGGCTCGATTATGGCCTTGCATCATCTCGCCACCAATGCGGACGGTGCGCTGGCAGTGGTGGCATATTCCGGGCGTCTGGTGTCGCCGATTACCGCGCATAGCGCAAGCCCGGTGGCCTTGATTCACGGTGAGGACGACCCGGTGATCGACGCCAGCGAGTTGTCGCACGCCGCCGCCGCATTGGAGGCCGCCGGTTACCCGGTGGAGGCTTATCTGCTGCCGGATGTGGACCATACCATTTCGGAAGAGGGCAGTGTGCTGGGGTTGGCTTTGTTGCGCCGCAAGCTGAACCTTTAAGCCGGGTGTCGCCGATTCAAGATGGACTTGAGCCGGCTGGAGTGGCGATCCCTATTGCGTGAAGGTGCCGCTGACACTAACGTAGGGAACTTGGGTCTGGGAGTGCATCATGACAGGTAAAATTGCTTTGGTGACGGGAGCCGGCAGCGGTATCGGCCGTGCGGTCGCGCTGGCTTTATTGCAAGCCGATTACACCGTGGTGCTCGCCGGGCGCAGCGTGGTGCCGCTGGCCGAGCTGGCATTGCAAGCCGACCGGGCCGGTCAGCAGGCCTTGGCGGTGCCCACCGATGTGCGCGATGCGGCCAGCGTGAAAGCCCTGTTCGCGCGGATCAAGGCCACCTACGGCCGTCTCGACCTGCTGTTCAATAACGCCGGCGTGAGTGCGCCGGCCGTGCCGATCGACGAGTTGACCACCGACCAATGGCATGCCGTGGTCGGCACCAACCTCGATGGCGTGTTTTTCTGCACCCGTGCCGCGTTTGGCTTGATGAAAACGCAAAATCCGCGCGGGGGCCGCATTATCAACAACGGTTCGGTTTCGGCCTACACGCCGAGACCGTTCAGCGCGCCCTACACGGCAACCAAACATGCCGTCCTGGGCCTGACCAAAGCCACAGCGCTGGATGGGCGCGCCCACGATATCGCTTGCAGCCAGATCGATATCGGCAATGCCGACACCGACATGGCGGCGCGCATGGCGTTGGGCATTTTGCAGGCCAACGGGGAAGTCGCGGTCGAGCCTTTGCTGGACCTGCGCCACGTGACCGACGCCGTGTTGTATATCGCCAATCTGCCGCTGGACGCGAATGTTCTGACGATGACGGTGATGGCCACCAAGATGCCGTTGGTGGGCCGGGGTTGATTTTTGTTGCGCTGCAAAAAATAAATGGACTAGCAGCGTATTGGTTTTTGCTCCCTGCGCGACCGGGAAATCCTCACTGGGCCTGCCGCGCAGTCATTTATGGCAATTTTGCCATTTTCGCGTCAGGTAGGCGTTGGTGCCCACAGTCTACGATGCTGGGTGTGTCACTCGGCGCTTGGTGCATTGCTTGCCAAACGGGGTGTTGCGCCGGGGTGTTGCGCCGGGGTGTTGCGCCGGGGTGTTGCGCCGGGGTGTCGCGCTTGCTTCGGCAGGTTCATGCGATTTCTCTACCGCGTGTCATGCCCGGTTGCGATGCCGGTGTCGAGATACGGCATGGCGGTCGTGTGTCCGGTTTTGCACTTGAGTCCTGTTTCGGCGGGCTTATCCCTCTTTTAGTATTTTTCTGAGCGCGTTTCAATGTGGATCGTCAACGTTGCGCTAAAGCGGCCCTACACGTTTATCGTGATGGCCATCTTGATTTTACTGGCGACACCTTTTGTACTCCTGACCACACCGGTCGATATCCTGCCCGATATCAATATTCCGGTGGTCAGTATCATCTGGACCTATAGCGGTTTATCCGCCGAGGATATCGCCAATCGCATCACCTCGGTCAATGAACGTAGCTTGACCACTACCGTCAATAATATTGAACACATCGAGTCGCAGTCCTTACCAGGGATTGCCGTGCTTAAAGTGTTTTTGCAGCCGACGGCGAGCATCCAGACGGCGATTGCCCAGATTGTGGCGGTTGAACAAGCGCAATTGAAGCAGATGCCGCCTGGCGCCACACCGCCGCTGGTAATCAGCTACTCGGCGTCGAGTATTCCGGTGATCCAGTTGGGCTTGTCCAGTCCCACGCTGTCCGAGCGCGATCTCAACGACGTCGCGCTGAACTTCCTGCGGCCGCAATTGGTGACCATTCCGGGCGCATCGGTGCCTTATCCCTACGGCGGCAAGAGCCGCTTGATTTCGGTCGACCTGGATACGCGTGCCTTGCTGGCCAAGGGGTTGACGCCCAGCGATGTGGTCGCCGCGGTCAATGCGCAGAATTTGATTTTGCCGACCGGCACAGCCAAGATCGGCTCGCGTGAATATACCGTCGAGATGAATGGTTCGCCGCCGACGGTGGCGGGGCTCAATGAGATTCCTGTACGGACGTTGAACGGTGCCACCACCTATCTCAGCGAAGTGGCTCACGTGCGCGACGGGTTTTCGCCGCAGACCAATATCGTGCGGCAAAATGGCCGGCGCGGGGTGCTGTTGTCGGTGCTGAAGAACGGTGACGCGTCGACTTTGGCGATTGTCAGCAATTTGCGTGCTTTGCTGCCGACGGCGCAAGCCTCGTTGCCGACCGACTTGTCGATCACCGCCTTGTTCGATCAGTCGGTATTCGTTAAAGCCGCCGTGCAAGGCGTGATTCACGAAGCCTTGATTGCGGCCGCGCTCACCGCGGCCATGATTTTGCTGTTCCTGGGTAATTGGCGCAGCACCTGCATTATTGCCGTGTCGATCCCGCTCTCGATTCTATCGTCGCTGCTGGCTTTACATGCACTCGGGCAGACCATCAACATCATGACGCTGGGCGGCCTGGCGCTGGCGGTGGGTATTTTGGTCGATGATGCGACGGTGACCATCGAAAACATCGAGCGGCACTTGCACATGGGCACCAACCTGCATGATGCGATTCTCGACGGGGCGGGTGAAATCGCGGTGCCGGCCTTGGTTTCGACACTGTGTATCTGTATCGTATTTGTGCCGATGTTTTTCCTCACCGGCGTGGCGCGTTATCTGTTCGTGCCGCTGGCCGAGGCCGTGGTGTTCGCCATGCTCGCCTCTTATATCCTGTCGCGCACTTTGGTGCCGACACTGGCGATGTTGTTGATGTCGCATGTGCATCATTCCCAGAGCGACGCCAAACCCAATTTATTCATGCGGCTGTATCACCGCTTCGATCAGGGTTTTGAGCGTATGCGTGCCGCTTATATCGTGATCTTGAGCACGCTGCTGGTGCGCCGCCGCCGCGCGGCCACGATCTTTCTGGCGTTCTGCCTGCTATCGATGAGCCTGGTTTTTGCGCTGGGCGAGGATTTTTTCCCCACCGTCGATGCGGGCGATATCCGTTTGCATATCCGTGCGCCCACCGGTACGCGGATCGAGGAAACCGCACGCCTGGCCGATCAAGTCGAGCAAGTGGTGCGCGAAGTGATTCCTGCGGACCAGTTGAACACCATCCTCGATAACCTGGGTTTGCCGTATAGCGGTATCAATCTGTCATACAGCAATGCGGGCACCATCGGCACCCTGGATGGCGAAATCCAGATTGCGCTCACGGCCGATCATCAACCGACGCAAAAGTATATCGACCAACTGCGCGCGATCTTGCCGCAACGTTTCCCCGGCGTGGAATTTTTCTTCCAGCCGGCCGACATCATCACGCAGATTCTCAATTTCGGCTTGCCTGCCGCTATCGACGTGCAGATTTCGGGCGCCGACCAGCAAGGCAATTTCCTGGCCGCAAGCAAGCTGATGAAACAGGTGCATTTGATCCCCGGCACGGTCGACACCCATATCCAGCAGAAGCTTAACGAGCCGGCGATCTATCTGAAGATGGACCGCACCCGCTTGCAGCAACTGAACTTGAGCGCCAACAATGTGGCGCAAAACCTGCTGATTGCGCTCTCCGGCAGTTCGCAGACTGCGCCGGGATTCTGGTTTAACGATGCCAACGGCGTGGAATACAACTTGGCCGTGGAGACGCCGCAATACAATGTTGCGTCGATCGACGATCTGTTGCGCACTCCTGTATCGGGTACCGCCAACGGACCTTCGCAATTGCTCGGCAACTTGGTGCAGGTTTTGCCGCAAAACCAGTTTGCTGTGGTTTCGCATTACAACATCCGACCGGTGATCGACTTGTTTGTCAGCGTCGAGGGGCGCGATCTCGGCGGTGTTGCCCGTCAAGTCGACACATTGGTGAATCAGGCGCGCAAATCCTTGCCGCGCGGCAGCCAGATTGTGGTGCGCGGCCAAGTGGCGACCATGCATAGTTCGTATATCGGACTGGGTGTGGGGGTCGCGATGGCGATTGTGCTGGTGTATCTGCTGATCGTGGTGAATTTCCAGTCCTGGGTCGATCCGCTGATCATTATCAGCGCCTTGCCCGCGGCGCTCGCAGGCATTGTCTGGATGTTGTTCCTCACCGGCACCCATCTTAGTGTGCCGGCCTTGACCGGGGCGATTATGACCATGGGCGTGGCGACCGCGAATAGTATTTTGATGGTGGCCTTCGCGCGCCAGCGCCTGCTGGCCGGTGCACCGCCTCTCACCGCCGCGCTGGAAGCGGGCGCGAGCCGGATCCGCCCGGTGCTGATGACGGCCTTCGCCATGATCATCGGCATGATCCCGATGGCGCTGAGTTTGGGCGAAGGCGCGGAACAGAATGCCCCGCTTGGGCGGGCGGTGATTGGCGGCTTGCTGTTTGCCACGGTTTCTACGCTATTTTTTGTGCCGCTGGTTTTTGCCGGTATTCATAGCCGCCTGGCTCGGCGGCACGGTAATGCAGGTGGCGACGCGGGCGGCACTGATGCCCACGCCGGTGAACCCGTTTGATCCTTAATTATTCGATAGCTGACTGACATGACCAAGAAATCTCACGCCTCGTTGGCGATACCTGACCCGGATCCGGGTCATGGCCATGCACTGCCGCCTCGCGGCCGCGAATGGAAACGGGCAAAAATCGCCGTAGCGATCGTCCTGATATTGCTGGCCCTGGGTGCGCTGCGCACGGTGCTTGCCAATTGGCTGCAAACCCGCGCGGTGGCGGCCGTCACCGAACATAACGCGCGCGAGTATGTGAATGTGGTGCTGCCCACCAGCACCAAAGATAACGGCAACACCTTGCTGCCCGGTACCTTGCGCGGTTTTGTCGAATCGCCGATTTATGCGCGGGCCACGGGTTATCTGCTGCACTGGTATGTCGATATCGGTGCCCAGGTCAAGCAAGGCCAATTACTGGCTGATCTCGACACCCCGGAAATCGACCAAGAACTGGCGCAGGCGCTGGCACAACGCGATCAAACCAAGTCCAGCCTGGGTTTAGCCAAAAGCTCGCTGGATCGCTGGCAGCAATTGCGCCAACGCGATGCGGTATCGCAGCAAGAACTCGACGAACGCCAAAGTACTTATACCCAGGACGTTTCCAACCTGGCCGCGGCCGATGCCAATGTGCGCCGTTTGCAGCAACTTGAATCGTTCAAGCGTATCCTCGCGCCATTTGCCGGGGTGGTGACGCAACGTAATGTCGATGTCGGCGACCTGATCGATGCCGGCGGCGGCACCAGCCGCGCCTTGTTTGCCTTGGCTCAGGTCGACCCGCTGCGGGTCTATGTCCAGTTGCCGCAAGCTTATGCCCAAGGTGTCAAGGCGGGCCAGCCGGTGGTGGTGGTGCAGGCGGAACTGCCGGGCCAGCAATTCCATGGCACGGTGACGCATATTTCCGGCGCCATCGACGTGGCGACCCGTTCGCTGCAAGTCGAAGTGACCTTGCCTAATTCGGATGGCCGCCTGCGACCTGGCGCCTACGTGCAGGTGTCGCTGCCAGCCGTAGCCCATGCACGGCTGATGGTGCCGGGCAACGCTTTGCTGTTCCGTGCGGAAGGCCCGCGTCTGGCGGTGGTGGATGCCAATGGCACGGTCCATTTGCATGCGGTGGTGATTGCCCAGGACCTGGGGCAGACGCTTGAAATCGAAACCGGGATTGAGGCCACCGACAAAGTCATTGTGAATCCCAGCGATTCGATTGCCGATGGGGATCGGGTCTCGATCACCCCGCCGAAGAAAGGCCAGGAGGCGTCGTGAAGCCAGTGCGACTTGACCTCCTGCCGCCCAATTTGCCGGTTCGCCTGAGGCTGGGGCTGCTGATATGTACGGCGCTATTGTCGGCCTGCACCGTCGGACCGGATTACCACCAGCCTCAAGCCGAGACGCCGCCTGCCTGGCAGACCGATTCCTATTGGCATGTGGCCGAGCCTTCGCATGCGCCGCTGGCGCCCGACTGGTGGCAAGGTTTTGACGAACCGCCCCTGGCCGCCCTGGAACAGCAGGCCTTGGTGCAGAACCAGACCCTGGCCGCTGCCAGCGCACAT
>JAMFSV010000213.1 GCA_026225455.1 Burkholderiales bacterium | reverse complement strand
TCGCTGTCGAGCCTTTTGTTTGATCCTTGCCCGAGGTCGAGACTGCTACCTTCACCACCTTCGCCTCTGCTGCGGCCGAGCGCGCGTTGGCCACTGCCTCGCGTAAGGGGTCATCCGCAGGCAAATCATTCATGGCTGCGATCAGCGGTTTTCGATTTTGCGTCGCTGGCGCGACATCCTCAATAGTATTGACGCCTTCGATCCCGACCTGGTGCTGTTCGTCGGCTTGCATTCCGGTTTGATCGGCACACTGTACAAAAAATATCCCATCCTCGCTCTCGGCACCAATTCGATCGCGCCAATGGTGCCTAGCGATGTCTGGCTGACGGCGCAAGAAAAGCTCGCTGACGGCGTGTCGCGGCCGCTTTGGGACGCCGCATTACCCGAGAGCCAGGCCTGGTACCACCCCTACCGCGTACGCCGCAAAGTGGCCGGCGCTGATTTTTCAAGGGCGAGCCTGGGCCTTGAAGGCAATGATGTCGTTCTCGTTTCCGTGGGTAGCCACTTTAAAGAGCGCATAGGCGGTGCCTGGGCGCAGCGCATGTGCGCCCTGATGGCGGCGCATCCGCGACTGGTCTGGCTGATATTGGGTGGGGCGGGTGAGCTCCCGCCGGCCTTAAACGCACTGCCGCGCGAACGACTGCATCTGATTGCGCATACGCCATTGGTTTTGGAAATGATTGCGGCCAGCGATATCTATGTGAATCCGCCAATAATGGGTGGCGGCTTTTCCGTTGCGGAAGCGATGTCGCTTGCTTTGCCGGTAGTCGCATTTGCCGATGCCGATGGTGGCGACAAAATCGGTAGCGCCGCCGCGGCGGACATCGATGCATATTTTGCTAGGCTAAATGCGTTGATCGCCAGTCCGGAACTGCGTAAGGCCGGCGGCGAAGCAATGAGGAAACGTTTCGATACTGAGCTCGACCTGGAGCGTTCCGGACCGAGCCTGCTGGGCGCTTGTACGCTGGCGTTGGACCGTTTTCATCGACGCACGCAGCTTAGGCCAGCGTCTTCCTGACTTTGGCCGGTACGGCAAGGACCAGTTCATCGTCGGCGATATCGGCGGTGGCGATGGCGCCAGCGCCGATGAATGCCCGGTCGCCCACCACCAGGCGCTCAATCAATGTGGCGCCGATGGCCACCGTCACGCCACGGCCTATGCGCGACAGTCCACCGAGGTTGGCGCCCGGCTGAATGCGCGAGTAGGGACCGATGTGGGTATCATGCCCGATCGTGACACCGCGGTTGACGAAGACGTGTTCGCCCAGGACCGCGCCGGGCGCGATCGCGCTGTTTGCGCCGATAAAGCATCCTTCTCCCAGACGGGCCATGCGCGACACATAAGCGGTCGGATGCACGAGCGTTGTGAAACGCAGTGCAAAGCGTTGTCTTAACTCGAGCGCCAGTGCTTCGCGTGTCGGCGTGGTTGGTCCAAGCAGGTAAACTTCATCGTTCTCGGGAACGAAGTCGTCGAGCGACAGTACGGTGGGAGGCTGGCAATAGGGGGACAGGGCCAGCAGACGGTTATTGAGGGTGATATTGCGCTCATGCTGATCTTCCCGCAGATGGAGAATGACTTTGGTGGGCAACCAATCATTCGCCAGCGCGCAATCAAACAAATCGGACAAGATATTACTGGTACCGAAGATGACGAGCTTTTTCATTTCTGCCTTTCCATGATCACGCATATTATTTTAGCCTCTTGCACATAAAATAGTCACTTACTGGTTTCGGCCGCGATCCGCTTTGCTTCGTCGATAAAATACGCCGCCACCGCCGTGATGCCGTCCTTGCGCATGACCATGGTCAGTGGCGCGCTCAAGCCGGGGCCGCCATCGGCGATGCTGCAGTACCTGACCGCGTCCGTATGAAAGCCCCGCATCGAAGCGGGCGTCACGGAGATGCCGACACCGGCCGCGACCAGGCTAATATTGGTCAACATATTATCGACTTCGGCGGCGATCCGCGGCGTGTAACCGATGCGCATGCAGGCATCGAGCAAGGTTGAATACATGCCGGGCGCGCCGGGCTTGCGCACCAGGATGAATTGCTCATCACGCAGCGATGCCAGCGCTATTGCCGGCGTGGCGTCTGCGTGGGCTCCGGCCAGCAGCGGGTGCCAGAGCGGCAGCACGAGCAGCAGTTCCTCGTCGAGCAGACGATGAAAGAGCAGGCCGGGCGGACGTTCGACGGGCATGCGCACAAACGCCAGGTCGATGCGGGCGCTGGCCACGGCGGCCGTCAGCGTCGCCGCGTTGCCCTCGCTGAAGCGGATTTCCACCTGTGGCCGCATTTCCCGATGGCTGTACAACAGCTTCGGGATCAAGGGGTGGGCCATGGCCGAACTGCTGAAGCCGACCGACATCAGCCCTTCCATGCCCGAGGCCGCTAGCGCCGCCCGTCCTCCGGCCAGGGCCACCCTGTCGAGAATGGCCTTCGCTTCCAGCAGATACACTTTGCCGGCCTCGCTCAGATCGACGCCTTTCGGGTGACGCCGAAATAGCGCGAATCCCAGTTCTTCTTCGAGGGCGCGGACTTGCTGGCTCAACGGCGGCTGTTGCATATGCAGCAGCCGCGCCGCGCGCGTGAAATTGCCTTCTTCGGCCACCGCTACAAAATAGCGTAAATGTCGCAGTTCCATAATAAGTCCCGGTAAATCTATAGTTTTAAAGTATGGAGTTGGTAGATTTAATATATTTTACATTGGTGCGCTTGCCCCCTATCATCCTGCCCTCGTGACCGGCCATTGCCCAGCCCGGTCGCCTATCCGATTTATTTTGCAAAGAGGTCTGTATGCGTCAACCGAATGTCTGGATGTTCCTGCTGGCGCTGGCGATAGGCCAGCAAGCCGTGGCCGCGCCGCAC
>JAMFSV010000212.1 GCA_026225455.1 Burkholderiales bacterium | reverse complement strand
GTATCGGCGGTCAGTTCCGCTTGCAGCAAGGCCCGAAAATCGTCCGGGTCGGCTTCGCGGACCGGTTCGGCAGGCTCCGGATCCGCGCCCTCATTGGGCTCATCCGATTCGGGCTGGCTCTCTTCACTTTCATCCTGCTCTTCGGCCTCGGCGGCACTCGCGCGTGCGGTTTGCGCCGCCTTGGCCGCCCTCGTCACCGCCCCGCTGCTGCCCGAGTCAGAACCGGCCGCCTCAGGACCGAGCGCCTGCAGCGTTCCCGAAACATCCTCCAGCGCTTGTCCAGCCGCAGCCCCAATGCCGGTTGCGCCAGCCTCATGACCGGGCAGAACGCGACTTGCGGACTTCGCCTTCAGAGCTGACTTCGGTTTCGGCATGGCACGGATCCGGAGTTAATGAGGGGGTAGGTATTTCATCGGGTCGACGGGTTTTCCCTGCTTACGCACTTCAAAGTGAAGCATGACACGATCTGCATCGCTATTACCCATAGCCGCGATTTTTTGTCCTTTCACCACAGCATCGCCTTCCTTGACCAGCAAGGCTTGATTATGAGCATACGCCGTCAGAAATGTCGCGTCGTGTTTAACGATAATCAAGTTGCCGTAACCGCGTAACCCGCTGCCGGCATACACCACCCGACCGTCGGCCACGGCCACCACCGGGTCGCCCAGGGCACCGCCGATATCAACGCCTTTGTTCTTCGCATCGTCAAAGGTATTGATGATGGGGCCGTGTGCCGGCCAGATCATGGTCAGGTTATCCGACCCGGGGGGAACCGTCGCACCGGGATTGCCGGTTTGTGGCGGAATCGTCACGGCCGGGGAAACGCCGTTGCCGTTGTTATTGAGTGAACCCATGGCCTGGGTGCTGACCAGCGGCGCCGACTGGACGCCGTTGCCGGCTACCGGTGCGGTGGATACGCCCGGCACTGTGGCCAGCGGGTTGCTACCTGGCGGGACCACCCGCAGCAGTTGGTCGACTTCGATCTGATTGGGGTTGGTCAGATTGTTCCATGTCGCTATATCCCGATAACTCTGGCTGTTGTTCAGCGCGATCCGATACAGGGTATCCCCGGGTTTGACCCGGTAATACCCCGGCGGCGGCGGCCCAACCGGGGCTGGAGCCGGCGTGTTCACGCCGCTCGGGCCGCCGGCGACGGGCACCTCGTTGACCGAACGCTCGACCACCGGCGCATTGTCGAGACGCGTGGCACACCCGGTTAATGTGGAAACCCCCGTGGAAACCACCGCAGACATCGCGAGCAGACACAGGACGCGTTGCAACATCGTCAAACGGCTGCTGATAGCTTCATTGCGCAACGTATTCATCGGACTCATACCACTCCGGATTTTAAAGGGACAAAAAATACTCGATCGAGACGGGACTCACGCCATTGAGTCGGTGTCAGTCGCTCGATCAGTGTCAAAACTTGCTCTTCGCCACCGACAGGCGCGACCAGCCGGCCACCGATTTCAAGCTGCTCCAGCAATGCCTGCGGCACTTCCAGGCCCGCCGCCGCCAGCAAAATGGCGTCAAACGGTGCAACCGCCGGCAATCCCTGACGGCCGTCTCCGTAATGGAGGCGGATATTAGGCACACGCAACGGGCGCAAATTGCTTTTGGCACGCTCGAATAGAGGCTTGATGCGCTCAATTGAATACACTTCGCGCGCGACCTGGCTCAGCACGGCCGCTTGATAACCGCATCCGGTACCAATTTCAAGCACCTTGTTAAGAGGGCGTCCGGCCGCTGCAAGTTCAATCATCCTTGCGACTACCGAGGGTTTTGAGATGGTTTGATGATGCCCGATCGGTAAAGCGGTGTCTTCGTAGGCCTGGGTTGCCAAGCCCGCATCGATAAATTGGTGGCGCGGCACTGTCGCAATCGCGTCCAGCACGCGGATATCGCGAATACCGCCCGCGCGCAAGCGCTCGACCATGCGTTCGCGCACCCGGTCGGAATTAAGCACGCCGCTGGCCGGGCCGTTCAGCGTAATGGCGCGCGGCGCTTCGCGGTGGGTTTTGGCCGCGGCCTTGGCCAGCGGGTTGATGGTATTGGCCGGATGCACCGCATGCGGTTTGAGCACCGCGGCTTTCACGATGCCGCCGGGCGCCACGCGCCCCAGAGGCTTGACCGCCTGTTTGGCGGACGCCAAGCGGGTGTATGCCGGCTTCAAAGGTCCGGGTTTGACTACCGCCACCGCTGCGGCACCCGGCCGTTTCATACTTTCCGAACCCGGCCGCGCGGGCGACGCCTTGGGATGCCCCACGCGGCTGCCATGCGCACTGCCGTCGCTGCGCACCACGTCGGCCAAGACCAAAGGGAAACGTTTCGGGCGGTCCTGGGTCATGACGACATCTCGGCTGAGCTCACACGCCGCGCGGCCCAGTCGCTGACCTCAGGCATCCGCCGCGTATGCGTCAAATCCAGTTGCAAAGGGGTAATCGACACACTGCCATGCGCTGTCGCATGAAAATCGGTGCCGGGGCTCGCATCGCGCGCGTCGCCCGCTTGACCGACCCAATATATCGGTTCACCGCGCGGGTTCAACTGCCGCACGACAGGCTGCGAAGGATGGCGTTTACCCAGACGCGTAATCTGCCAGTCCTGCAACTCGGCGTAGCCGCGATTCGGAATATTCACGTTGAGCAAGAGCGGCCCTGACAAAGGTTGAGCAATGTAATGCGCGACAATGTCGTGCGCCACGCATGCCGCCGCGTCAAGTTCACCCCAGCCTTTGTTGAGTTGGGAAAACGCAAACGACGGCAAGCCAAACAGGAAACCCTCGGTGGCCGCCGCAACGGTACCGGAATACAAGGTGTCTTCCCCCATATTCTGACCGTTGTTCAAACCCGAGACGACCAGGTCAGGGACAAAATCGAGCAAGCCGGTCAAGGCGACATGAACGCAGTCGGTGGGCGTGCCGTTGACGTAACGAAAGCCGTTGGCGGCCGTGTAGACAGTGAGCGGGCGCGACAGCGTCAGCGAATTGGATGCACCGCTGCAATTTTGTTCGGGGGCGACCACGACGACTTCGCCCAGCGGCGTCAGCGCTTGATAAAGCGCGGCCAGGCCGGGCGCGAGATAACCATCGTCGTTACTGAGTAGGATACGCATGCAATGATTGTAACCGAGGATACACCGCAGAAATCGGCCAGTAGCGGTCCCGGCACGGCTTCTTTTGCGCGGCCCTTCAGCCAGCTTACAGAGGGCTCGCCGGCAATCCGCCCTGGCACTTGAAATAGCGGCGACAGATACTTCGCCAGCGGAGGTACCCGGCCGCTGTGCCGGCCTTACACGACAGACTCGGCCCGCAGTCTGACGATGTCCTGCGGCGCGTACCCGAGCGACAGCAGCACTTCATCCGTGTGCTGCCCCAGCTCGGGACCCAGCCAACGGGTCCCGCCCGGGGTTGCGGAAAGCTTGGGCGTAACCGCAGGCAAATCGATAGGCTGGCCGCCCGGCATCTTGAAGCGCTGGATCATGTCGCGCGCCAGGAATTGCGGATCGGCAAACATATCGGCCACACTGAAAATACGCCCGGCCGGCACCTCGGCCGCATTCAACACCGCCAGGGCCTGATCCAGGGTCCGGCCGGACAACCAGTGCCCAATCGCCGCATCGATTTCAGTGGTACGGGCGACCCGTCCGTCGTTATGCGCCAAAGTCTCGTCATCGGCCAAATCCGGGCGCTCGATGGCTTGCATCAAGCGCTTGAAAATCGGGTCGCTATTGCCGCCGATGACGATACTGCCGTCGCTGCAATGGTAGGTGTTGGAGGGAACGATGCCCGGCAGCGATGCGCCGGTACGTTCGCGCACCATGCCATAAACCCCATATTCGGGCACCACGCTTTCCATCATGTTGAATACCGCCTCATACAGCGCGACATCCACCACTTGACCACGGCCGCCGTTGGCTTGCCGGTGATGCAACGCCATCAGTGCGCCAATCACGCCGTGCAACGAGGCAATCGAATCGCCAATTGAAATACCGATGCGCGGCGGCGGCAATTCGGGGTAGCCGGTGATATGCCGCAGTCCGCCCATGGCTTCGGCGATCGAGCCAAAACCGGGACGATCCCGATAGGGGCCGGTCTGGCCGTAGCCGGACAAACGCACCATCACCAAACCCGGATTATCGGCCGACAGGACGTCATAACCGAGCCCCAGTTTTTCCAGCAGGCCGGGACGGAAATTCTCGATCACGATATCGGCCTGTGCCGCGAGCTTGCGCACGATCTCCCGGCCCTCCTCGGCTTTCAGATTGACTGTGACCGATTTTTTATTGCGCGCCTGGACCGCCCACCAGAGCGAGGTGCCGCCCTCTTCCGGATGCAGCTTGCGCCATTTGCGCAAGGGGTCGCCGCCTTTGGGGTCTTCGATTTTAATCACTTCAGCGCCGAACTCGGCGAGAAATCGTGCCGCAAAGGGACCGGCGATCAGGGTGCCCAACTCCAGCACTTTAACGCCGGCCAGCGGCCCGCTCGCAGTGGTCATGGTGTCTCTATCAATGTGGTGGATCGGAATGCAGCACCGCGACTAGAGCGTGCGCCGATCGAGTACGGCGCGCGCAATGGTGCCGGCGTCGACATATTCCAGTTCGCCCCCAACCGGGACACCACGCGCCAGGCGGCTGACTTTCAAGCCGCGGGCCTTGAGCGTTTGCCCAAGATAATGGGCGGTTGCTTCGCCTTCATTGGTGAAATTGGTCGCCAGCACAACTTCCGTTACCACGCCGTCGGTGGCCCGTTTGACCAGCCGGTCGAAATGAATTTCGCGCGGTCCGATGCCGTCCAGCGGACTCAAGCGCCCCATCAGAACAAAGTACAGTCCGTGATAAGTCATGGTCTGCTCAAGCATGATCTGGTCGGCCGGAGTTTCAACCACACATAACAAGGCGGCATCGCGCTCAGGATCTTCGCAGGTCTCGCAGATCTCGGCTTCGGTAAAGGTATTGCACAAAGTGCAATGACGCAGACTACGGGTCGCGGTCAGCAAGGCGCCACCCAACCGCGTGGCACCGTCGCGGTCATGTTGCATCAGGTGGTACGCCATCCGCTGCGCCGATTTAGGTCCGACTCCGGGCAGGATCCGTAAAGCTTCGACCAGGGAGGCCAGGGCGGAAGGCGGTTTCATCAGGACGTATGCACTCTCAGAACGGCAGTTTGAAACCCGGCGGCAACGGCATGCCGCTCGTCATGCCACCCATTTTTTCTTGTGCGGTGGCTTCCGCTTTACGCACTGCATCGTTGAATGCCGCCGCCACCAGATCTTCCAGCATGTCCTTGTCGTCTGCCAGCAAGCTGGGGTCGATGGTGACACGGCGCACATCGTTCTTGCAGGTCATCAAGACTTTGACCAGGCCCGCGCCGGACTGTCCTTCGACTTCGATCAACGCCAGTTGATCCTGCATCTTCTTCATGTTTTCCTGCATTTGCTGGGCTTGCTTCATCAGCCCGGCGAGTTGACCCTTCATCATGTGAAACTCCTTCGTAAATAAGGTTTATTGAATCGGCCTGATCGAGCCTGCGATGATCTTGGCATCGAAGTCTCGGACCAGCGCCTGGACAAAGCTGTCTTTCGCAATCGCTTGTTCGGCGTCCCACTGCATGCGGGCACGCTCGGCGGTCGCCACCGCCGCCGCCGACCAGCGCACCACGCCGGCCTCGACATTCAAGCTGACGGCACGGCCCAGATGTTCGACAAGCGCCGCCTTGAGTTTGGCGACTTGGGCGGCATCGGTCAGCGGCGACGGCGCGCGCAACTTCAAAGTGTCGCCTTGCAAATCAACCAACTCGCTTTGGCAGGCCAGTTGTTGCGCCATGCCTTTGAGCGGCAACAAGGCTGCCAACTTAGGCCAGTCGCCGGCAAAGCCGAGCGGCGCCAAATCGATTTGCGGCGGCACTTCGACCACCGGCGGTGCGCTGGGCGCCACCCATTTTGCACTTGAGCCGCCGCGGCTGCCGTCACCTCGCGCAGGCGAGGGCGCCGCGCCCGGCGCACGGGAGCCGCTATAACCGTCGGCAAAATCCGCGGTGAAATCAGCACTGGCGGCGGCATCGAACGATGCCCCCGAGTCATAACCCGAGCCCGTTGGCAGCGGATAAAAATCGTCCGGCGGCATATCCTCCCAAGGCGGCACACTGGAGTCGGCGGCAGGCGCACCGGGGGTCCTCACGCCGTTTGACGGCGCGGTTTCCAGGGACGCCGGGGTGACACCGGCAGGTTCCGCTTTCACCGCACGCGGGCCATAAGTCTTGAGCATGGGAGGAGCCGCCGCTGCCGGGCGCGGACGTTGCAGCGCCGCGGCTTCCGCGCGTTTGCGCTCAGGCGAAATGCGCAATCCAGCACTGCGTAAGGCATCGAGTGCCGCGCGAGCGGGATTATGCGCTTCGGCCGGCGCGGCCGGGGCAAGCTCCTGGACCGATTCCGCGGGCGCTCGCGCGAGCAATTCGTGCGAAGGTTCAAATGCCGTTGGCGGTACCGCCGGCTGAACCGCAGCAGATGCGGCGGCAAGCGCAATAGCGGCATCGGGTAACGGCGCAAACGCGTCTTCAACCTCGGCCACGACCGGCATCACGGCGGCACTGACAACGGCAGGCTCAGCTTCAGTTTCAATCACGGGCAGCGAGGCAATACCTGTTACGGGTACATCGGCTAGCGGCACAACCGGCGCAAACGCATCTTCGACTTCGGCCGTCGCTGCGGGTACAACGGCGGCAGCACCGACCACCACAGGTTCGGCCGCTGTCAGGGGTTCCGCCACGGCAACTGTTGCGGGTGCATCGGGTAGCGGCACGATCGGCGCAAACGCGTCTTCGACCTCGGCCGCGACCGGCACAAACGCAGCAGCGCCGACAAGCACAGGCTCAATGGGCAGGACCTCCGGCGCGGGTGCCGTCGGCGTGATGGGCGGTATTGCGGGCTGTATTGCGGGCTGAGTTGCGAGCCGACCCACGGGCTGATTGATCTGCTGATCGAGGGCCGGACTCGCCAACGGCTTTACCGGCTGAGCCGCCGCTTGACCGAGGCCCTGCACCGCCGCCGGATATCGGTGCGGCAGGGGGTAGGTCGCCCGCACCAGCCGGCTGAAACGCCAGCATGCGCAACAGGGTCATGGTGAAACCCGCATATTCGTCGGGCGCGACGCCAAGCTCGCTACGGCCGATAGTGGCGATCTGGTAATAAAGCTGGATATCGCGCGGCGCGAGCGTTTCCGCAAAACGGCGGATGTCGGCCGCCTCAGGCCATTCGTCGAGTACCGAGGCCGGCGCATATTGCGCCCACGCAACCTGATGCAACAAGCTCGATAAATCTTGCAGCGCCACCGAAAACGACAAACTGCGCGCGGCCATTTCGTCGGCAATCGCCAGCACGGCAGCACCGTCTGCCTGCGCAATCGCATCCAGCAAACGGATCAGGTAACTTTGGTCGAGCGCGCCCAACATGCCGCGAATCGCTTCTTCGCTGACCACGCCCGCCGCGTAGGCGATGGCCTGGTCGGTCAACGACAGCGCGTCGCGCATGCTGCCGTCAGCCGCGCGCGCCAACAGACGCAAGGCTTGTACTTCAAAAGCTATCTGCTCGTCGGCGAGCACATGTTCGAGGTGGCTGACAATATGCGTCGCCGGCATCTGCTTCAGATTGAACTGCAAGCAGCGCGACAGGACGGTCACCGGAATTTTTTGCGGATCGGTGGTGGCCAGAATGAATTTCACATGCGCGGGCGGCTCTTCCAGCGTTTTCAGCATCGCGTTGAAGGCATGGTTGGTCAGCATGTGCACTTCGTCGATCATATAGACCTTGAAGCGCGCATCGACCGGCGCATAGATGGCGCGCTCAAGCAGCGCCGCCATTTCATCGACACCGCGGTTCGACGCCGCATCCATTTCGACATAGTCGATAAAACGGCCTTCGTCGATTTCGCGGCAGGCCTTGCATTGCCCGCATGGATTTGAGGTGATACCGGTCTCGCAATTCAATGCTTTGGCGAGAATGCGCGACAAGGTCGTCTTGCCGACACCGCGCGTACCGGTAAACAGATAGGCATGATGCAGGCGCTTTTGGTCGAGCGCATGCGTCAGCGCACGCACGACGTGCTCCTGTCCAACCAGCGAGGCGAAATCGCGGGGGCGCCACTTGCGAGCGAGTACTTGATAGGTCATTGTAAAATTGTATCAGTAACGTAGGGCCGGTTCACCCATAAAACGGGGCCGGCAGCAAGCAAACTGCCCTGCCCGGGCGATAGACCAAGCGTTGGCGCAGCGTCGCGGCGGATCAGCATGGACAATCTATAGCTGGGCCGAACCATGCACCAAGAGACAGCAAGAAATACAGGGGGAAGTCGAGACGAGCGAGATAGCAAATAAGATGGAGGTGACGAGCCCAACCCTCGGCACTGGCGGAAAACAGCTGTGGCTGCTTCGTTCCCGACCTGACCAGATTGACCGCGCCACCATGCGAGGAGGCCCGTCACGGCGTATTCTATCACCGCTGACGACGAATCGCGAGCGCTGCCGTGCAAAATTCCTTGTCGCATCGCCGGCCGGGGCCGCGGCTCCCCATGCTTAAACGATAAGCATTGCCCGGCATCCGCACCCGGCAACGATAGCTCAAATAAACCCCTTGAATTCCAGATAAGCAGCCCATACATGCTGTCATCCGGCAACGGCTCGCGATTTGGGCTAAGATGACAGCCGAATGAAAAGACGCAACGGGCAAATTGGCGGCACTGTGCTACTTGCCTGACCTGCCCCGGCGAATGTATTGATTTTGATGTATCGTACCGGACGATCTTCTTACGCTGTCGGCCATGACCACGGCATCGAGGTAAATTTAATAATGAGCGAAAATATCAAACACATTAGTGACGCATCGTTCGAACAGGACGTCGTCAAGGCAGAAAAGCCCGTACTGCTGGACTTCTGGGCTGAATGGTGCGGTCCGTGCAAGATGATTGCGCCGATCCTCGAAGAAGTCGCCAAGGATTACGGCGACCGCCTCCAGATCGCCAAACTGAATGTCGATGAAAACCAGTCGACCCCGGTCAAATTCGGCGTACGCGGCATTCCGACCTTGATTCTGTTCAAGAACGGCGCCGTCGCGGCCCAGAAGGTCGGGGCCCTGTCCAAATCGCAGCTGACCGCGTTTCTGGACAGCAATCTTTAAGTCAGGTATGATCCTGCCTGTTGCAGTGTTGCAACAGGCAGTTTAGACTAAGCACACGCGCCTCTATAGGCCAAAATTGAGTGTGCTAAAATCAGAAAAAAGCGAAACCGCATAATTCTCTGAGCGTCCGCTCACCCTCTTCCATTTTCGTAGTATCTCTTTTCTCCCCGGCGGGATCCCTGTATGCATCTATCCGAGCTCAAGTCTCAGCACGTCTCCGCATTGATCGAAATGGCCAACGGTCTCGATATCGAGAACGCCAACCGTCTGCGCAAGCAGGAACTGATGTTCGCGATCCTGAAAAAGCGCGCAAAAACCGGCGAAACCATTTTCGGGGACGGGACGCTTGAAGTTCTACCTGACGGTTTCGGCTTTTTACGCTCACCCGAGACGTCATATCTGGCCAGCACGGACGATATTTACATCAGCCCCTCGCAAATCCGGCGCTTCAATCTGCATACGGGCGACACCATAGAAGGCGAAGTCCGTACACCTAAAGATGGCGAACGTTACTTTGCCCTGGTCAAGGTCGACAAAGTCAACGGTGAGCCGCCGGAGGCCTCGAAACATAAGATCATGTTCGAGAATCTGACGCCGCTGCACCCGAACAAACCGCTGGCGCTCGAACGCGAATCGCGCGGCGAAGAAAACATCACGGGCCGCATCATCGACATGATCGCCCCGATCGGCAAAGGCCAGCGCGGCTTGCTGGTTGCCTCGCCGAAGTCCGGCAAGACGGTCATGCTGCAACATATCGCCCACGCGATCAAAACCAATCATCCCGACGTCACGCTGTTTGTGCTGCTGATCGACGAGCGCCCGGAAGAAGTGACCGAAATGCAGCGTTCGGTGATGGGCGAAGTGATTGCATCGACCTTCGACGAACCCGCCTCGCGCCACGTTCAAGTCGCCGAAATGGTGATCGAAAAAGCCAAACGCCTGGTTGAAATGAAACACGATGTGGTGATCTTGCTCGACTCGATCACCCGCCTGGCACGCGCCTACAACACCGTGGTGCCGGCATCCGGCAAGGTGTTGACGGGCGGTGTCGACGCCAACGCCCTGCAACGCCCGAAACGTTTCTTCGGTGCCGCACGCAATATTGAAGAAGGCGGCTCGCTGACGATTATCGGCACCGCCCTGATCGAAACCGGCAGCCGCATGGACGACGTGATCTACGAAGAGTTCAAGGGCACCGGCAATATGGAAGTGCACCTGGATCGCCGGATCGGCGAAAAACGCGTGTACCCGGCGATCAATATCAACCGCTCCGGCACGCGTCGCGAAGAACTGCTGATCGATCCGGATGCCTTGC
>JAMFSV010000211.1 GCA_026225455.1 Burkholderiales bacterium | reverse complement strand
TGACCAGGCGGCTGCTTTGCACCAACCCATTGCTTAATGCCAAGATGCTGTCTAGCGCTGCCATAGCCTTGCCTTGAGCTGTTCGAGCCGAGGATGTTAGCTTAAGGGCCTTGCGAAAGCCTTACAGTGCCGGCTGCTACACCACATATCAGACTAGAGGAAATACGGAATCGTTGTTCTGCGAGGCGGATTTCAGGCCTATCCAATCTGGCCGATGTCTCGCTGGGTGCGACCTTGCTCAGGGCCAACAACCTCAGCCTGTCGGTGCGCTATGAACTGCAGGCGGGCGGCGGGTTCGTCTCGCAGACGGGCAGCGTACGCGTGCGGCAGGCCTTCTGATCCGGCAGGGCCAAGCCGCCCCTGAAAAGGGATCTCCTGTTTTGTCCCGAAATTTAACGCGGGCTGTCAATGTGCTATATTTGACCCAATATTTGTTTTAATGGGTCATTTATGACTCGATCACTTGCCCAGCCGTTGACGTCGAAGGCCACCGCCCCTGCAACGCCCTTCAAGCTGGAGCCGCTGGAAGTCCGGCAACTGTCGGCTGAACTCGGCCGGCGCATTCGCCTCGCGCGCATCCGGCGCAACAAGAACCAGGATGAGCTGGCGCGCGCGTGCGGCATTACGCGCCGAACGCTCTATCGGCTGGAACAAGGCGATTCCGGCGTGTCGATGGGCACCATGCTGTCCGTCCTCTGGGCGCTCGGCTTGCTGGACTCCACTCAAGCAGTCGCCGACCCGGATGCCGACCAACATGGCAAGATCCTGGAGGCCGCCAAGCGTCCGGCACGCGCGCGTGCAGAAAAACCCGACAACGATTTCTAAAGACAATGGCAAGAACCGCATGAGAAACCCATGAAGAAAGGAAAGACCAAACTTACCCGCCAGGATGCCGAGCGCTTGTTCGAGGGACTGCCCGCCGGCAACGCGAGAGTATCGAGCCGGCCCGAGAATCCATTCGAAGCGGGGGTGTTCGACGTGGTCGAGCGCATCGACGACGAAACCAAACTGTGGAAAGACAACCTCATCACGCTGCCGCTGGCGGTCGAGTTGCCTGCCGGCTACGCGTCGGTGTCCGGCATCCGCGAGGCGATGGCGCGGGCATGGCGCGTGAAGTGGGTGAGGGAAGGTAAAAACGAGGTGGTCGCCGAGTTTCCTGAGGGATGGACCGCCGTGCGCCCGGAAAGCGGACCCATCGCCTTGCTCGATCCCGCCGGCGTGGTCCGTGCTTTATACGGGTGGGCCGAGGATGCCGAGCTGAGGATCCTGCCGCGGTATCTGGTCGAGTCGCAAACGAACAGTTCTAGCGGCCTGGGCAGCTTGCTGGTCCGCGATCGCGGGAACGGTCAAATTCTGGAAAGGTCGTCGATCTGGTCTGCTCAGACAGGGTCCAATCACCCGGATTGGGCCACCCTGTCGGCGTGGCTCAACTCACGCTATCCTCATCATCATGACCCGCTGCGATACTGGGAAGATTGCGAGAAAAACATCTAGAACCGAGCTGCTTTTTTTGGTGCCTCTAACACGCTTTCTGGAGGATGGTCGCAGGCCGACGGTCAAGCTCCAGTTGATATCGGCCGATACGATGTTTATTTCAGCGTGCACTTCTCAAACCCATTGCTGCCGCCCATATATTGGGGTTGGTAGTAGAATTTTTTGATCTCGAATTTTCCTTTCGCTGGGCTGCTCAAGGTCGCCAGCGCGACGCCGAAATCGTTTTTGGACAGATCCGTGTTGGCGAAATCCATCGCCAGTTGCGTGCCGTTTGAGACGATCGAACCGGTATAGGTGACTGGCCCGGCTTCCACTTTTACCTTGAACGATCCGAACTTTGCGGAGCTATATTTTTTGTCCAGGCTGAGCGTCATGGTGCTGGTGAAGTCGCCGTCATGCGCGTCGTTGCCAACGCAGGCATAGACGCCGCTAATATCGGTCCCGGTGAATGGTTTGCGTTGTGCATCGGTCGACGCCGCGTGGCTGGAAGTCGCGAGCACGAAGAATGCGGTGCCAAGCACGGCAGAGAATATTTTCATTTCGGTCTGCAAAATAGTTGAGTAAATATAAAAATTCGAATTTTTTTATCGAGTTTGTGCGGAGTTTATGCGTCGAAAATTATGGCATAAATCATGCATGAAAAATAATGCGGGCCGCCTGGTTTTCCTCACGATAAGCCGTCGGATTTTATTGTTCGCAAGGATGCGGCCCTTGGCATACGCCGTCAAACGTAGTTATTTGATGACGCCGCATACAATCCGCATGCCGCCGCCGCCCAACGGCATGGGGTGATCGTCATGGTTGTCTCCGCCGGCGTGCAGCATCAGCGCATGTCCACGCAAGCTGTCGAGAGAATGCAGGCGAGGCGCCAGGACCGGATAAGTGGCGTTCCCATCCGCGGTCACATACAAGGCCGGCAAGTCACCCAGGTGTCCATCGCCGTAGGGGCCCGCGTGACGACCGGTTTTCTCCGGGTCCCAATGGCCGCCTGCAGCGAGCGCCGCAACTGCTTTACCATTACTCATGCCGGGTCCGCACGAGGCATTTTCATGTATGTGAAAACCATGCACGCCGGCCGGCAATCCGGTTAAAGACGGAGTGAACACCAAGCCGTAAGGCGAGACGGTGACGACGACTTCGCCTGACACACTGCCGATCCCGTTTTCATCGACAAAATTCATGGGGACGGTCAATGAAGGACTGTCGGCATGTGCAATTCCGCAAAGCAGCAGCGCGCTCAAAATAAGTGCTCGTTTCATATTCGTCCTGGTAAGTATAAAAATGGCATTCCAACGCTATGTTGTCGGCCAGGAAGCCGCGTTTGAGCATTCGCGATCCAGCCGCTCAGCTCGAAAACGGGTGCCTCCATTACTCAGAACACTTCACTTATTGGTGTTATTCCCTCGCTTTGAATATTTCGAGGCGACAGCAAATCTTCATGTGCGTGCAGCAGATCGATGATGGGTGATGGGTGACGTCGATGCCAGCCCGGAGTCCCTGGGAAATCGCCGAATCAGACGGCGTTGAACAATTGGTCGACGCGATTGGCGGCAATGCGCTTGGCCAATACCGTCAGGTCGACGCCTGGCGCGCTGCCGATCAGGGCATAGCCAAGCTCCTTATTGCGCCATGTGACGACATCCATTCCGGCAATCTCCTGGCCGGCCACGGGATTGTCTGCTTTGTTGGATTCCGCCATGACGCACAAGGCGATCGGCGCTCCCTGCTTGGGCAAATAGACTATCTGTACCAGCGGCCGGCCATGAAATCGCAGACGCTGCACCCGTTTAAACTCGAGGCCATCCGCGGTCAGATCCGGAACCTGTATTGCCAGCCTGTCGTCACGGCGGATGGCGGCGACCGTCGCGGCCGACGCCTCCGCATCAGCTCTCACCTGTACCAAAGTCTCCCGCGAATACAGTTGCTGGTAGTCCGCCGCTGCTTCGACCCAGGGGGCGGCGGATGAGGCGGCCCTATTGCTGGCCAACTTGGCGCTGCTGCCGGATGGTCCCAACCACGACATGCCGACAACGCTGCAGGCGATGCCGGCGGCGAATGCGGCGCCCAGCCATGCCGGCGCCACGCGCAACCGCGAGCGGATCGGCTTCGCTGCCGTGGGCGCAAACGCGGTGGCGGTATGGTCGTTGGCAGCAGCCACCATCGGTATTTTGGGCGTCGCGTGGGCGCGAGCCAGGGCTTCGATGCTGGCGCTCAGGCTGGCGGGGACGGCCGGTAGTCTTTGCTGGGAAAACGCTTGTTGGCAAGAAGGGAGCTTCGAAGCCATCAAATCGGCAATATAGGCGACGGCTTCCGGCGAGCGTGCCAACTCGGCGTCGACTCGATGCATTTCTTCAGTCGAAAGCTGGCCGTCAACATAGGCCATCAGCAAAACTGGATCCAAGTTCATTAAATCTGCCCTTCCTTGGCTTTCGCGTCTTTTTCTATTTCTTTCCCGTTGAGCAAAGCGCCGATTGCCCGTCGCGCCCGCGAAAGGCGGCTCATGACAGTTCCGATCGGTATCTCCAAAATCTCCGCCGCTTCGGCGTAACTATAGCCCTCGGCCCCCACCAGGACCATAACGACGCGTTGAGTTTCGGGCAAATGCCCGACGGCGCTTACGATTTGCCGATGGATTGCATTTTGTTCGGGCGTAGCCATGCTTGGATCGGCAACCATGTCGACAAAGTCGTCGTCCCATGGAATGCTGGATCGGCTCCGTATTTTTCTGGAGCGTAGTTCATTATTCCAGGTGGAATGGATGATGGAAAACATCCAGCTCAAGGCCGAGCTATCGGGTTGCCACTGACTGATGCGTTCCAGCGCGCGCAGGCATGAGCGCTGCACCAGATCCTCGGCGTCATGTTGGTTACCGGTGATACGCAGTGCGAAGGCCCAAAGGCGAGGCAGTAACTCAGGAAGCTGGGAGGAAAAATCCGAACTACTCATCTAACGCCATCCACTTTGGCGACCCACTTTTATAAAATTGGACAAATAATACATGCTTTTGCTGTCGTTTCAATAAGCTGCCCCTCTGCTGCCATAACCTTCGCCATCACTATTTGACGCATGGCACCCTCATGCGCCTCGATCTCATTAGTGGGGTCGCAATGGCGATACCAGCGCTCAGCCCTGCCACCCCAGCCCCAAACTCTTCTGCAGCGAAACAAAGTCCTTGACCAACTCAGCTTGCCCAGCCACCACATCCTGCTGCGCGCTGAACTGCGTGCGCTGTGTATCGAGCAGATCGATCAGCGACGCCACTCCCGCCGTATAACGTTGCCGCATCAAGGTCGCCGAGCGGTCGGCCGAGGCCTGCACCTGCTGCAGCGTCGCCAGATGCTCGCGCTGATGGCCGTAGCGCGACAAGGCTGTGTTCGCATCCTGGAGCGCTCCCAGCACCGCTTTGGTATAACGCGCCTGCGCTTCGTCGCGCGAAGCCTCGGCGTTATGCACGCTGCTCAAGGTGCGGCCGAAGTCCAATATATTCCATTGCAGATAAGGCGCGCCTAACCAACTGAAATTGCTTTTGCGCACCAGGTGCCCGGGGTCGGTCGCGCTATAGCCCAAGTCGCCGAGCAAGGTTACCTTGGGGAAAAAGTCCGCGACATGCTCGCCGATCTGCGCATTGCTCGACGCCAACCGCCGTTCGGCGGCGCGAATATCGGGCCGCTGCTGCAGCAGTGTCGCCGGGTCACCCACCGCAACGGCCGCGGGCAAGGCCGGGATCGGCTGCGGCGCCGCCAGTTCCTGGTCGAGCGCGCCGGGCGCCTGGCCCGTCAGCACTGCGAGTTGGTCCAGCGAGTCGCTGACCTGCGCGTCCAGCGGCGTGAGCGTGGCACGTGTGTTTTCGACCTGGGTGGTCAGGCGTTCGACATCGACCTCGGCGGCCGTGCCGCGCGTGCGGCGCTGCTGGGTCAAAGTCAGCATCTGCTGTTCCAGTTCCGCCGAACGTTGCGCCAAACTCAGGCGCTGCTGCTCGTCGCGCAGGTCGACATAGGCTTGCGCGACCTCGGCGGCGAGCGACACCTGCGCATCGGCCAGGTCGGCATCGACGGCCTGGGCTTCGGCCGAAGCCGCTTCGACGGCGCGCCGCGTACCGCCGAAAAAATCGATTTCCCACGAGGCGTCGAAGCCCGCCGTATACAGTTGCAATGGACCGCCGCCGGTGTTCGAGTTACCCGACGAAGTGCCGCTCGAACTACCCTCCAGGCTGCCGAGGTTGGGTTCGCGCAGGCGCAGCGCGGCCGCATCGAACGAGGCCTTGGGCATGGCATCGGCCTGTTGCTGCTGCAATTGCGCGCGCGCTTCGCGCAAGCGCGCCTGGGCGATGTGCACGTCGGGATTGTGCGCCAGCGCCGCGGCGATCAGCGCATTCAACTGGGCATCGTCGAGCGCCAGCCACCATTGACTGGGCGCAGGGGTATGTGCCGGGGTGGATGCAATACCGGCGGCCGGCGCCCGCACGAAACCGGCCGCGTGGGTGGCCGTGGGCGCCACCGATGGCGCGCCGCGGTAGTCGGGGCCGAGGGTGCAGGCCGACACCGCGCAGACGCAGGCCAGCAGCGGCACACTCAAGGAAGAAAGGCGAGAGAGCATCATGGAGTAGTCAAAGCCGTCAATGGCCGGCGGACGGCGTGTTGCCGCCATGCGGGGGCGGGGTCTTCAGCAGCATGGCCAGCGGCACGCAAGCGAGTAGCGCAATGCCAAGCAGATAGAAGGTTTCGGAGTAGGTGATCACGGTGGCTTGCTGCTGGATCTGCGCGGCGATCTGGCCGAGCGCGCGCATCCGCGAGTAAGCCATGTCGCCCGTTTGCGCGAACCAGTTGGCGGCGCTGGCGGCCAGGCGGTCCTGGCCCAGCACCGAGTTATGCGTGAGCGATTCGCGAATCATCGCGGTGTGGAAGGTGGTGCGCCGGTCGATCACCGTGCCGATGATGGCCAGGCCGATCGAGCCGCCCAGGTTGCGCGCCATGTTGTAGAGCCCGGCCGCATCGCCGGAATCCTCGCGCGACACGGCGGCCATCGAGGCCTGGTTGAGCGGCATCATGGCGAGAATCTGCGCCATGCCGCGAATCAGTTGCGACCAGAAGAAGTCGTGCCCCACGCTTTGCGCGGTCAGCGAGATGTCGAGCATGCAGCTCAAGGCGAACAGCAATAGCCCGGTGATCACCAGTATGCGGAAATCGAACTTGCCGAGCAGCCGGGGCAAGATCGGCATCATCAGGAAGGCCGGCACGCCCGACACCAGCATGATCGCGCCCGATTGCTCGGCGTTGTAGCCGGCCACATTGCTGAGGAACTGCGGCAGCAGATACGACACGCCGTACAAACCGGCGCCCACCGCCGACACGATCACGATCACGCTGGCGTAACGGGGATTGCGCATCAGGCTCAGGCGCATGATGGGCTTTTGCGCGACCACTTGCGAAATCGCGATCAACACCATGCCGGCCAGCGACAGGCAGCTCAATGCGACAATCAGGTTCGATTCGAACCAGCGCTCGCGCTGCCCTTCCTCCAGCACCACCGTCAGGGAACTCAAGCCTATGGTCAGGCCAACTATGCCTAGCCAATCGGCTTTCAGGAAGGTACTCCACTGCGGCCGGTCGGACGGCAGCCCGACGATCAGCAAGGTGATCAAGGCCAGGCAGACCGGCAGGTTGATAAAGAAGCACCAGCTCCAATTGATGTTCTCGGCCAGCCAGCCGCCCAGCACGGGGCCCAGCAGCGGGCCCAGCAGAACGATCAGGCCGAACATCGTCATGCCCACCGGCAACTGCGAGCGCGGCAGGCGCGTGCGGATGATGGTCTGCGCGGTCGGGATCATGGCGCCGCCGGCGAAGCCCTGGCCGATGCGGCCGATGATCATTACCGGCAGCGTGTGCGACCAGCCGCACATCATCGAGAACATGATGAACAACACGGCATTGCCGAGCAGGAAGTTGCGCAGCCCGAACACGCGCGTGAGCCACGCGGCCAGCGGGATCATCACGATCTCGGACATCAGGTAGCCAGTCGAGATCCAGGTGCCCTCGGTGCCGGTTGCGCCGATCTCGCCCTGGATCTGCGGCAGCGCGGAATTGGTGATGGAGATGTCCAGCGTAGCCATCAGCGCGCCCAGCGAGCCGGCGGCGACTGCAATCCAATCGGCCGCGCCGGCGCGTTCGGCTTCAGGCGCGGGCGCAGGGGACGCCCCGGCCGCAGTGGTGCCGGCCTCAGCCATGACGATTCTCGGCTTCAATGCGCGCGTCGCGATCGCGCGCCGAACGGGTATCCACCTCGACCGTCACCGACAGGCCCGGCAGCAGCACGCTGCGCGTTTCAGGGCCGGTATCGACACGCACCCGCACGGGCACGCGCTGCACGATCTTGGTGAAGTTGCCGGTGGCGTTCTCGGGCGGCAGCAGGGCGAACTGCGACCCGGTGCCCGGCGCGAAACTGTCGACCGTGCCGTGCAGGTCGGCACCCGGCAGCGCGTCCACGTGCAGCGTCACGGGCTGGCCGATGCGCATGCGGCCGATCTGCGTTTCCTTGAAATTCGCCTCGATATAGCTGCTTTGTACCGGCACCACCGTGAGCATGCGGGTGCCCGGCTGCACATACTGGCCGACCCGCACGGTGCGGTCGCCGACATTGCCGGCCAGGGCGCTGCGCACCACGGTGTTGTCCAGGTCCAGGCGCGACTGCTGCGCGCTGGCCTTGGCCGCTTCCAATTGGGCGCGCGCCTGGGCGATCTGCGCGGTGGTGGCGGCGATCTGCGTCTGGGCCGATGCCACGGCCGCGAGATTGGCCGCCAGCGTGGCCTGCGCCTGGTCGCGTGTGCTGGTGAGCTCGGACAATCGTTCGCTGGTCTCGGCGCCGGTGGCGGCCAGGGGCGCGTAACGCTGCACTTCGTCGCGCGCATGCTGGGCGCTGACCCGTGCCACCTGGGCCTGGGCCTGCGCTTGCGCGATGTTGGCGTGCTGTTGCAGGATGTCGGCCTGGGCGCGCTGGATGTCGGCGGCGCGTGCGTCGATGGTGGCCTGCGCCTGGTCGAGCGCTACCTGGTATTGACGCGTGTCGAGCCGCACCAGCGGCGCGCCGGCTTGCACCGATTGGTTGTCGGCCACGTAGACATCGGTCACATAGCCGCTGACCTTGGGCGCCACGGTGACGCTGTCGGCTTGCAGATAAGCGTCGTCGGTGCTTTCGATAAAACGGCCCACGGTCCACCAGCGTATGCCCCACAGCACCGCGGCGATCAACGCCAGCAGTCCGATTGCGATCATAATGAGGCGGCGGTTGCCCAAACGCTTGGCGGGTGGGGCGGAAACATTCTGCGGCACTCCTTGCGGAGGCACTCCTACCGTTGTTGACATTGATGCGATCCAATTTATAGCGATTGGAACAATTATTCCAGTTGCTATAATTATGTCAAGTGATATATATTTTGTAGGGTTAATCGAGAGGGACATATGAATCAGCCCAAACCACTGCGGCGCCCATTGGCGGGAGGTTATGCGCGCGGCGACGAGACGCGCTTGCGGATCACGGAAGCGGCCATCGAATTGTTCGGCGAATATGGCTTCGACGGCGCATCGACCCGGGACATCGCGGCGCGGGCGGGGGTGAATGCGCCCGCATTGCAGTACTACTTCGAGAACAAGGAGGGCGTGCTGCGCGCCTGCGCGGAACATATCGCCGACAGAGCGTGGTCGTCTTTCGCCCCGGCGGTCGCGCGCGCCAATGAGTTGTTGAGCGGCAAGGCCGGGATAGCGGAGCTGAGCGACGCCTTCCTGCACATTCTGGATACCATGGCGGACCACATGTTCGCCAAGTCATGCGGGCTCAACCACCGCTTGTTTTTTGCGCGTGAACAGGCCGCCGGGCAGGAACACGGCATTGCCTCGGAGATCCTCACGCGGCGCGTGCGCCAACCGCTAAATGAAGTCGGCGCGCAACTGCTGGGGCGCATTACGGGCACCCCGTCCGACGATCCGATGACGCGCATCCGCACGCTCACCTTGTATGGGCAATTGCTGATTTTTCACGTGGCGCAGCGCACCTCCTTCACCATGCTGGGCTGGAAAGAGATCGATGCGGAAAAAGGCGAAATGCTCAAGGCCGCCATGCGCGAGCAAACGCGCATCCTGCTGGAACATTGGAGTCGTGAGCATATGGCGCGTGAGGCCGAGGCCCGCGAGTGCCAAGCTCACGCGCCGGTGCATGCGGTGCACCGGAGCACCGGGTCGACCCGCGTGAAATCGCGCGCGGCGCGCCCGGCCTGAGGCCGGGCGTCGGGCGCTGCGCGGTCGGGCGGTCTGGAGATGGAGCCGGACTGCTTCGAGCCGCGTCGGCGCGGGCGCGCTTTTAAATGTCGCCGCTCGCCTGCGACGGCAGCGCCATCAAACGCCGATCGGTTGAACCGTTCGGCTACGCAGGCCGAAAGCGATGATGGCGGAGATCAACATCGTGGCGCTCACGAAATACAATCCGAGCGAGAAGTCGCCGCTGATGCCACGCAATTTTCCGATTACCATGGGGCCGAAAGTGCCTCCGATCAGGCTTCCCATCGCGTTGATGATGGCAATCCCGGCAGCCGCGGCCGATCCGGAGAGGAACAGCGTTGGCATGCTCCACAGAGGCGGTTTAGCAGCATTCACCCCAAAATTCGCGATAGACAAGCCCACAATGAGCAGTACGATTGTGCTCGCCTGTCCAGCCAGCAACATGCCGATAGCCCCCGCAAAGCAGGCGATTGCAACATGTTTTCGGCGTTCGCCGGTTTTGTCGGAGCTCCTGGCCCATAAAATCATGCCGACAACGGCAATCAAATTGGGCAGGGCATTAATCACACCCAGTTCGAAATAAGAGTAGCCAAAGCGGCTCATCATCATCGGCGCCCAAATCCCTATGGCGTAAAGTCCCGTGGAGGTACCTGCATAGGTGAGGGACAGCATCAGTACCCGTGGATTCTTGATCGCATCCCAAACGCTGGTGCTGTCGCTGTCGCTGTCCGGGCGGGCGCGCCGCTCTTGATCCATTGCCGCGTTGAGCCAGCGTTTTTCGTCGTTTTTCAGCCAGCGGGCATCGCTCGGTTTATCGGCCAAATAGAAGAATGCAACGACTCCCAGCACGACGGTCGGGGCCGCTTCCAGGATAAACAGCCATTGCCATCCGTGCAATCCTCGCACGCCTTCCATCCCCATGATGGCGCCTGAGATGGGTGAACCTATCATATTCGATAAAGGGGCGGCCGCCATGAAAATGGCGGTGACGAACGCTCTATGCCGGCTTGGAAACCAGTAGCTCAGATAAAGAATAATCCCGGGAAAAAAACCGGCCTCCGCAAGTCCCAGACCAAAGCGCAGCGCATAAAAGCTGTAGGGGCCGACGGAAAATGCGGTGGCCGCGGACAAGGTACCCCAGACTACCATCAGCAAGGCGATCCATCGACGCGCGCCGACGCGTTGTAGCGCCAGATTCGAAGGCATGCCGCAAACAATGTAGCCGGCAAAAAAAATCCCGGCCCCGATGCCAAACGTCGCGGGGCTCAGCCCAATGTCCCGGTTCATTGTCAGACCCGCAAAGCCTACGTTGACACGGTTCAGAAAACTAAGAAAATAGAGCGCGATGATGAATGGCACGATTCTTCGGAAGGCTTTCCCGATGGTCCGTGTCTCAAGCTCCAAAGTTTCGACGGAAGTGCTGTTAATGGACGCCGGCTCAACCGGCGCAGAATAATTTTCCATGCTTGTCTCCTACGCGGCATAGGTTCGCCACACCGCTGTTCAGGTCTTTGTCAACGCACCATATCTCTGTAGGGTTCGCGTTATAGTTTTGGTTAAAGGACGCTTTGCTCCGGCAGATCGATCTTCATCCAAGGGTGATGCCGAAAATGCTGTTGCTCGAACTGGTCGATTGCATCGCCTTCCTTCAGCGTCAAGCCAATCTGGTCCAGACCCTCAAGAAACATCCGTCTTTGCCGATCAGGCAGCGCAAAAGGGAAGCGCTCGCCGAGGTCTGTCTCGATGCATTGATTGGCCACATCGATGGAGAATGTGCCGGCGTTGTTTGCGCACTTGAGAAGCTGTGCCACCACAGACTCGTCCATGATCAACGCTAATAAGCCGTTGGCAATGGAATTGAAATAGAAGATTTCGCCGAAGCTCGAAGCGATAACAGCTTTGAAGCCGGCCTGCTGCAATCCCCAAACAGCATGCTCGCGACTCGAGCCGCAGCCGAAATTCGATCCGGTGACTAAAATGGTGGCGTTGCGAAACTGCGGATGGTTCAGGACAAAATCCTGCCGCGGTGTAGCCGTTTCGTCGAATCGCATGTCGTGGAAAACGCCTTTGGCGAGCCCCGATTTGTCGATGCCCAGCAAAAATTGCTTGGGCATTATCTGATCCGTATCCAGATTATCGAAAGGCAATGGCGCGGCTATTCCCGTAATGATCGCGGATGGTTTTGCTTCGATCGTTTTGTCGTTAAACATGCTCAAATTCCTTGCGGATGTCGACGATTTTGCCGGCGAGAGCGGCCGCGGCAGCCATCACCGGGCTCATAAGATGAGTGCGTGCGCCGCGTCCTTGCCGCCCTTCAAAGTTCCGGTTGGTGGTCGATGCACATCGCTCGCCGGGCTTCAGCACATCGTCGTTCATGGCCAGGCACATGGAACAGCCGGGTTGGCGCCACTCAAAACCCGCCTCGATGAAGATGGCGGCCAAACCCTCGCGCTCCGCCTGGTCGCGGACTCGACCGGAGCCGGGCACGACCATGGCGCGCACGGACCGTGCGACGGTATGCCCCTCGACCAGCCGAGCGACGGAACGCAGATCCTCGATGCGTGCGTTGGTGCAGGACCCGATAAAAACGTGGTCGATTTTGAGCCCTTCCATACTCATGCCGGCTTCGAGGCCCATATAGTCAAGTGCTTTGGACGCATTCGCGGCAGAGGTGCTCTCGGCAGGACTGGCGGGTATCACATCTGCAATCGAAATGGCCTGGTCGGGGCTGGTACCCCAGGTCACGAAGGGTGCGACATGGGTCGCGTCGAAGGCGTGCTCGATGTCGAATATGGCATCCGCGTCCGAGGCCAGATCGCGCCAGGCGGTAATGGCTTGCGCAAGTTCCGCGGCGGCCAAACCTTTGATCCGCTTGGCCACGTAGTCGACCGTGGTGTCATCCGGTGCGATCAGCGCGGCACGCGCACCTGCTTCGACCGTCATATTGCACACGGTCATGCGTGCCTCCGCCGAGAGTGCGTCGATGGCGGATCCGCAGTATTCAACCGCCATCCCTCGCGCGCCCTGGGCGCTGATCTTGCTGATTACGTACAGCACCAGATCCTTGGCGGTGGTGCCGGCCGCCAACTGCCCATCTATACGGATGCGCATGTTTTTGGCGACACGATAGACCAGGGTTTGTGTCGCAAGAACGTGTTCCACTTCCGAGGTACCGATGCCAAAGCCCAAAGCACCCAAGGCACCGTAGGTAGTGGTGTGGCTATCGCCGCAGAGGATCACCATCCCAGGGCGTACCAAGCCTCGTTCGGGGGCCACCACATGCTCGATACCCTGTTCAGGATCGTTCACGTCGAACAAGTGAATGCCATGCTTCAGACAATTTCTGGTGAAGTTCGCGGCCTGACTCGCGGCCGCCTCGATGGTGATGGTGCGGCCCGCCACCGGCCCCGCGCGTGTGGGAATGACATGACTTACCACACCCATTTGCTGCTTGGGCCGGCGCACGCCGACCCCACGCTGGTCCAGTCCGGCGAATGCCTGCGGGCTGGTGTATTCGTTCATGATGTGAAAGTCGGCGTAGAGCACGACGTGCTGCTCGTCGACCCGCGAAACCGTGTGGCTTGCCACCAGTTTTTGATAAAGCGTATTCGGCATGATTTCCTCAATGCATGTCTCGGACCCGCGTGTTTTCAGATTCGCGGCTTTCTTTATGGGTAAACAGTGTAATTCGGTAATCAATGATCGATAATGAATAGATAATTAATCTACTCTGTACTAAAAGTTAATAATGAACGCGATATCCGACTTGGAATTTTTCATCCGTCTGGTCAAGCAGGGAAGCCTGTCCGCGCTGGCAAGAGAGATTGGGGTGACGCCGCCGGCTGTCAGCAAAAAGCTTCTGCTGCTCGAAAAGCGCTTGGGTGTACGACTTCTTACACGTACTACACGCCGAATTGCGATGACTCAGGAAGGAGAAATCTATCTCGCGACGGGATCGCAGTTGCTTGAGCAGATCCAGGAGATGGAGCGTACCGTGTCAAGCAGTCGCGATGTACCGCGCGGGCTGCTGAAGGTGAATGCGACTTTCGGCTTTGGGCGGCGCTATATTGCACCTGCGATTTCGGCATTTCGTCGTAGATATCCGGAGGTCGAGGTCCAGTTGGACTTGACCGACCGCCCGATGAATTTGGCGGAGTCGGCCTTCGATGTCGGCATTCGATTTGGCACTTTGCCCGATCAACGCATGATCGCGCGGATGCTGATCTCGAACCAGCGATGGGTGTGCGCCTCCCCAGACTATTTAGCTCGAGCGGGCATCCCCGCATTACCGTCGGATTTGCGCCAACATGCATGTTTGGTGTTGCGGGAAAATGACTCCGCCTACGGTACCTGGCACTTTACCAAAGGGCGGCGCCAGGAAACCGTGAAGGTGCACGGTGTGTTGAGCAGCAACGACGGCGAAGCCACGTTGAACTGGGCACTGGAAGGCGAGGGTATCTTGGTGCGTTCAAAATGGGACGTGCAGTCTTTTATCGACCGTGGTCGTCTCGCGCGAGTCCTGGAGGATTGGACACTGCCCAACGCCGACATCTACGCGATTTTCCCGCAACGGCTACACCTGTCCGCGAAGGTTCGGGTTTTTATCGATTTTCTGCAAAATCATCTGACGCAGACGATTGAGACACCATGACGTTGCTTGTCGTTTGGCTTACCAGGCTGAGCGCTACCTCGCCCGCAGATCATAATAAGTCACCATCTCCGCCGCGGAAAATGCCGCGTGCATTTGTGTCAGCAGTTCATGATGCTCGCGTATCGACACCAGAATGGCTTTGACTTGAGCCGCGTCGCCCGGATTCAGATGGCTTGAAATATAGACGCCTGTCACGGCGGGTGGAATGTCGTTGAGTTTGCTATAGGTCACATCCCGCCCCAGGCGTCGCGCGTCGGCAACTGGACGGCACCCAGGAAAACGTCGGCGCGGCCGGCTTCGACCATTTTTTCCGCACGCAAGCGCGGGATGACGGGAAACAGAAATGTACATCCCGCCGTGCCGCCATAGGTGCGGAGAAGGTCGGGATAGATGCCGGAAACGTGCCCGCCATCTTTGCTGATGCTGACCATCATGCCTATCTGCGACGCCGGAACGATGATAGGTCGAGAGCACGCCGCCCAGGCATCGATGTCGTTCAAGCACGCTACGGCGAGCAGTATAAGCCGACGGAACGACATCATTTCGAATTATCCCTGAAGGTCATCAGCCGGCTCGTTGTATGGCGGGTGCCTGCTCAGTCAAAGTTCAGCGTTCGACAGGAGATGGCGAGCGTGCTGCACCGAGCCGAGCGGGAATCCGCTGTGACGGGGAATCTTTAGTACGCTACAGATGGATAAGTTCCATAGTACAAGAACTTGCTCACGCGAAAAAATCAAGTTTCTGCGACAAGTCCAGTCTCAGGGTAATTTCATTGATTTATCCGTAATAAGACTTAATAAAGAACGAAGCAGATCGAGGACCGCATCTGGGGCGACACGCTGGGAATTCGGCCATCCAGCGACCGAGGCGGATCTGCGTTTCCTTTGCAGGTATTCCTGGTCGAATCAAGATAAAATTAGATTCTTGGTCGAGAAAACTTCAGCAGAAACTCTACCGATGTCTGTTTACCTCAGGTATCCCCTCTTGTTTCGTCGCTACCCCACCACGACAAAAAGATTAAATTATTTCCACGTTTTTTTGCTTGATTCACATTTTGGGAAGATTTCAGTAACCCAGGCGTAAGCATCCAAAAAAGCGGTCTTGATTTAACCAAAGAAAGTAAATTTTAATTTATGAAAGTCTCGGCGTTAGATATAAGTCTTTGATTTTTTTATAATTTTTATTTTTTATCAGAAAAATATCAAATCTGCTACGTATCCACAATGTGGCGCGCCGCGCAATGCCGGAATTACCCTGGCAGATTGGACATCTTGTTCCCATGAGCCTTACCTCGCTATCCTGAGCTTGATGCCGCATAGCGGTATTGACCGGCTTGCCGAAGACACCGAACCATTCCGGCGGCCGGTGCACCGAAAAAAAATAGTAAGCCAATTAGGAGAGCTAATGAAAAAGACCATCATTGCCACGTTGCTATGCATGGGGTCCGTCGCGGCCTATGCGCAGAGTAGTGTCACCATGTACGGCCGACTTGATACCGGTTTTCAATACCAGAACGGTTTGCCCGCAGGCAGTCGCATCAGTGCGGAAAGCGGCGATTGGGGCGAATCCGAATTCGGTTTGAAAGGAGCCGAGGATCTCGGTAACGGCACCAAAGCCATCTTCAAGATGGAAATGGGTTTGAATCTGGAGAATGGCAACTACAACAACGGCTCGCTATTCGGACGTGAAGCCCGCGTCGGCTTGACCAACGACACATACGGTACGTTAAAGCTCGGTTACGATGGCGCCGCCGAAATCCAGCAGGATAGCTGGGATCTGGATCCACAACTGATGCAATCATATGCTATCGCCACCCTGGTACGTGGGCGTAACTGGTCGCAAGCCGGCAACAGCGTTGAATACACCACGCCGTCGATGGGCG
>JAMFSV010000210.1 GCA_026225455.1 Burkholderiales bacterium | reverse complement strand
TCTTCGGCGAGGGCACCGCCTCGTTGACCCTGCCGGATCGCGCCACCATCGGCAATATGGCTCCGGAATACGGCGCTACCATGGGCTTCTTCCCGGTCGACGACAAAACCATCGACTACTTCAAGGGCACCGGCCGCACCAAGGACGAGATCGCTGCGTTCCAGAACTATTTCAAGGAACAAGGCTTGTACGGTATCCCCAAGGCCGGCCAGATCGACTACACCAATGTGGTCACGCTGGACCTGGGTTCGGTGACCCCGTCGCTGGCAGGTCCGAAACGGCCGCGAGACCGGATCGAAATCGGTCATGTGAAAAGCACCTTCGCCGACCTGTTCTCCAAGCCGGTCGCCGAAAACGGTTTCTCGAAGAAAGCCGAGCAACTGGACCAGGCTTACACCACCACCGACGGCGTCTCGGTGAAAAATGGCGACATCCTGATCGCCGCCATCACCTCGTGCACCAACACCTCCAACCCGAGCGTGCTGCTCGCGGCCGGCCTGTTGGCGAAAAAAGCGGTAGCCGCCGGCCTGACCGTGGCGCCGCATATCAAGACCTCGCTGGCCCCAGGCTCGCGTGTCGTGACCGAATACCTGACCGCCGCAGGCCTCTTGCCCTACCTTGAGCAACTGGGCTTCGGCATCACCGCCTACGGTTGCACCACCTGTATCGGCAACGCCGGCGACCTGACCCCGGAACTCAACGAAGCGATCAGCAAAAACGACATCGTGGCCGCCGCCGTGTTGTCGGGCAACCGCAACTTCGAAGCCCGGATTCACCCGAACATCCGCGCCAACTTCCTGGCTTCGCCGCCGCTGGTGGTGGCTTACGCGATCGCCGGCAATGTCACGCGCGACCTGATGACGGAACCGGTCGGCAAGGGTAAGAACGGCAAGGACATCTACCTGGGCGACATCTGGCCGACCAGCGAAGAAATCCAGAAACTGATGAAGTTTGCCCTCGACTCGAAAGTGTTCAAGGCAAACTATGCCGAACTGACCAAGAAGGGCGACCTGTGGAGCAAGATCGAAGGCGAAACCGGCGAAGTCTACGACTGGCCGAAATCGACCTACATCGCCGAGCCGCCGTTCTTCGGCAAGGCGTTCAGCATGACCCCGGCCGACAGCATTCCGCCCGTCAACGGCGCGCGCGCCCTCGGCATCTTCGGCGACTCCGTGACCACCGACCATATCTCGCCTGCCGGTTCGATCAAGGAATCGTCACCGGCCGGCGTCTGGCTCAAGGCCAACGGGGTGCAGAAAGCCGATTTCAACAGCTACGGTTCACGCCGCGGCAACCATGAAGTGATGATGCGCGGCACCTTTGCCAACGTGCGGATCAAGAACTTGATGGTGCCGTTGAGCAAAGACGGCACCCGCATCGAAGGCGGCATCACGAGTCACCAGCCCAGCGGCGAAGAATTGTCGATCTATGACGCAGCGATGAAGTACGTCGACGCCGGCACCCCGACCGTGGTTTTCGGCGGCGAAGAATACGGCACCGGCAGCTCACGCGACTGGGCCGCCAAGGGCACGCAATTGTTGGGCGTGAAAGCCGTGATCGCACGCAGCTTCGAGCGTATCCACCGTTCCAACCTGGTCGGCATGGGTGTGTTGCCCTTGCAATTCAAAGGTAGCGACAGCGCCCAATCGCTGAAGATCACCGGCGAAGAAACCTTCGACATCGTGCTCGACGGCGACGTCAAGCCGCAACAGGAAATCACCCTGGTGATCCATCGCAAGGACGGCAGCTCGCAGAAGGTGCCGGTACTGCTGCGTATCGATACGCCGATCGAAGTGGACTACTACAAGCACGGCGGGATCTTGCCGTTTGTGTTGCGGTCGCTGCTGGCGGCTTAAGTTTGGTTGCAACGGTTTGATTGGGTAAAAAGGCTACATACCGCGCTTCGGCGCGGTATGAAAAGGGCCCGGCAGCGTTAGCTTGCCGGGCCCTTTGTTTTTTTGTGTCCCACGCAATGCCTCTTTGAAACGGCATTCGCTAGATTACCTTACGCCGCGTGAGCCGGACGATGAGTCATATCGCCCTGACCGGCCAATAGGCCCGCCACCGAAATATCTTCGTCAAGCGCCTCCCAATGCAGGCCACGCGTGCTGATGCAGTACTCTTGCCGCTGCTCTTGGGTAGCATGCAGCAGCCGTGGGAACCACGCTAGCGGAATTCCCAGCAATCGGCCGTCAGATAGGCTGACAAACATACTGTTTTCGTCGAAGGCGACAGCAACAGCTTTAATCATCGAAGAACTCATTCCACGCTCCCACTATCAACTCTGCATTGGCTTCAACCACCTCAAGCAATTCACGCAGCGTTTTGTGCACTGAAACCATCGTTGTATGCGACCCGTACCGGATCAAGCCAGAAACATATCCCATTGATTTCAGTCGCGCCGAAGGCAATACTGGGCTCATTTCCCTACAAAATGCACCCTGACCATCCAAGAAAGGCCATTTAGCGGCAAACAAACCGATATCCCCCGCCAACCTCACAAGAGGGGCTAAAATGCCAGGTTCTGTGCACCATTTCATCCAGGCATCACATTTATGCGCTCGCGAATCGCCAAACGTCTTCCCCCCGATGCTGAAAAGCTGGTCGAACTCTCGCTGTCGCTGTCCGCCTCGGGCAGCCGCACCGAAGACCGCTTCTGGGAAAACCGGATCGATGCGCTGCTGGCCAAGATCTTGCGGGCCGGCAACCAGCCGACGCTGGATACGGCGCTCGATCATTTGCAGCAACATCATCCCGAAAGTTACGGCGTCCTGGCCGATCAGACCGAAACCGCCAGCGAGGCCCTGGAGCTACCGCACCATGACGCGCCCTGGCAGACCCTGCTGATCGCGGCGCCGGTGCTGGCCTGGACCCGCTACGCGATTCCTTCGGGACAATTGCGCGACGATGTCGCGCTGGCCTTGTCGGCACATTTGCAAGCACATGTATTGGCGGCCGACACCCGGGTCGCACTCTCCCCGTTTTTGTACAGCATCGACCAATTGCCGCGCCACCATGTCGAGGTTGCGCGCCTGACGCAAGCGCTGTCGCAAGCCGCGCTCAGCGGACAAAATGCCAAACTCAATCTGAGCGGCATGCCGGAAACCGCGCCGATACTCGCCGACCCGCGCTTTATCCTGGCGGTGGTGGCCAGTCCCGCCGGGGCTCCACTGTTTCGCTGGCAGGAAGAACACGAGGGCCACAAAATCGCACGCGAAACCTGCCTCGAACAATGGAAGGTTCAGGGCGGCGCCAATCTGGCCGCGGTATTTCCCGGTTGCGAATTTGAATGCCTGCTGCCTGATGCCTATTATTCGGCCTGCCGCGACGCCGATGAACGTGTGCGGCCCCATACCGTGCGTACAGCCGTGCGTTATTTGCAGGATATTCTCACCACCACGCCGGCCGAGCTGCGCGCCGTGGTCGGCGGTTTCGGCGAACGCCGGATCGACGAATATCGTATCGGTTTTACCCGGCGCGGCAGCAACGACGTGTTATACGGCGTGATCTGGCCGCTCTACGGCCACGAGAACGGCGAAACCGGTACGCCGCCGGACCCGCTGGAGAATGAAGTCGACCCGCTCGATGCCGTCATCGCCTTGCTGAAAGAAACCGGCATTACCGAGATTCGCAAACATCAGGGCTGCTTCGAACCCGAATATTGCGATGACTGCGGTGTGCCGTTGTATCTCGATCCGCTGGGAGAAATCGTCCATGCGGAAATGCCGGATGATGCCGAACCGGTGCAGCCGCACTTCCATTAATTGACTTCCGCTCCGGCCTCATCGCGATCACGGGCCGGATTCGGATTTTTCTGTATTTCAGCCTCAAATCAGGCTAGAACCCCCATCCATCCGTCCTATATGACTTTCGGACAGGCCGCGTCCGACAGCCTATCTTGTCATCATGCTCTCGACAGCGCGGACGCGATCGGACACTAGAGCCGCGGCGAGCCCCTGCTGTCACTCCACGTTATCAAGTCGAGCAGCAACCAGGGGATGGCACCATGATTTTTTGCGTATTACACGAACTATCCGAGCGGCGCGAAGGGCTGAAGGCCCTATTGCGTCAGGTTAACCGGCAGGCTACGGCACTTGATGCACGCGATTGGCGCCAGGCAGAGCTGGTCATGGCACGGGCCAATCCGGATCTGCTGGTGATCGACTGGCAAAGCCCGCCCATGCAAACCCACGATCTTGCGCTTTTTCTGCACGCCCATCCCAAGCTGCCGGCAGCCGTATTGGTCGACGATGCGCAAGCCGACGCGGTGGCGGCCTTCATGCATGCCGGTGTGCTCGGTGTGATTCCACGCGACTTGGCGCCGCGCCTGATCGTGCGTGCGTTTGAATTGGTACTGCTCGGCGGACACTACGTACCGGCACGCGCACTCGATATCGGTTTGCCCGACACCCCGGCTTATCCGCCACGCAATCTCGAAGTGGGAACCGGGGGCGCCATGCTGCCCCGCCGCCGCAACCTCGATGGTCCGTCGCCGCTGTCACCGCGCCAGCATCAAATCATGCGCCTGGTCCATCTGGGCAATACCAACAAGATCATTGCCCGCGCCCTCGGCATTAGCGAAGGTACGGTCAAGATCCATCTTTCCAGCATCTTCAGGCTGTTGGGCGCCACCAACCGCGCGGCCGCGGTCGCCATCTATAACGGCTGGCAATTCAATGATTTGAATGTATTGCGCAGCGCCTCGCCGGCGCTGGCGCCACCCTGCCCCGTACCGGCCGGCAAACCGGTGAATGACCCTGTGCCCTGGTTACTGGCGGCAGAACCCCAAACCCGCTATCGCGTCAAAAAATCCACTTGCCCGGCACCCGACATCCTGTCGACTGCGATGCTCGAACCATTGCCGGCAACAGTGTCCGACACATTGGCGCGGCCCGCATTGAGCGAAAAAAACTAGCGTCCTGTTCCGTCAATTGTTTGATGGGCGCTTTCATATCGAACCAATTGGCGGAACAGGACACCAGGATCAGGATCGGTGTCGCCGCGTGCCTGCGACGCTCCCACCGCGGCATCGATCACCCAAGGGTTTCCGCTTAAGCTTTTCTGAGGCCTGTGTCGTGACAACCTCATGTTTTACGTTAAGATTGAACTTCCTCTACCCATCAGGTCTCTGACCAACCTGATCAGCTCAGATTTCTATTCGATGCCCCGCATTTATATGTCGTTCCGGCGGCAGCTCCTAGCCGCCTTGCTGTCCCCCATTTTTCTCCTCTTGGCCGCGGCACCGGCGTCCGCAGACCAGCTTGAACAACATGACAGCCTGGTTGAAAAATACATTGCCGAGCAACACGCGGACCCGCTCGTGGCCGACTGTGCCGCGCACGCCGTATTCGTTGTCAGCACCTCAAGCTTCTACGATCACGCCGATTTTGCCGACAACGCGCTGGACGACCAGCATGCGACCGTGCAGCCCTGGAATGACGCGTTCGACAATAGCAAACAGAGAATCAAAGTCGACACCATTGTCACCGTCGACGGCCTGGGTTTTCGTAAAACCGGACACGACGAACAAGATCCACTGAAATTCAAATGCGGCTTTTTCGAGAACAAGCTGCTGGCGTTCTCCTACAACGATCCGATCCCGCCCGCCGTCGCTGCCGGCAGTCACGGCAAGCGCCATGGCAAGGGCGGCAAGAATAGCCATGGCGCGCACGGCGCCAAGAGCAGCAAAGGCAGCAAGACGCCGAGCACCAGCCCAAGCAAGAGCACGGTGCATGGCGCCGGCACTGCGGCGAAAGCCACGACCGCCAAGAAAACCCCGCCGAGCACGGTTAAAAGCAACTGAACGGCATTGGCGGCAAGAACAGCATGTCGGACTGGCCCCGGATACGCCCGGGCGGTCCGCCGTGCTTGTGGCACGGCCAACCCATGCATCCGCTTTAGTCTGGTAAATATCCCGCCTTATATATTGAGTGAACGCCCCGCACGATGATCGGTGTCAGGTCACTTCCTGCCCGGACTCACTCAAAAATCGGGAATATAAATGCATCGGAATATCGGTATAGTCACCGTCGCAGGCTTATGCCTCGTGGGTCTGGCATCCTGCGCCACGGCATCGTTGACCAGCACCCAAGCCACGAGCGTACCGCAACAGGAGTCTAACCAGGCGGAACAGGACTTACTGCCGCTTCCATCCTTTGATCTGTCTTTCCTGCAACGCATTGAGATTCAATTACCGCATGAAAAAGATGAAAGTCGTCTAAAAATCCAATTGACGGCGGGAAAACTTGTGACCTTTCGAAGTTGCAATGATGCCGCCGTCTATTTAGGTTATTTTGATCCAAAGGTTAATCCACAAGGGGAGTCAAATTCCGGCGGGACGTATTACGTTCTAAGTATTGGGTCTCTAGGTTTTCCCATGATGCCATGCGCGCCGAACCCTGTTACCACCCAGAAGTGGATTCAGGTTTCTGATTTCCGAGAATTCAATTTAAAAAGCAGACAATACGGCAAAACCCGTAGCGACCTTTTTTTGCCCTACGACAGTCATCTTCCGCTAACAATTTATGTGTCACGAGGTTTCACCTTGAGTTACAAAGTAGTGCCCCGTGAACGGGTTACCCCTTGAACAAAAATAAACCGGAAAATCCTCCGTCCGGTTTATCAAGGCACGCTCAAAAATTTGTATTTAAACCGACGCAGCCGCCTCGGTCTGTCCCACACCAAACGTCTCGATCTGGCGCAACACCGCACCCAACATCGCGGCGCCCAATGCCGCGCTGCGCGCACCGTTCCAGCCGCTGACGGGTTCCGGCAAATTGGCGTTGTCCTTGAACGGCATTTCCAGCGTCAGCGACAAACAGGCGAAGGTGTGGCTGATATATTTCGACGCCAGCTTAAGTGCGTCGACGCGATACTTGTCGCTGGAATAACCGTACTTCGTCTGAAAATCGGGGCTGACCCCGCGGAAGAAATCGACGAAAGCACTTTGTTCACGCTTCTGGCGCTCATCGAAGTTCGGCAACATTTCGCTGCCGGCGACAAACACGTAAGGCAATGCTTCGTCGCCGTGAATGTCGAAGAACATGTCGCACCCGGCCGCATGGATCGCATCGCGCACCAGCAACACTTCCGGGCTGCGCTGGGCATCGGGCTGCATCCACTCGCGATTTAAATTGGCGCCGCGGGCATTGGTGCGTAAATTGCCCAGTGCCGCACCGTCGGGATTCATATTCGGCACGATATACAACACCGCCTGCTCGCGCAAACGCGTCACCACCGGGTCGCCCGCCCAATCGCCTTGCCCGGTCAAACGTTTGAGCAAACCTTCGGCAAACCATTCCGCCATGGTCTCGCCGGGATGCTGGCGCGCGATAATCCAGATGCGCGCTTTGGCCGGCGCGGGGGTTCCTACCGTGACCACTGTCATCGGCCGGCCCTGCACCGTCGCACCGAGATCCGTCAGCGTGACGCCCGGCAGATGCTGCAGCGATCCCAGCCAAGTGGTATGACGCTCTTCGCTGTAGGGCTCGAAATACGCATAATAAATACTGGCATGTTCGGGTTGATGTTGAATCGTCATGACCCGGCCGTCGTAGGATGTCGGCACGCGAAACCAGTGCTGCTTGTCATAACTGGCCACCGCCTGATAACCGCGCCAACCTTCGGCAAACGCGCATTCCGCGGCATTTTCGAAAGTGATCCGGCAAGCCTGGCCGGCCGCGCCGGTGAGGCGGAAATAAAACCATTGGGCGAACTCGGCCTGGGTATCGGGGCGGATTTTCAGGCTGATCGCGCCTGGGTTTTCGCACGATAAAACTTCGATGGCACCGGCATCGAACTGGCTGGTAATGCGCAGCGCTGGGCTGACGGCGGTAGAGGTATTCATTGCATAACCTTGGATAAAGGGATGTAAGCCGCTTGAGCCGGAGCAGGTTGTGCCTGCGGCTCAAGCGTAGTAGTCAATCAAAAATCAACCGGCCGTACCCGGCGGCACCCGCTGCGGGTCGACCGGCGGACGGTGCAACATAGCCCCTCATTCGAGGCGGCGGCGAAAAATCCAGCTCGACGGGTTTGAAATTTCCGCATCGAAAACATAACCTTCGCTATCGAAGCCGAGTAAATCGCGCGCATCGGCAATTTGATTCACCGCAGCGTAACGTGCCATCAGGCCGCGCGCGCGCTTGGCGTAAAAGCTGATGATTTTATACCGGCCATTTTTCCAGTCCTCAAATACCGGCGTCACGACCGGCACCGTCAGCAATTTGGGTTTGACCGATTTGAAATATTCCTCCGATGCCAGATTCACCAGCACCGGACGCGGCCCCCCTTTGGCCGCCAGTTGAGTATTCAGCGCATGCGTCAGGCGCTCGCCCCAAAAGCCATACAAATCGCGGCCGCGGGCATTCTGGAAACGTGTCCCCATTTCGAGGCGATACGGCTGCATCAGGTCCAGCGGTTTGAGTAAACCATACAAACCGGACAGGATACGGATATGGTTTTGCGCGTATTTCAGTGCCGGTTCCGGCAAGGTGGAGGCATTCAGCCCCTCGTACACGTCGCCGTTGAAGGCAAAAATAGCCTGCTTGGCATTGGTGCTGTCGAATTCTTCGACCCAACTGGCGTAACGCTCGAAGTTCAGTTGCGCCAAAGGGTCGGAGATTTTCATCAAATCGGCGATCTGCGGCGGACTCAAGGTACGGAGTGCGGCGATCAGTTCAGCCGAATCCGGCACAAAGTCGGGCAAGGTGTGATGCTTGACCGGTGCCGGCGTCTCGTAATCGAGCGATTTGGCCGGCGAGAGTACGATTATCATAGAGGTCCGCAAAACGAATAAGCCTTTATTCTAACGAATGGTGCCCGACTCCGTGACCGATTCAAATTCCGCCGCCCGGCCAGATTTCGCCGAATCCGCCGAAAACCTTGACTGGCCTGCCTGCCGTGTGATTCTCGATTCAAATATCTGGATCGACATTCTGGTCTTCGACGACCCGGTATCGCGCCCTATCGTCGCCGCGCTTGAGTCCGGGCGCCTGCGCGCGTTGATCGATGCGCGCTGTCTGGCCGAATTGACCTACGTGCTGGACTACCCGCAATTCGCTCACCGCGCGATCGACCGCGAACAGGCGCTGGCCCGCGTGAGCCGGCTGTCGCAGCCGCTGGAGTGGGTCGCGCAGGACACTCAAGCGGTATTGCCCAAGTGCCGGGACCGGGACGACCAGAAGTTTCTGGAACTGGCGCAAGCGGCACGCGCCGACTGGTTGGTGTCGAAAGACCGGGCTCTGCTCAAATTGTCGCGCCGCACCGCCCGCGATTTTGGTTTCAAGATCGGGGTGCCCGCCAGTTTCGTCGCAGCCTGCGGTCTCGCCGCCAGCGCCGACGTGTAAGCACAGCGCACCTGCGAGTGCAGCAAAAACTCAGACTCGATTACAATCGTCATTCCGCCGGCTCCCCCCCTTATTGACGCAGCCATGAACGCACCCCATCCCGCTACCCCTTTATTGAATTCTCGCCTGCCCAATGTCGGCACCACGATTTTCAGCGTGATGTCGGCGCTCGCGGCACAAAAAGGCGCCGTCAACCTCGGCCAAGGTTTCCCCGATTTCAATTGCGACCCGGCCATTGTCGATGCCGTGACCGAGGCGATGCGCTCGGGCCACAACCAGTATCCGCCGATGGCGGGAGTGCCGGCCTTACGCACGGCCATTGCCAGCAAGATCGAGGCGCTGTATGGCTATCGTTATGACGCCGAGCACGAGATCACGGTCACGGCGGGGGCGACTCAGGCCTTGCTTACCACGGTGCTGGCGGTGGTGCATCCGGGCGACG
>JAMFSV010000209.1 GCA_026225455.1 Burkholderiales bacterium | reverse complement strand
CGGGTTATTTTCTTTATTTACACGGCGCGGGCATCGGGCATACAGTCGGACGCTAACAAGCGGGCGAGGCGCGCGTCAACGCCCTGTCTCAAAAGGAGATTCCTTGTATGTCGATTCGATGGCTCGCTGTGTTGCCGTTCCTCGGCATGCTGGCGGGGGTGCCGTTCCTGAACCGGGTCGAGCCCCTCGTGCTTGGCATGCCGCTGGTGCTGGCCTGGCTGGTATTGTGGATTGTGCTTAGCGCGGTGGTGATGGGCATCATCTATTTCTTCGATCCGGCCAATCGCACGGCGGAAGATACGCCTGAGGTACACCCATGAATATCGCCCTGGTCATTATTTTCGTGGTGGCGGCGTTTGCGCTGCTGCTCGGTGTGCGGGCTCGCCATGGACGGGATATGAACCTGGAGCAGTGGACCGTGGGCGGACGCAGTTTCGGTACCGCCATCGTGTTCCTGCTGATGGCGGGCGAGATCTATACCACCTTCACCTTCCTCGGTGGCAGCGGTTTCGCTTATGGCAAAGGCGCGCCGGTTTATTACATTCTGGCCTACGGTACGCTGGCCTATATCATCTCGTACTGGATGCTGCCCCCCATCTGGCGCTATGCCAAGAAGGAACGGCTGATCTCGCAACCGCATTATTTCTCGCGCAAGTACGATAGCCGGGCGTTGGGTTTCCTGGTCGCGGTGGTGGGTGTGATCGCGCTGATACCGTATCTGGTGCTGCAGATGAAAGGCTTGGGCATCATTGTTTCGATTGCTTCGTACGGCACCATTTCACCGACCCTGGCGATCTGGATCGGCGCTGCGGTGGTGACGGCTTACGTGATGGTGTCCGGCGTGCGCGGTTCGGCGTGGAATTCGGTGGCCAAGGATGTGCTGATTCTGGCAGTCGCGGTATTCCTCGGGATCTACCTGCCGTTTCATTATTACGGCGGCTTGGGTGCGATGTTCCATGCCATCGATGTGGCCAAGCCCGGCTTCCTGGCATTTCCGGCAAAAGGCGCCAGCGTGATCTGGTTCCAATCGACCGTGGTGTTGACGGCCCTGGGCTTCTTTATGTGGCCGCATACCTTCGGTTCGCTCTACACAGCCAAAGACGAACGAATCTTTCGCCGCAATGCGGTGATCTTGCCGATTTATCAGTTGATCTTGCTGTTTGTGTTTTTTGTCGGCTTTGCCGCCAGCTTGAAGATCCCCGGCCTGCAAGGTCCCGATATCGATTTATCCTTGCTCAAACTGTCGATCCAGACCTTCGATCCGTGGTTTGTCGGCGTGATCGGCGCGGCCGGCGTGCTCACCGCACTGGTACCGGGTTCGATGATCCTGACTTCGGCCGCGACACTGCTGGCTAACGATATCTACCGCGGCTGCGCCCAACAGGGCGCGTCGGATGCAGCGGTGGCCCGGCTCGCGCGTTTGCTGGTGCCGGTTATTGCATTGGTGGCGATCGGTTTTACCTTGCATGGCGGCGCCACCATCGTGGCGATGTTGCTGATGGGTTATAACTTCGTGACGCAGTTATTCCCCGCCTTGATCTGCAGTTTGATGCGGCGCAACCCGGTCACCAAGCAAGGCGCGTTCGGCGGCATCCTGGTAGGTGTCTGCAGCGTGGCAGCAATCACCTTGACCCACAGCACCATAGGGGGCTTGATGCCGTTCTTGCCGGAGCCGCTGAAAGATCTCAATGTCGGGCTGGTCGCCTTGCTGCTGAACGTAGCGGTCACGGCGCTGGTCAGTATCGCAACCCGGCCCGGTATCGTCGAGCGGCCTTCGGCGGCCTGATACCTATGATTATGCGCTAGCCACCGACGGCCCGAGCGCGGCAATTTCGCTCGGGCCATTTCAAGAATTTAAATTACGGGAAAGCGCGGCTAGGCAAAGCCGATTTTTTCAGCGGTGAGTTCAATTGCCCGCGTGGCTTTATCCACCAACTCGTCGATTTCAACATGTGTGATAACCAGCGGCGGCGAAAGCAACATCCGGTCGCCGGTCGCGCGCATGATCAAGTTGCCGCCGAAACAGAAATCACGGCAAATCGTGCCGACCTCGCCGCCATTGGCGAAACGCTTGCGTGTCGCTTTATCTTCGGCAAGCTGAATGCCGGCCACCAAACCGGCGCCGGCAATCTCGCCGACGATGGGGTTGGCGTCCAGCGCCTCGCGTAACGCTTGCTGGAAATAAGGACCGGTGTCGCTACGCACCCGCTCGACGACCCTCTCGTCACGCAGCACCTTCAAGTTGGCAATCGCCACGGCGGCTGCAACCGGGTGCCCGGAATAAGTCAGGCCGTGGTTGAAGTCGCCGCTTTCGCTGATCACCCGTGCGACGCGGTCGTGCATCCCCACCGCGCCCATCGGGATGTACCCCGAGGTCAAGCCCTTGGCCAGGGTGATCAGATCCGGTTCGAAGCCAAAATACTGGTGAGAAAACCAACGGCCGGTGCGGCCGAAACCGCCGATCACTTCATCGGCGCAGAGCAATACATCGTACTTACGGCAGATGCGCTGGATTTCCGGCCAGTAGGTGTCGGGCGGGAAAATCACCCCGCCGGCGCCTTGGAACGGCTCGCCGATAAATGCGGCGACGTTGTCGGCACCGACTTCCTTGATCTTGGTTTCAAGTTCCTGGGCACAACGCAAGCCGAACTCGGCGGGAGAGAGATCGCCTCCGTCGCCGAACCAGTATGGCTGATTGATATGCACAATATTTTCGACTTTGGACGGCATCTGCTCATGCATATAACTCATGCCGCCCAGCGTAGCGCCGGCAATGGTCGAACCGTGATAAGCGTTGTGGCGCGAGATGACAATTTTCTTCGTCGGCCGATCTTGCGCAAGCCAGAACTGATGCACGATGCGCAGCACCGTGTCGTTGCCTTCCGAGCCCGAATTGCAATAGAAGAAATGGTTGAACGGTGCCGGAGCGAGTTCCGCCAGCAAAGCCGACAATTCGATAATGGGCGGGTGAGTGGTCTTGAAAAAGGTGTTATAGAACGGTAGCTCCTGCAGTTGCCGGTATGCGGCATCGGCCAATTCACGGCGTCCATAACCGACGTTGACGCACCACAAGCCCGCCATGCCGTCGATGATCTTGTTGCCCTCGGAATCCCATACGTAGACGCCCGCCGCTTTGGTGATCACCCGGCTGCCGGCCCCGTTGAGCGCGCTGGTGTCGGAAAAAGGATGAATATGATGTGCCGCGTCAAGCGCGCGCCACTCTTGCGTCGAGCGGGCTGCCGTGCTCCCGGCTTGCCCGGCTGGTCGCACGATAGCGGTTTTTTCGTCGTACCTGAAGTTACTCATGTTGATCTCCATCTTCATCTTTCGGTAAATGGCGGCACTCCGTGAATAGACCCACGCCAGGTGCAAACTCGGCTCATGCCCGTTACCAACCGGGGCCTGCTTGATCTTCCCGGTTTGCCCCTTACAGCAGTGGCTGCATTCCAACCACGATCGCGGCTGACTTATACATTCAGCAGCAAATGCTTACGCTCCCAGGAACTGATCACGCGGAAAAACGCCTGATATTCGGTCTCTTTCAAGGCGAGAAAAGCGCGCACAAACTTGGCGCCGAGAATCTCCGACACCGGTTCGCATTTGGCCATGCGAGCGATGCCCTCTTCCAGATTGCGCGGCAGTTCGTAGGGCAAATCGTAAGCATCGCTGGCGAGCGGCTCGGTCGGTTTCATCTGGCGTGTCATGCCGATATACCCTGCCGCCAGCGTTGCCGCCATTGCCAGGTAGGGATTGCAATCCACCCCCGGAATACGGTTCTCGATGCGGCGCGCCGCCGGCCCCGAGTTCGGCACGCGAAAACCCACGGTGCGATTGTCGTAACCCCACTGCACATTGATCGGTGCGGCCATAAAACGCGACAAGCGGCGGTAGGAATTGATATACGGCGCGAAAATCGGCATCAGGCACGGCACGTAAGCTTGCAAGCCGGCGATATAACCGTAGAAAAGTTCTGAAGGACCATCGGTCGCGGCGTCGGTAAAAATATTGCGCCCGGTGTTGGCGTCGACAACGCTTTGATGAATGTGCATCGCCGAGCCCGGCTCGTTTTCCATCGGCTTGGCCATAAACGTCGCATACATGTTGTGACGCAGTGCGGCTTCACGCACCGTACGTTTGAACAGGAACACCCGATCGGCCAAGTCGAGCGGGTCGCCGTGCAGGAAGTTGATTTCCATTTGCGCGGCACCGACTTCGTGGATCAGCGTGTCGACTTCCAGTTCCTGTTTTTCGCAGTAGTCGTAGATGTCCTCGAACAGCGGGTCGAATTCGTTGACCGCCTCGATCGAATAAGAACGGCCACCCGTTTCCGCGCGGCCGGTACGGCCGACCGGCGGCTGCAACGGCAGGTCCGGGTCCTTGTTCATATCGACCAGATAGAATTCCTGTTCGGGCGCGACAATCGGCTTCCAGCCTTTTGCCTGATACAGCGCAAGCACCTTGCGCAGCACATGACGCGGCGAGATTTCCACGGGTGAACCGTCGAAATGCACGCAATCGTGTATCACCTGGGCGGTCGGATCGGGCGCCCAGGGGATCAGCCGTATCGTCGATGAATCGGGAACGCAAATCATATCGGGGTCGGTGACCCCCGAAAGCGATGAATCTTCCGGGTATTCGCCGGTGACGGTTTGCACAAATACCGCTTGGGGCAAACGCATGTCCTCACCGGCCTCGAACTTGCTGCGCGGAATAATTTTTCCGCGCGCGGTGCCGGCCATATCGGGAACCACGGCTTCCACCTCGGTAATACGGTGTTTTTTCAAAAAATCGTTGATATGTTCCATGGTCTTGACTCTTTGTTTTTGCAGCAGGCCGGCCGAGGGGTACGCCCCAGCCTCGCCATGTCAGTTGCGCTGCAGTTGGCGTTCGCGGCAGGCCGCTCCGAAGCTCCGAAAGAGCTCCGTGGCGAGCGGATTCTCAGCGTGTTTCCACTCTGGATGCCACTGCACAGCAAATGCGTAGGTTTTGGCGTTTTTTACGCTGAAGGCTTCGACCAAGCCATCCGGCGCAACGGCTTCGACCTGTAACCCCTGACCCAGGCGATCGATGCCTTGACTATGAAGAGAATTCACTTCTACTACCGTCTCGCTCGCGGTCTCACCCAACATGCGCTGCAAGCGGCCACCCGCAACCAGATGCAGCAGATGAGCCGGACCGTATTGCACAGCCAGATCGTCGTGTTTGTTTTCACGATGATCGGATAATCCTTGAATTTCGTGAATTTTTTGATGCAGTGTGCCGCCGAAGACCACATTCATTTCCTGAAAACCGCGGCAGATTCCCAAAACCGGCACCCCGGCTTCAAGCGCCGCACGCATCAGCGGCAAAGTGGTGGCGTCACGGGCCGGGTCATGCAGTGTCCCCGCCTCGCTTGGCGTGCCCTGGTAGTGATGCGGCTCAAGGTTCGAATAGCTGCCGGTAAATAACAAGCCGTCGACCAGCGCCAGGGTTTGTGCAATATCCTGCTCCGCTCCAAGCGCGGGCAACACTATGGCAAAGGCATCGGCACCCTCGGTGACGGCACGAATGTATTTTTCCCCCGCGCCGTGAACAAAATGCGAGTCGAGGCGGGTACGATCGGCGCAGATTCCAACAACAGGTTTTATTGGCATAACTAAATTGAAGTTCTGGTTTGTAGCGCACCTGCCGCGGACACGGCTGCCCCAGCTGGCCAAAAATCCAGCGATGCCTGGGCAAAAAAAGCTATGAATGCGCCACGGAAATGGCAGAAGAACAGAGAGAGAACGTCAGGGAAGCAGAGAGGTGACTTCGTCGGTGTATACCGCAATAAATGCACGAGCCGAAATGGAGTTGTGACGGCGGACAGAACCACGGGAAATGACAGCAAAAATGGATTCGTACCGACATAACCCTCGATGCGTCGAGCCTGCCGGTTGCGAAACCGGCCAAGTTTTATCCCGCTCCCATCTAAATAAAGTGCCTCTGACTCTCACAATTGCCTTTGGATCATCGTTGGTGCGTCTATTTTATTCAACGCTTTTATCCCTGGGTCGCCGGAGCCTACTCGTTTTAGCCAACGGGCTCAGGAGGGAATTGCACACGCCCTGTTTTCCGGCGCATTGACCTCTATCGCGCTGACCAGATTCAATATATTCTCGTCAAAGGACTAAGTCAAAGGCAATCAGGCGAAGCTCGCGCGCGAAGAGATCTTCGGGCTGGTGCTGTCGGTGATGATTACCTTCGATACACTTGATCAAGCCATCCGGATCGCCAATCAAAGCGAATATGGTTTGGCCGCGGCGATCTGGACCTCCAACCTGACGACCGCTCACGATACAGCGCGCCGCCTGCGCGCAGGCACAGTCTGGGTTAATTGCCACGAAGCAGGCGGCGATATGAATGTCCCCTATTTCCGCGAACGCCGGTTTGGATTCAGTCATGCTTGCCGAAATTTACCGGGGAACACCCGCGACCGACGCGGGTCTGACGGGTATAGCAGCGCAGGCAGCCGGTAACAACGGTCAATGGCGGCGGTCGACACCGGCAAGCGGCGCACATTTCCCCAGGACTCCCCACTCAAGGCTCCTATCCCATCATGCAAAACCACCCTCTCAGACTCAAGCTGAACGATCCCGAACTATTACGCAGCCAGGCTTATCTCGAAGGCAATTGGCTCAACGCCGACGGCGGCGGCAAGATTGAAGTGACAAATCCGGCGACCGGTGAATTACTCGCTACCGTGCCCAAGATGGGCGCCGATGAAACACGCCGTGCCATCGCCGCCGCTAATCGCGCCTGGCCCGCCTGGCGTGCCAAAACCGGCGGTGAACGCGCGACGATCCTGCGCCGCTGGTTCGACTTGATGGTGCAACATGCCGATGACCTGGCGTTGATCATGACCAGCGAGCAAGGCAAACCCCTGGCTGAAGCGAAAGGGGAAGTGTTGTATGCCGCTTCGTTTATCGAGTGGTTTGCCGAAGAAGCCAAGCGTGTTTATGGCGACACCATTCCGAGCCCCGCCAACGACCGCCGACTGGTGGTGGTTAAAGAGCCGATCGGTGTCTGCGCCGCCATCACGCCATGGAATTTCCCAGCCGCGATGATCACGCGCAAGGTCGGTCCGGCGCTGGCCGCCGGCTGTACCATAGTGGTCAAACCCGCCGAGGCCACCCCGTTGTCGGCCCTTGCGCTGGCCGTGCTGGCCGAACGCGCCGGCGTTCCGGCCGGGGTCTTTAGCGTGATCACCGGCAGTGCCCGGGCCATCGGCGGCGAAATGACCTCCAATCCCACGGTACGCAAGCTGTCATTTACCGGCTCGACCGAAATTGGGCGGCTGCTGATGGAACAATGCGCTCCGACCATCAAAAAACTCTCCTTGGAACTGGGCGGCAACGCACCTTTCATCGTGTTCGACGATGCCGATCTCGATGCCGCGGTCGAAGGCGCGCTGGCATCGAAATTCCGCAATGCCGGGCAAACCTGTGTCTGCGCCAATCGCCTCTATGTCCATGACAAAGTCTATGACGCCTTTGCCGAAAAACTGGTGCGGGCAGTGGCCGCGCTCAAGGTCGGTCCCGGCACCGAACCTGGGGTGATGCAAGGTCCGTTGATCGACGCAGCCGCGGTGGAAAAAGTCGAAGCGCATATCGCGGATGCCGTGGCACATGGCGGCCGGGTCTTGCTGGGCGGTCACCGTCACGCGCTGGGCCAGACCTTTTTCGAACCCACCGTCATCGCCGACGCCACCCCCGCCATGCGGGTCGCCAAGGAAGAAACGTTCGGCCCGATGGCGCCGCTCTTCCGCTTTCATTCAGATGAAGAAGCAATGGCATTGGCCAACGATACCGAATTCGGGCTGGCCTCGTATTTTTATAGCCGCGACATCGGGCGCATTTGGCGCGTGGCCGAAGCGCTCGAATATGGCATGGTCGGGATCAATACCGGCCTGATCTCCAACGAGGTCGCACCGTTTGGCGGCGTCAAACAGTCAGGGCTGGGCCGCGAAGGATCGCACTACGGCATCGACGACTATTTGGTCATCAAATATCTATGCATGGGGGGTATCGACAAGTGAAACCCAACCCACGGTGAAATCAAGCGAAGCCGAAAAATACCGCCAAGGCGCGGTTGACGGCCAGCATGTCGGCTTTACTCAGGCGGCCGAAAGGGCCGCCTACTTTACTCCGGGCCACGCTTTGCGTTTTATCGACCATGACTTGAGACCGCGTTTCCAGGCCATTTTCAGCGTCGGGGTCGAGCATGATCCGAAATATCGGAGTGGCCCTAAGCTGGGACGTTATCGGTAGCACCGTCACGGACGGATGCCGGTCAAACAAATCGGCTTGAATCACCAGCGCGGGCCGCGGCTTGCCATAGTCGCCCTGTAATGCGACGGTGACCAAATCACCCCGCCGAAGGCTCATGCCCATTCATCCGTATCGGCGGCGGCGGCCAACCAAACCACGGTTTCATCTTCCTGCGGATCATTCAGCAACAACTGCGATTGGCGGCGGCACTCTTCCGCAAAGCCCGGCCGGTGAATATCCGGCACCCAGATTTGTACCGGACGCAAACCGGATGCGCGCAGCCCCGTTCGATACTTTTGTACCCGTTCCGATACATGCGACTTCATGATTGGCTCCTGGTAGAAGTGCGTTACATGCAACGTCAGAATAGGTCTGAATTTTGTTACATGCAACATAAGTCTGGATCACTCTGATAACAACATCTTCTACCCCCAAAGCTATCTCGCATAGCTGACCGTTCAGCCGGCCACCCAACCGGCAAAGCCGCGTAAACCCTGATCACATTTGCCTTGCCACCCGCCCAGGGGCGTTATACCGTTAACGTTGCAAAATTCAGTGGTCTTACCTTTAAACTCATGTCATCGCCCCAGGTTCTCACCTTTCCTCCCATCGTGCAGCGTTCGGTCTCCGAGCAGGTCGCGCAAAGCTTGCTCAGCATGATCCGCACCGGCTTGCTGAAACCCGGGCAACAACTGCCGCCCGAGCGCGAACTGGCGCTGATGCTGGGGGTCGGCCGGCCGGCCGTGCGCGAGGCCATACGCGGTTTGGCGGTAATCGGCTTGTTACGGGTGCGCCATGGCGAAGGCACTTTTGTCGGCTCGCTGGTTTTGCGCGAATTGCTTGAGCCGCTGGAACTGCTGATCGAGCTGAACCATGGCGCGCTCGATGCGCTGTTCGACGCCCGCCTGATTATCGAAAGCGGCGTCGCAGCCCTTGCGGCAACGCTGATCAGCGACGAGCAGCTCGCACGCCTGGAAGCCTGCGTCGCCGATGAAAGCAGTATGTTGAATAGTCCCGAAGTGTTCGCCGCCGCCGATATGACGTTCCACGAAACCATCATCGAGGCCTGTGGCAACGCTTTGCTCGAAAGCATTACGGGCAGCCTGTATGTGCTGGGCAAAAAAAGCCGGCAGATCACCTCCCAAGTCCCCAATCTGCTTGAACGCAGCCTGGAAGATCATCGGCAGATCCTGGCCGCGCTTCAAGCGCGCGACCCGGTGTTGGCGGGTCAAGCCATGCGCCAGCACCTGATCCGGGTGCGCGACGCTTACCGCAGCTCCAGCCAAGCCATCGAACTGCACCCACCCGGCGCCTGATCGCGGCGCCGCATTTCACTCAAATCAGGAGAAATCATGCAAGGTCGTCTGAATGGCAAAATCGCGTTGATTACAGCCGCCGCTCAAGGGATCGGCCGCGCCAGCGTGGAAGCCTTTGTGCGCGAAGGCGCGACGGTGATTGCCACCGATATCAACGCCGATTTACTAGCCGACTCATTTGCCCAATTATCCGGCTGTACCACACGCCGCCTGGATGTCACGGATAGCGCCGCGGTTAAAGCTCTGGCCCAGGAAATCGGCACTATCGATGTCTTGTTCAATTGCGCCGGTTATGTCCATAGCGGCTCGATTCTCGACTGCGATGAAGCCGCGTGGGATTTTTCCTTCGATCTCAACGTCACGTCGATGTATCGCACCATCCGGGCCTTCTTGCCCGGCATGCTGGAACGCAACGGCGGCTCGATTATCAATATGGCGTCTGCCGCTTCCAGCGTCAAAGGCGTGCCCAATCGCTTTGCCTACGGCGCCAGCAAGGCCGCCGTCATCGGCCTGACCAAAGCACTCGCAGCCGATTATGTGGCACAGGGAATCCGCTGCAATGCAATTTGCCCCGGCACCGTCGAATCGCCTTCGTTACGCGAACGTATCGCCAACCAGGCAAAACAAAATCACGCCAGTGAAGAGGATGTCAGGCGCGCCTTCGTCGCCCGCCAGCCGCTGGGACGCGTCGGCAAACCCGAGGAAATCGCCGCACTTGCGGTGTATCTGGCTTCGGACGAATCGGCATTTACCACCGGGACCTCGCAGCTAATCGACGGCGGCTGGTCCAACTAAACATACAGCATATCCAGGAGAGCTATTTTGAAATTATTGCGCTACGGCCCCAAGGGCTCAGAAAAACCTGCCTGTCTCGACAAAAGCGGCGCCATCCGCAGTCTGGCGGGTGTTATCGATGACATCACACCCGCCGTGCTGAGTCCGGAAAGTTTGGCAAAACTCGCGCAACTCGACCCGACTTCTTTACCCTTGGTCAGCGAACCCGGTCGTATCGGCACGCCCTACACGGGCCTGGGCAAATTCGTTTGCATCGGCTTGAACTATAGCGACCATGCCGCCGAGTCGGGTTTGGCGGTGCCCAGCGAACCGGTGATTTTCAATAAGTGGAGCAGTGCTTTCACCGGCCCCAACGACGTGGTGGTGATCCCCAAGGGTTCGCAAAAGACAGATTGGGAAGTCGAACTCGGCGTGGTAATCGGCAGCAAAGCCCGTTACGTCAGTGAAGCAGATGCGCTCAAGCATGTGGCCGGATATTGCGTGGTCAATGACGTATCCGAGCGCGAATATCAAATCGAGCGCGGCGGCACCTGGGATAAAGGCAAAGGCTGCGATACCTTCGGTCCGGTAGGCCCGTGGCTGGTCACGCCCGACGAGGCCGGCGACCCGCAGCAGTTGCAGATGTGGCTGGAAGTTAACGGTAAGCGTTTCCAAAACGGCAATACCCGCACCATGGTATTTAACGTCGCTTACCTGATTCATTACTTGAGCCAGTTTATGACCTTATACCCGGGAGACATCGTCTCGACCGGTACGCCACCCGGAGTCGGCATGGGCCAGAAACCGCCCGTTTATCTGAAACCCGGCGATACCATCCGGCTCGGAATAGACGGCTTGGGCGAACAGCAGCAACAGGTTTACGCCTGGGATGAAGCACTGCTGGATTAAACCCAGCCGACGGATGCATCGGCCGAGGTTAAAGCCCGATGCATCCGGTACTTTCGCGGTGCGGTTCAACGCTGCGCTCTACCGCCAGGAGAGCGTTTTTTTCGACCCGCTTGCGTAGCCCCCTGCCGCGGTTCCTCGTTCGAGGTGAACCACAGATGAAACCATTCCGCCGTTGCAAAGTCTGACCCTTTGTAACACCAAGCCTTCTTGTGCAATGTTACCGCCCGACGCCGAGTGCTGATTGGCGGCCGGGAACAAGAATTGCTGAGAAGGATTGTGCAGACCTCAACTCGCTCATGCGATAACGAAGGCGCATTTTCAATGCTACGTTAATTAATCTGTGGAGATACTTATGAATCAAAGACGCAATTTCCTGCTCAAAACCTCGTCATCCGCTTTAGTTGCGGGATTTGCGCTGGCGGGCTGCACCACCACCGGAAGCGCCAGTTCAGGCAGCAACCCGGCAGCACGGCGCCATGATATCGACGCAGGGGTCGATTCGACGCTGGAAAAACTGTACAGCACCGTACATGGTTCACGCGAATTAGTTGCAAAATCGCGCGGCATTCTGGTATTTCCTTCCGTTCTTGCGGCCGGATTTTGGGTCGGCGGCCAATATGGCGAAGGTGCTTTACGCGCGAACGGCGCGACGGCCGGCTACTACAGCACGGTTTCCGGGTCGGTCGGGTTGCAAATCGGCGCCCAATCCAAAGCGATTATTTTCCTCTTCATGAACGAACATTCGCTCGCCGATTTCCGCAATAGCCAAGGCTGGTCGGCCGGTGGCGACGCTTCGGTGGCCGTGCTCAAGGTCGGCGCGAACGGCGATGTCGATACCACCACGGCAACCGCGCCGGTGCTGGCATTCGTCATGACCAATGGCGGTCTGATGGCAAACCTGTCGCTGGAAGGCACCAAAGTCTCGCGTCTGGATATTTGATCGCCCGGCCAGGGCAAACCCCGCCGTCGATGGCGGGGCACAAATCAGGCTGGGTGCCTACGCACCCTGTTTGAAAGCCATACGCCGCAGTACCGGACTGATCGATCGCCGGTATTGCGGCATCTCGCTTTTACCTTCGCCATTACCTTATTTGCCGGTACAGGCCGGACCCAAACCCGCCTTTTCGCAGGCCGCTGCGGCAATTCCGGAGGTGTCTCCCGTGCTCGGTACCAATGCATCGGATGCAGCAGACGGATAACCGTCGTTATTCATCAATTGCCGACCCACCGGATTGATCGCCGTGCCGTCCTGGCTATCGGCCGCCTGGCGCTGTGCGTCCATAGCGGCTTGCTGCGCTCGTTGCGCTATAGCTGAACGGGTGTCGAACATCTTCTGCGCGCTGGCCGAGGCTTGCCCCGCAAACTGATCGTAGCTTTCCTGACGTCCCCGGTTGAATTCGCCATAAGATAATGCGCCGGCATAAAGCTGCGCCACCAAGGCGATCAACGCATGTTGCTGCGCGTCGAGAATGGCCTTTGATTCCGGCGTGACGGTATGCTCGCGAAAAGCCTGCCCCAAGGCGTAACAGGCTTTAAGCTGCGCATTCCATTGCTCCAGCAGCAGCTTGTCCGCCGCATCCGGTTTGCTGGTGTCGGCAAGCATGGGCAAGGTCACCGTCTTGATCGCTGCCAGCGGGGTTTTTTGTGCCAGCGCATGCAGCGAGGCATCGCCGGCCAGCCGCGCCATGCAAGCCGAAGTCGGGTCCTGGGCCCAGGCCTGAGGCAACACCAGCATCAGAAGCACCGCCAATCGCCCCAATTTCATCGCATCTCTCTTGGCATCTCTCATTTGCCGGGCAACCGTTTCCGCGCCCCGACGACCCCGCATGCATGCGGACATTTTCTCGCACCGGTTAAAATCAGCTTCCGCCATCATACTTGGCGGCCATGCGCGTCATTCCACCCCGGCTCATGCAGCATGCCGACGCACTCATGCCAGGCAGTATGACGCGGCCGTCATGATTTGTCGCCACCGCGAATTCAAGTCGCAACGCCGGGTTAAAATGGCAAAAATGCAAAATCTACCGGATCCCAGTGCCATGACGAAAAGCCAGTCCCTGCGGCACACCCTGACCCTCACCGCGGCCTGCGCGATAGGGCTCGTTGCGCGCCCGGCGCAAGCAGAGAATTGGTCCAGTCTCGCATTTATTCCAAGCACTCAAATCACGGTATCGTACGATAAGACTTCCACCGAAAAAGACCACGGCCTGACCCGGGTCTGGTATTTATTCACCTATGCCATCCCCGTCACCACCGCCGAAGGCTACGTTTTCAGATCTTATAAAGAACAGGAAATCGTCGACTGCAAGCTGCGCGCCTCATTCACCGCCTCGTTCGTGGCTTATTCCGAGGTCGACGGCGGCGGGCGCATCATCTACAGATGGACCGGCCCGACCGCGGTAATGCCGCCGCTGCAGCCTTACATTCCAGGTACCGTGCGCGCCATCATGATAGACGCCGCCTGTGAACCGCCGCCGCCCAAGTTGCCACCGCTACCGCCGGTACCTCCGGTGCCGGCATCCGGGGCTACCGCGGCATCGGGAAGCATGGCGGCACCGCCGGTCACGATGGGCGTGGCACCGGCGATTCCCACTCCGGCAACCGACAGCGCCAAACCGCTGCCTTAGACGGTAAGGCAATAGCCGGGATAACTGATCGCCGCAGCCCTGGCGCCCTGAGCGGCACTAGGGAAATTCCTGAGTCTCAAGCGCGGTCCGACACGCAAAAAACGTTTGGACAAAAATTTGTCCGCTCTATACTCGAAGCGTCCCTTGGCGAGAGAGAGAGAGAACACCATGTCCATCCATTTAGGTAATGGCGATATCGTCTTGATGATCGCCCTGGCGCTGTTTGGAACCCTGGTCGTCGCGATCAGATTTCGCCCGCGTAACGTCTTCATCCTCTTCCTCGAAGCACTGTTGGTCGACGCCCTCGCGGTGTTGGCTGTGGTAGCTTTGGAAATCGTGCCGGTCCTGCTGGCCTGAACTCGACTCAGATCAAACGCAAAAAATTCTGGAAAAAACCGGGAACTCCCGGCGCCACCCGCGGTCTATTCTTGTACCGCGTACGTGTGTGCGTCGCGGTATTTCCTCTCGCCCGCGCCTCCCCGACGTGGGCGTTTTTTTTGGATAACCGGCATTTCTTTTGGGATAGCAGCCTCCGCAAATATCTCACAACATGAGGTTTTTGTTATAATTTGAGCTGACCCGCCGGACACCCCCGCCCTATGATCGCCGCACTGCACAAGATACCCGATCGCACGTTGCGTCATATCCGGCGTATCTGGCACGAATATGGCGTGTTCTGGCTGGGCGCTATTCTGGTCGGCTTGATCGCGGTGCTCTATGCACGGCTGATCGATTATGGCTTCTCCTACTTCCAGACCATCCGTCACGCGCACGCCTGGGCTCCCCTCGTCATCACGCCTGCGCTCAGCGCCTTATGCGTCTGGCTGACGCGCACCTATTTCAGGGGCGCGGAAGGCAGCGGCATTCCACAGGTCATCGCCACCCTGCACGACAATCCGACCGACCTCGGCAACAAGCTGCTGACCTTGAAACTCGCGGCAGGCAAAATCCTGATTTCCTTCCTGGCCATTTTGGGAGGATTTACCATCGGCCGCGAAGGTCCGACGGTACAGGTCGGGGCCGCGATCATGTTCTCCATGCGCCGTTTTTATAAACGTTCGCATATCATGATCGAACGCCAGTTGGTACTGGCGGGCGCCGCGGCCGGCCTGTCGGCCGCGTTCAACACACCGTTGGCCGGTATTGTATTTGCCATCGAAGAGCTGACCCGCAGCTTCGAAAGCCGCACCAGCGGCGTACTGATTACCGCCATTATTTTCGCCGGGGTGGTCGCCCTGGGCTTGAACGGCAACTACACTTATTTCGGCACGATCCTGATTGCGCCTGCCGATTTCGATCGCTCCCTGATCATCGCGG
>JAMFSV010000208.1 GCA_026225455.1 Burkholderiales bacterium | reverse complement strand
GGCAATCGAAGCGTCGCCGCGCGGGGCGACATCGGGCGCGACTGCGGGGGTGCCTGACTTAGCACCGGCAGCCGTGTCGGCAGACGCCGGACCTTCATTGTGTTGTTTCATTACAAACCTCCCAAGTGCAGGTTCACATGCGCGGCCGCCGCTACCCGATGGGGCAAAGACTATGGCGGGCATGGAACGGGAGGACACTGCGCGCGAAACCTCGCAGTGCCCTATGTCCCAGATAGCGCCGCAAATAACGTACCCACCTGGGCGTCACGCGACGCGCTTAGCCCACCATTTCGGGGGCAATCGCGGCGTGATTCAGTAACGCCACCAGTGAAACGCCGCCGATCATATTTCCCAGCAAGGTAGGCAGGAGAAATTCGACGAAATAATCGCCTAGCTGGGCACGGCCCGTCAGCACCGCATAAAAAGCCTCGACCGACCCGGCGATCACATGCGACAAATTACTGATAGCGACGACAAAGGTAATGATTAAAATCGTCAGCAGGCTCGAAGCCTTGCTACTGGGCAATAGCCACACCATCAACGCGATCAGCCAGCCCGCAAAAACAGCACGCAGCACGGTACTCCAGAACGAGCCTTGCAATGCGTGAGCCGCGATATCGCCGAGCGCGGCAAGCACTTCAGGTTTGAATACCCCCGGCGCGGTAAGTCCGTAAGCAAAGATCAGCGTGCCCAGCAAATTCGCGCACAGCACAATCGACCATAGGCGCAGCAGCGACAATAAGGTTTCGCGATCGGGGCGTGTCAGCAGGGGCAGCAAGGCGGTCAAGGTGCTTTCGGTAAACAACTGCTGGCGTCCCAGGATCACGATCATAAACCCGATGGAATAACCCAGTCCGGCCACCAGATGGCGCCAAGGCGCATCCGGCAAGCTGCTTTGCAGCATCGCCATGGTCAAAAAAGAAAACCCCATCGACAGACCGGCGGCCAGCGCGGACCAAAACAAGGCGCTACTGCGACGCGCCAATGCCGCCTCACCTTCTTCACGAATGATCTCGTGGACCACCAAAGCCCGCAGAGACGCGTGCTTAGCGGCTTGGTCCTGCTCGGGTGGGCTCAGATGCGGCGACTGCGCACCGGCGCCTTGCTTTTTTTCAGCCATAAGCTTGTTTGTCCTGCCTTGGAAAATAAACGCCACGGAATATGGCGGCACCTGCGCTTGCAAGCAACAGTCAGGCCAGTACGGCGCAGCGCCGGCTCATCGAGCTTCTGCGCCGCCCCCGAGGTGCCGCCATGGCGCAATTAACACCAAGGATTGGTCGTGGCACGCGATTTGCGTCTGTCTTGCTGCAATCCAGGTAACGGCTCACGCCATCGCCTGCCAGGTGCCGGTCTTGACGCACGGCAGCACCACCTAACCCTAAGCGAGAACATGCCATGTCCAAATCAATAGAAACGCCTTTCACCATCGACCTAGATAAGATTCGCACCAAAGCCCGCGAACACATCACTGAAGGCGCCGTCACGCAGAGCTACACGGCCAATCGGGAAACGGTGCTGAAACTGCTGAACGATGCACTCGCGACTGAAATTGTTTGCACCCTGCGCTATCGCCGCGATCACTACATGGCCAAGGGCATTCATTCCGAATCTGTCGCCGCTGAATTCCTGGAACACGCGAATGAAGAACAACAACATGCCGATATGCTGGCCAAACGTATCGTCGAGCTGGGTGGCGAACCGAATTTTGCGCCCGACGAACTGACCACTCACAGCCACTCGGAGTACGCCCGCTGCAGTGTACTCACCGATATGATTCGCGAAAACCTGGTGGCCGAACGAATTGCCATCGATAGCTATCGCGCCATCATCGACTATGTCGGCGCGTCCGATTCGACCACACGCCGGGTGTTGGAAACGATCTTGGCAGTGGAGGAAGAACACGCTGACGATTTGGCTGATTTGCTCGAAGCCCGCAGCTAAATCCATGATGACTCCGGCGTGACATACGGCACGCCGGAGCGGGGTTGCACGCCTACCGCGAGCCACACCTTGATCCAGCACCGATTTACAAAAAATGTAAATATTTCATGCCCAGCCGGCCCCGCCGGGCTCATCGCTTGAACCCTCCCGCCCAAACCGGCGGCATTCCGTCAGCCGCATCTCAGGTCAACATAAACCAGAACATACCTACCGCCGCGAGACCCATCACCGCGGTAGCAATCCAGCCCAGAATACGCAGCAGAGCGGGCGCAATAAATTCACCCATGATTTTCCGGTTCACCACCATAAACATCAGTAGCACCATAATCGGCACGGACACCACGCCATTGATCACCGCACTCCAATACAGCGCCTTGATCGGGTCAATCGGGGTAAAGGTCACGGCCACGCCGACCAAACAAGCCAACACGATAATCCCGTAAAAATGCTTGGCCAGCCGCGGCTTGGATTCCAGGCTATTGCGCCATTTAAAGGTGCCGGCCATGGCATAAGCCGCCGAGCCCGCCAACACGGGAAGGGCAAGCAGCCCGGTACCTACGATGCCGATGCTGAACAGCATAAACGCCAAGGCGCCGGCGATAGGCTTAAGCGCCTGCGCCGCTTGCGACGAGGTCTGAATATTGGTAATGCCATGCGCGTGCAAGGTGGCTGCGGCAGTCAACACGATAAAAAAGGCAATAACATTGGAAAACGCCATGCCGATCAAGGTATCCAGCCTGATCCGCTTGAGATTGGCGGCCCCCTGCAGCGGCGCGTGCTTCAAAGCTTGCTGGGCATCCTTGCTGTGCAGTTCTTCAACTTCTTGCGAGGCTTGCCAAAAGAACAGGTACGGACTGATGGTGGTGCCGAACACGGCTACCACGGTGGTGATGTAGTCCTTGCTCCACGAAATATGCGGCATCGCCGTGCGCAGCGCCACGCTACCCCAGTCAACCTTGACGGCGAAAATGATGCCGACATAACTGAACAAGGCGAGAGTCATCCACTTCAAAATTTTGACGTAGCTTTTGTAAGGGACAAACACCTGCAGAAAAATGGTAAGCAGGGCCAGACAGACAATATAAAGCCGTGCCGGTCCGCCAATGACCAGGTTGACCGCCGCCCCCATCGCACTGAGATCGGCCGCGATATTGATGATATTGGCCACCAGCAGCAACGCCACCGAACCGTACAGCAAGCCAAGCGGATAGTGCCGCCGGATATTGGTCGCCAAACCGTGACCGCTGGCACGGCCGATTCTGGCGCTGATCATCTGGATCGCCACCATCAACGGATAGGTAATCAGCGCGGTCCAAAGAATGTTGTAACCGAATTGCGAACCCGCTTGCGAATACGTCGCGATCCCGCTGGGATCGTCGTCGGCGGCACCGGTGATTAAACCTGGGCCCAGTTTTTCATGCCATGACTGAATATCGGCATCTTGCGTGTCGGAAAGGGTGGCGTCGGATGGCATGGCAGGTCTCGATTAAACCGCTGGTGTAGTGATGCGGATGTCTCGCGACAGCCTGGCGCTTGCAAGCAGATGGATGCCGAGTGGCCTGACGCAAGGAATGTACCCGGCCGGTCCGCGGGTATAGAAACACCGCCAACATTTCATTGAGGCTGGATCGCAGGCCGTCCAACGCGGGTTTTCCTGGGGCGAGCGCCCACCATGGCGACCTTGGCTATTGGCGAACGCTGTAAATTTTTCCAGTGTGCGGAAATAACGCCAAAACCCCAGCCGCAGCGTCGAGATCGCATATCGCATATCGCATATCGCGAGAACGTTCTGCCCGCAGTCGTGTCAAATCAAGGTGAACCTTTGCCATCTCCGCCGAAAACATCTTTGCGAAGATGTATCCAGTGGAGTTCACCTCTGAAATATTTGATCAACAGCTATTTTTCGCGATCGTTTGCGATAATCTTATTAAGGAAAGCCATGAAAAAAATCCTGTTCTCTCTGATGCTCGCCACCAGCGCGTTGTCGATGGTGACCTCTGCCTATGCAGACGATCATGACCACCACCGTACATGTCATAAGGTGAAAGTTCACCAGCATTGGGTCAATCGCTGTCATTAAGCGTCATGGCGGTATCGGCGCCGGCAACATCCGGCACGCTACCGCCCCGACTCTATTGAATAATTTCGAACAACTTACTTTCTCTTGAATTTAGGCAGATTCCGTTTTTTTCCCTTGTCAGCCTAAATCACAAAACCGCGTCTCAGCGGCTGCTTCAAAGTCTGCGCGCAAACCACCCCCAGCAGCGCAATGCCGCCGCCGACGATGTGGTAGAGATGCAAGGATTCCCCGAGAAACAGCACGGCAATCATCACCGTAAATACCGGCAACAAGTTCATCAGCGTAGTGGTACGAGCCGGGCCGAGCTTGCCTACCCCATGCATCCAGAGAATCGGGGCAATCACCGAAGCGGGAATGCCGGCATACAATACCAAGGGCAAACCTGCGGCTGTAATCGGCGGTGCGGATTGGCTCAGGTAGTAGACCAGCAACACCGGTATCGCACTCCAGATCTGGATCGACAGCGAATGCCAGATCTTGAGCGGGATCGCCCAATATTTGAGCAATACGCCATAACAGGCATAGGATGCACTGGCCAGCAGCATCAGACAATCGCCGCTGGCAACGCCATGCGACAACAGTGTCGCCGGGTGGCCATGGCTCAATAAATAGATCAGGCCGACCAGCGAAAGCAGTCCGCCGAAAACGCCGCCTACCGTCGCCTTGTCGCCCAACAGCGCCACGCTGAACCCGACTGCCATCAGCGGCATCAAGGACGCCAAAATCCCCATATTGGTCGCCGAGGTGGTTTGCGCGGCAACATAAGCCAAACACTGATACAGCACCATCCCCAACATGCCGAGCACGAATAATTTAGGCAGATGAGGCCAGACCTCGCGGCGCTGCCGCCACACCGGTTTGGCAAAAACCAAAGCCAACAACACACCGGCCAGCAGCCAGCGATAAAAAGAAATGGCCGCGGGATCGATTGCCCCATCAGCGAGCTTGCTGACGATGGTGTTGCCCGCCCAGATCATCACGGCAATGAGCGGGAGAACGGTGTGTTTGGGGTTCATGACTATCCTTGCTGATTCAATACAAGGATTTTCGCATGGTCTGTTTTGATGGATATAATGCAAATCAGACAAGCAACACCGCAAGACGGACACCATGAACGATAAATATCACGACCCCAACCATCCGCTGATGTTTGTGGAACTGCCTTATCAGGTCTATTTTCGCATCGACGATTTTGCGGTCGACAGCCGCTTCTCCACCCACGCGCACAAATGGGGGCAACTTAACTATTGCGTAACCGGTGTGATGGAGCTGAACATTGCGGGAACGCGTTATTTGTCACCGCCTCAGTACGGTATCTGGATTCCACCCAACACGCCGCACGACGCCCACATTCGCCAGAAAGTGATTTACCACTCTGCCTATATCGATGCGGCCTTATGCGCCGGCATGCCGAGCCATCCCTGCGCCCTGGTCCTGAGCCCCTTGCTCAAGGCTTTGCTGGCCGATTTCGCCGAGCGTGGTGTGATGACAGCCAGCGCTCCGGCGGATAAGCGCCTGGCGCAGGTATTGATCGATCAGCTTGAATTGGCACCCTGTACCCGTAGTTACCTGCCCGGCAGCGAAGACCCTATCCTCGCGGTATTGCTCGATGCGCTGCAACAGGATCTCGGCAGCAATCGTTCGCTGGCCGAGTGGGCGCAGCGCTTGCATGTGACCGAGCGCACCTTGGCCCGGCGCTGCCTGCGCGATCTGGGGATGAGTTTTAGCGAATGGCGGCAACGCCAACGTTTTCTCGCCGCCTTGCCGTTGCTTGAGCAAGGGCAAACGGTACAAAATGTGGCGTTTGATTTGGGGTATGGCACCTCATCGGCGTTTATCGCGATGTTCCGCCGTCAGAGCGGCAGTACGCCGGATCAATTACGCCGCGGCTTGCTAAAATTCTCGCAAGCAGACTGAGTTGTTGAGTGTGCATAATTTCGCGGCGGTTGAGCAAGCAGGCTGCGGAACATGGAACTTGCGCGACCGCGCGGGTATCCTCAGCCGCCCAATTTCTGCTCGATCGCCAAGCGCATAATCCGTTCCCATTGCTGCGCCTGCCGCTTGCCCGCCATCGGCAGTTGCCACACCGGCCGCGCCGCATCCCGCACTTCAAGTCGCACAAACCATGCATCGCCGGCGAGTTCGAGCACAGCGCGTTGCAGATCCGCAAAAATATAAGCACCCTGCGCGGCTTCGATTTGTATCTCGCATAACCGTTTGTCCGCCGACAGCTTGAGTGCGCCCCAAGCACCCTTCAACTCATGAGTCCAGTGGCCATCGGCACTATTCGCCGCCACTTCGCGCCGGCGGCGCAACCAGTGCAAGGTGGCCGCCAGAATAATCAGAGCGGCGACCACTGCAACGGCAAGCGCCACCGTCAGGCCAAACTGCGCCGAAAGAAAGCGAAAGCTGCGGATGGCGCCGTAGATCAACGCCAGCAAAATCAGAGGGGGTATCAGAAGTGGCATTCAGAGTTTTTCATGGTTGCCCGCAACGTTGGATGGGAGCGCGAAACGGGGCGAAACGGGGCGAAACAGGGCGTATCGCGGCGTTCCATCTATTACGCTGAAGGCGGGTTTGACCAATCGCTCAGACCTTCCCTGGCATTGACTTCGACGAAGGAGGGCAGAGTTCGGAGACGATTGATGTAAGGCCCCAGATGCGGCCAATCGGTGGCGCGACGCGGCATATTGCGTGACCAACGCATCAGCATGATGGCGAGAAAATCGGCGGTACTGAGCCGCCCGCCGATGAGGTAGTCGCGTCCGTCGGCCACATGCGCGTCCAGCCGGTCCCAGGCTGCTTCAATGCGGCGTCGTGCCAGTGTTTGCACCGCTTGTGCACCCTGCGCCTCACCATCGGTATCGGCATAAAACCAGTCGCGCATGGCTGGAAGCAGTGTGTTGGCCAGAAACACCATCAACTCGAGCCACTCGGCACGATGCGGAGAATTAGGCGCTGGAGCCAGCAACGTCTCGGGGTGGCGTTCCGCCAATAACATCAATAGCGCCGCGGACTCGGTCCGCGGTATGCCGTCAATCGTCAGCGTGGGCACACGCCCGGCGGGATTCAAGCGTAGATACTCGGGATCACGCTGCGCGCCGGTATCGATATCGACTAACCGAGCCTCAAAGGCAAGGCCCATTTCGATCAGCATCCAGTGCACCGCCATACTGGCACCACTGGGCGAATAATAAAGCGTATAGGCCATAATCCGGCTCCCTCGGCAGATGACATCGCAGTATAACGACTCGGTGCCGCCTGCTGTATCTTAAGCCACGGCAAGCTTCGGTCTTGCGTCGATGCACACCGGGCCGGCGCCGCCGCAATTCGATTCCGGACGAGCCTAAATTTTGACTGCCGCGGCCAACGGCGCTGGCGTGGTTTGTGCCCGGAGATGCTCCAATAGCAAGCTGGTGGCCACCGAACCCGCGACCGAAAATAGCATAGGCACCAGGAAATCGTGATCGACGCGGGTAAATTCCATTATCAGGATCACCGCCGTAATCGGCATTCTCATGGACGCCGCCAAAAAAGCCGTGGCACCGATCAGCGCAAATGCCCCGGCCGGTGTACCCGGCCAGATCAAGGTCCATGCGCCGCCCAGCACAATTGCCAGCAGCGCGCCGTTCGACAGGCCGGGCGTCAGCAAACCGCCCTCGGCTCCGGCGCGTAAACTACCGGCTGTGATGGCGACCTTCAATACCAGCAGCAAGGCCGCCAGCCCCATCGTCAATTCATTGCTAAAGCCCAGTTGCGCAGGTGTCTTGCCGTTGCCCAACAATTGCGGCAAGCTTATCGCCAGCAAACCAATCACGGTGAAATTGATCAGCGACAACAGCGGCAATTGCCAGCCGCGCGCAGCAGCGCCACGCGCCCGGCCGGTCAGCTCGACAAAAGCATAAGCGGCCATGCCGAATATCGGTCCCATCACGATCGACCAGGCGATCAGACTGGCGCTCAGGGCAAAGTGCGGCACCGCATACTGCGCTTCATTACCCAAGCCGACCCAGGCGACCACCGCCGCAATCACCGAGGTGGCCAAGGCGGGCAATAGCGCGGACAGGCGGAAGGTTCCCAGCAAGACTTCGAGCACAAACACCGCCCCGCCCAACGGCACGTTATAGACCGCAGCCAAGCCTGCCCCCGCGCCACACGCCACCATCAACCGGCTTTCTTCCACGCTCAGTCCGGCACGGTGGGACAAGCGGCCCGCCAGCATCGCACCGATTTCACGCGGCGCCACTTCGCGGCCCAGCGGCGAACCCAGCGCCACCGTCACGATCTGCAGCAGCGCGTGGATGGTGGTGGCCACGACAGGCATGCGGGGATCGTCCGCCTTGAGCGCCTTTTTTATGCTGACCAATGCTGTGCCGAAGCGATACAGCAAAAACCATCCGCACCCGGCGACCACACCACATATCACCAGAACCGCCACCCGACGCTCAGGCGACGCCGCGCTGACCCCGGCAAAAAAACTTTCGGCGCCGACCACACGGTCGAGACTGTAGCCGTAAGCCAGATGCTGCAACTCATGCAGCAGCAAAGCCAGCGCCATTCCGCCCAAGCCGGCGCCGAGGCCCGTCAATACGGTGACGACAGTCAGCTTGAGCAGCGAGCTGCGGTGGCTCCCATAATGGGCTTGAGCGGTAATTGACATGTGCGAGACCAAGATAAGGGGTGAGCCGGCATAAGTGGGGGCAACCAGCTTTCGACTGTGCCGCTGACAGGCGGCAATACGAGCCGCAATATGCACCGTACCGGCTTTTGTCTATGCGTGGCTGTTGGCGTAATGTAGCAAGCACCGCAAGTTGTGTAAAATGCATATATCTTATGCACTCAGTCATTTTATGCATAGACAGTTCAGCTTATCAGCAGCAGCCATGGGTTCAGCATGGCACATGCCCATCTCAGTCATTTGAAAGAAATGAAACTGATCTGCAAGTTATTCAATCTGGAGAAAATATAATTAGGGTAATTACGGTTATTCAGTAGATTTATTCTTCTAATATAACGCAGATGTTTTTTTGAGAAAGAAGATACAGTTTCGTTTAACGAAATTTCTTTTTTCCACAAGATAAATAGATTCGTTGCATATGACAGCGTCTGAGCGCCCGGGTTGATCCGTGCCTTATCCAAAGTGCCGCATTGCCCGCTCATGCCCGTGCAGAATCGGCGCAGCAGTCGATACAGGATAATTTCAAGTACTTGTTTCGCGCCGGACGAAGCTACCGAATCTATGCGCAACAGGTAAAACATCGACGCATCGATCATCATTATTTTTATATTTCCGCTCTAACAAAAATTATTTATTTATCGTCAGTAATTACCCTGAATCGACTTCTCAACATAATCAGGTAAACCCGCTATTCCGGCACTCACCGACTTTGTATTTTTCTGTCGTACTACTCCTGGCTGATCCGCCTGCGGTCATGGCCGGATTTGCAAATTTCCCGCTACCGGAGCTTATTCCATGTCCTCATCCAAAACCTCACGCATCGCCGCGTGGGTCATCGCGCTCGCCTTTATCAATACCCCGCTGGCCCTGCTGCTGACACTCGCAATGCCGGCGGGCATGCAAAACGCCGCGGCCGCCACCGCATCCGCCACCGACAGCTATGCCGCCACACGTTATCCGATCGTGCTGGTCCACGGCTTGACCGGCACCAACGCCTATTTCGGCGTACTCGATTACTGGTACGGCATTCAGTCGGATCTCGAACAACATGGCGCGACGGTCTACGTGGCAAACCTGTCGGGCTTTCAGAGCGACGTCGGGCCCAACGGCCGTGGTGAACAATTGCTCGCTTATGTGAAACAAGTGCTGGCCGTCACCGGAGCGCAAAAAGTCAACCTGATCGGCCATAGCCAAGGCGGCCTGACGTCCCGTTATGTCGCAGCCGTAGCCCCCGGTTTGGTGGCATCGGTCACCACCATCGGCACACCGCACCGTGGCTCCCAAATTGCCGACTTCGTTCAGCAGGTGTTGGCGGACGACCCAACCGGTTTGTCCGAGCCGATTATCGCAACATTGGCCAACCTATTTGGCACACTCACCAGCAGCAATCTCAACAGCAACCAGAACGCGATTGCGGCACTTGAAGCGCTGACCACGGCCAATGCCGCGACCTTCAATCAGTTGTTCCCCAGTGCCGGCCTCGGCGCTCCGGGTTCGTGCCAAAGCGGCGCCGCCACAGAAAATGTCGATGGCAACACCCATTTGTTGTATTCCTGGGCGGGTAGCGCGATCCAGCCGGTCTCCGTACTGGGCATTCGCGGCGCGCTAGACACCAGCGTCGGACTGCTCGATCCGGCGGACGTGCTGGATGTCTCGACCCCGGCACTCTATGCCACCGGCACTATCATGGTCCAGCGTAACGCGGGGCAAAACGACGGTGTGGTGTCGGTATGCAGTGCCTTGTATGGCAATGTGCTCAGCACCAGCTACAAGTGGAATCATCTCGACGAAATCAATCAACTGCTGGGGATACGCGGGGCCAACGCAGCCGACCCGGTAGCCGTGATCCGCATGCATGCGAACCGGCTGCAAGCAGCGGGCGTTTGATCGATGCCGCACCTGCATCTACGCAAGCTTGGGCTGTTTGGCGCGGCCGCGGCGGCGGCCGTGGGCCTGGTCTTGTATCTAGGGTGCTCGGCCCAATCCGGCGTTGCCCCTGCGTCCTCTCAGGTGTCCAGCACGGCTCAATCGCCCGCCATAGCGACGCATTTTTCGGCGGCCGTCGGCAGGCCGGTACCGCCCGCCCAGCCCACCCTGTTCGCAGGCACTTCAGCGCCGCGGCTGCCCCTTGAGGCTGGGGGACATTTGGCTCATACCCACACCGTGCGCGACTTCTTCGATTATTTCCTGACCGCCCAGGACGACCTGCCCGCGGCGGCCGTCGATCAACTGGTCCGCCAAGCGATTGCGGCGCAACTCGACGGCACCGCTGCCGCCGCCGAAGCCGTGGCGGTGTGGCAGCGGTATACCGCCTACCGCACGGCACTCGATCAATTACCGCCGTCAGCCGGCGTGACTGCCGACAACGCCAGTAATAAACCGGATTTCGACGCATTACAACTGGCGCTTGAGCAACACGCGACGTTGGCCAACCGTTTGATGGGCGCTTGGAGCGAGGTATTTTTTGGCGATGAAATGGAGCGCAGCCGTACCGACTTGGCTCGCCTGCGCATCGCGTCCGACCCCAGCCTCAGCGAGGCCGAAAAAACCGCCCGACTCACCGCGCTCGACGCGACACTCCCTCCCGCGCAACGCGCCGCCCGCGAGCGCATTCAACAACAGCAAGCCTCCATCGCCGCGATTGCGCAACTGCAACAACACAATGCATCACCCGACGCGATCCGCGCCCAGGTTACACAAACCCTGGGCGCGGACGCGGCCCAGCGCGTGGTGCAGATGCAGCAGGATGAACAAGCATGGCAAGGGAAATACACGGACTATACGGCGCAACGCGGCCAGATCGACAAGCTCAACCTGTCGCCCCAGGATCACGACAACCAGGTAACACAATTGCGTCAACAATTTTTCCCCAATCCCGGGGATGCGATGCGGGCGGCGTCGTTGGATCAGGGTTCAGGTCATTGAAGACGCGTGCCGCTATCTAAACCGGACCACCGCTTTACCGGGTCCATGTCCCGTCTTGTTGCGCTCAATTGCCGCGGCGGCCTCGGTCAGCTCGCAGATCTCCGACATTTCCGCTTTCAGCTCGCCCTGCGACACCAGAGTGGCAATTTCCTTCAGTTTTACCGCATCGGGCCGCATCTGATACCACACCCCGGTTTTACCGCTGGGCACGTTGGCCATAATCTCAGGCGCCGCGATGCTGACAACCTTCCCGGTAGCACAAAGCACCTGCCAGGAATTGGCCAGCGTGGTACCGCCCACCAGATCGAGCACCAGATCGACATTTTTCGCACGCTCCCAGAATACTTCGCGGCGATAGTCGATGACTTCGTCCGCGCCTAATCCGCGCAAATAGTCGGCATGGATGCCCTGCGCGGTGGCAATCACGTGCGCGCCAATACGTCGCGCAAACTGCACCGCAAAACCACCCACACCGCCGGATGCGCCATGAATCAACACGGTTTGTCCATGCTTCAGTCCACCCGCCTCCACCAACGCCTGCCATGCCGTCAACCCGGTCACGGGAATGGCTGCCGCACGCACATGATCGAGTTTCGCCGGCGTCAGTGCCAGTTGGTTCGCCGCCACCGCCACCTGATCGGCATAAGCGCCCAGGCCGGATAACGCGCCCATCACACGATCGCCCAGCGCCAGGCCGGTAACGCCGGAGCCAACCTCAATCACTTCACCGGCCAATTCGACACCCAAGGTAATCGGCAAAGGTATCGGCATGACACTCTGCAGCAAACCGTCGCGGATCTTCCAATCGAGACCGTTGATCCCTGCGGCATAGACCCGTACCGTCACTTCACCGGGTCCCGCTTTAGGCGTGTCGATCTGCTCGATATGCACCACTTCTGAACCACCATAAGCATTCATTCTAAGGGCGCGATTCATTGTGCTGACTCCAGTGTGGGGTAATCGATATAACCTTGCGGGCCGGCCGAGAAAAACGTCTCCCGCTGCGGTGAATTAAGCGGCGCATCGAGCATAAAGCGTTGCGCCAAATCAGGATTGGCCAGATATAAGCTGCCGAATACGGCGGCGTCGGCACGACCTTGAGTAATCAACAATTGGGCGGCCTCCTGGTTCAAGCCACCGCCATGCAGATACGCGCCCCTGAACAAAGGCCGCAACTGAGCGTGATAATCGAACTCGGGTTTAGTCTGGACCACATGCAAATAAGCCAGATTGAGCGGCGCGAGCTGCTCCACCAAATAACGATACGTTTCCTGCGGTGCCGCATCGCTGATGCCATTGAAGCCCATTTCCGGAGCGAGCTTGATCCCGACCCGATCGCTGCCGGCTTCGGCAGTCATCGCCGTCAACACCTCCAGGATAAAACGCGCGCGCTTGACCAGCGAACCACCGTAAGCATCAGTACGTAAATTGGTATTTGACGCCAAAAACTGCTCCGGCAGATAACCCGAGGCGGCATGCAACTCAACCCCGTCGAAACCTGCGTCCAAGGCATGCCGCGTGGCTTGGCGAAACTCGTCGATTACACCGCCGATTTCATCCGTGGTCAGTGCGCGGGGCATGCCGAGATCCTGCGGCCCAGTCGCGGTAAATACCTTGCCCACCGGCTGCACCGCGGACGGAGCTACGGGCGCGACCGCGCCGGGCAGCAAACTGGAATGAGAAATGCGCCCGCAATGCATCAACTGCAAGAAGATGCGGCCGCCCTTGGCATGTACCGCGTCAGTGATGGTTTTCCAGGCCTGGACTTGCGCCTTGGAGTGAATTCCGGGGGTACGCACATAACCTTTGCCCATCGCCGACGGGTAGGTGCCTTCGGTAACGATCAAGCCGGCGTCGGCACGTTGACTGTAATAAGTCGCGGTGGTATCGGATGGCACGCCATTGCTGTCATCCGCACGCGAACGTGTCATCGGCGACATGACAAGGCGATTGCGCAGGGTGTAACGCCCGATCTGGGTGGTGCTGAAAAGTGGATTCATCTGGCTCTCCTGGTTGAGTACATGTCCACATCATGGATTGTTCCAACCAAGAGATAAATAGCTAAAATTGAAAACACTGATCCATATGTGGATCAATTGAGATTCATTATCGGGGCCATGATCCGGATAATTCAAACCGGTCTGTTCTGGATCGTAGGACACCGGGTGGCAATGGCTGGGCGCTGTTCGGCATGCCGCTACTCTTTTTGCGTTTGCAGGGTTTTTTATTGTTTTATTATTCACAGCAAGGAAAGCGGCTAACAAGCAAGCTCTTGCAGGGAGCTAGCCAGTTTTCGCTTCGCGGAGCTTCAGATCATTAACTCCAGTAGAGGACGTATATGACAGATGCCGAAAATCCTCCCGTTGATGGAGCGCAGCAGGAGGTTGCCGTTATTCCGGGACTTTTTACTCTCTCGGGTGCCGCAGCGCTAGGGACATTCAGTATCGACGTCGCGAAGGCCGCAGCGCCGTGGCTAATGCCGCAGCAGACGTTTTATATCGACGTGATCGATAGCACCTTGTCAGATGGTTATCATCTTATAACGTTGGCGTTTTCAAACACGGGCAGGCATGGCGTGTACATCGAGGAACTGTTTGTGGCCAAGCCCAAAAATGAGCCAATACTCGTGGGCGATTACGTAAAAAATATGATGAAAGGCCCCGGGTTCAACGACGGTTTACTTGGCAAGCCTGAAAAGAAGTTCCCCTTGCATATCGAGCCAGGGTTTGATTCCAGAATTGTGATAGCCGTCCCACAAAAGTCGCGGCTCGATTACGAAAAGGACCCTTCAATTACGTTGGCATATGTGCTGACGATGTTGAACGACCCAAAACCAAGGGAGCCGAAAGAAATAAAGGTGCGCATTCGCTGGTAGCTAGACCGCCACGCGATGTGTCTCGTCAGCGCGAGAAAATGGGGGATGAGCCCTATCGCTCCATGCTTCGAACTCGCGATTCTCTCGTGGCGGCATCGCCAAAGCCTGCGCACCGCGTTGCGGTTTACTACTGCGGCAACGCCATAACCTGAATATTGGGCAGGTGGATCAGCACTTCGTCGCTCTTTCCTTGCTGCTCCAGAAAAGTCACTTGAAAAGTGTGCTTGCCCGGTGCCGCCTGGAAAACAGTCGAACCATCGAGGCTCACCCGGTCGTGATCAAACGCGTCAATTTGCCGCAGCGCTTTGGAGCCGACGTCGGCGCTCTTGACCATCCGCTCCTCGCCTTTATCCATCGATGCCGAGGCGCTCACCACACATGGGCACCCGTCAGTCTGTTCCACCACCAATTCGCTGGTGAATTGCACCAGCACATTGGACGGTTGTTCAAGATTGAGATCGAGCGCTGCGATGATCAGCGGACCTTTTGCCGAGAGTATGCGCACCTCGCTCCATTGCGGTGTGTTCAGAAACGCGGATGTTTTTGAGTCGACTGCAATAGCATTCGAGCTTGTCAGCAGCAGGCCCATGATGCCGGCCCACAGCAAACGGTTATGCGAGCGTGAAGAGAGAGCGGTCATAAAAATGGATGGGGAATTTGATGTAAGTGGCGATGGAGGGAAATTCGAATCCGCGATTTGAGGATGGCGTTTGCCCACAGGCCAAACGCCGCCAAAGACAGTTGATAGCCCCGAGTCGCTTTAACGTGCGTACCGCACTGCCGGGAGGTTTTAGAACTATCCGGTTTTGCGGCATATAAATTGTGCCGCTTTTTTCGACTTGAGGTGGGAAGTAGAAATTGGACCGCACATTCTTTTCTTCACTCAGACACCCAAGTCGTCTCGTGCGGATTCGATCAAAAGCCACCTACGCAGCGACTCGAAAGCCGGACGATCGCACCTCAACGGCTCCCTCCACGCCAGATGCCAGCTAAAGTCATCTTCGATCCGTATGTCGAAGAGCTGCACCAGACGCCCGGAAGCGAGATCGTCGGCCACCAGCGCCGATCGCGCCAACGCGACACCCTGCCCCGCGGCGGCAGCTTGAAGCAATAAACTCGCGTCGTCGTAGATTGCCCCTTGCGACGGTTCTGGAGCGTTGATTCCCGCGGCGGCAAACCAGGGCCGCCATTTCTGCCTGGGATTACGCAACAGTACTTGCGCCGGCAAGTCCCCCGGAATCCTAAGCTTGTTACTCGCCAACAGCGAAGGACTGCAAACGGGAAAGATAAAGCTCTTCATCAACTTCTCCGACTTGAGCCCAGCCCAAGTCCCCGCGCCGTAACGAATCGCCAGGTCAACTCCGTCATGCTCATCCAGTGTCGCAAGCGATGCCGTGGGCCGAACCGCCACGTCGATACCAGGGCACGCCGCCTGAAAACGAAAAAGCCGCGGCAGCAGCCAGCGAGCCGCGAGACTCGGTAACACGCTGACGTTGATCAATCTTGCCGCGTCTGCATGCGTCGGGCGTGCGCGTGCATTTTCGAAGGCCGCGGCCAGTGCCTGAAGCGCCTGCCGGACCTCAAGCACGAAGACCTGACCGGCATCGGTCAGGATCATACGATGCCCCTCGCGAATAAAAAGTCGCACGCCGCCCAGTTCGCGCTCCAGTCTCGCTATGTGATGGCTGATCGCACCATGCGTCAGGTGCAGTTCCTCGGCGGCCCGGGTGTAACTGAGATGACGCGTTGCGGCCTCGAAAGCTCGCAGACTCTGAAGTGGCGGGAAATTGGGAATCATGGCCGTTAATTCTGCTCACAATAAAGGTGAGTCGATTTGATTGGAGTCGGCATCTTATACATACCATAATTTGACTTACACGCAGATTTTAGCCGGGTTTCTCCAACGGAGTCCGGCGCATTTTATTCACAGTGTTGGTGAACAGGGGAACGGATTTGTCTCACGATAGAGCTTCAATTAACGGTACTCGACACGCCGCCGGGGGCGCGGTTTCGGCAGAAGTATTCACCCCGCTCTGGGTGGTGTTTGGGCTCGCGATGGGCCCGACCGTTGCACTTGGGCTCGCGCGATTCGCGTACGCCCTGCTTTTACCGCCCATGCGCGCCGACCTCGGTTGGAGCTTTGCCGATGCCGGCGCCATGAATACCGCCAACGCAGCCGGCTATTTGATAGGCGCCTTGACTGCAGCCCTCATCGGCAGACGGCTCGGCGACAAGCGCGTGTTCGCCACCGCGCTGCTCTTGACCGCGCTTGCGGTGGGCGCCTCCGGCCTGACAGGAAGATTTGAGATCCTGCTTGTGCTGCGTCTGGTCGCCGGCCTCACCGGTGCGCTGGCATTTGTGATGGGTGCCGGCCTGACGTCGGCCGCAGCAGTTGGGGGCGCTCAGGGACGCGCACCGACGGTGCTCGCGGTCTATTTTGCCGGCGGCGGCATCGGCATCGCGGCGTCCGCGCTCGCCGTGCCGCCCCTTCTCGCGTCGTCGGGATGGCGCGCCGGATGGCTGGTAATGGGAGCATTATCCCTCGCCGCGACTGGATACGCATGGGTTGTTCTACCGCGGGTGCCGAACGCCGCCGCGGCCACCACCGGCCGCGCGCGCGAAGGCTGGTCGCCACGTTTCATGTCTGCGACGCTGTTCGCCTACGCCCTCTTCGGTGCGGGCTACAGCTCTTACTCGACGTTTATCATCGCGTACCTGCGTGGCGATGAGAAATTGTCCGGACATGCCGTTTCGGTCTTCTGGGCGGTGCTCGGACTCTCCGCCGTCGCAGCCGCGTTTGCATGGGGTCCGCTACTGGGCCGATTAAAACGCGGCTGGGGCACCGCCGTGGCGGTAGGCACCGTCGCCGTCGGCGCAGCAGTGCCCCTGGTGTTCCATGGCGTAGGAGGTGCTTATGTTTCCGCGGCGCTATTCGGAGGATCTTTCCTCGCGGTAATCGCGGCTGTCACCGCCTTCGCGCGCAAAACCGCCCAGCCGCATGCATGGACCGCCGCAATTGCCGCGCTCACGACCACCTTCGGCATCGGCCAATGCATCGGGCCGATCCTGAGCGGTGCTCTGTCCGACGGACCTAACGGTGTGCGCGGCGGTCTCTGGTTATCGGTTGGCATCCTGGTCGCAGCCTGCATCGTTGCGACCCTTCAACGCGAGTTCCAGGTCACCTCAAGCGCCGGAATCTAATGTCCGAATACAACTGGGGATGGGAACCGCCGCTTCCTTATCTTGGAGCTATTGCGTCCAGCAAGGATAAGGCAGGTACGTCCGCGTCAGCCGGCCTGTGAGACCAGCTCTCGCAGAACGGTCTCCAGATCCACTTCGCCCTTGACGATATCCGCTTGCTTGCCTTCGAAAGCGATCCAGCCTTCATTAAATCCGTCGAGCATACGCATACGCGGCAGCGGTTGCTGCATACCCTGGGAGCGGAACAGCGCGTCCCAGGTGTCGCGCCCGACTACCTCGGTCAGTACCGCATGACCGAAGATTTCGGCAAAGGCGGCCGCAATATCGAGCGGGGTTACCCGGCTCGGCCCCTCAAGCTCGACGACACGCGTGCCGCTCCAACTCTGGCGCAACAGTTCCGCTGCGACACGGCCGACATCCGCGGTCGCCACCATCGGCACGGCCTTGTCGAGCGGTTGCAGAAAGCTGGAGATCAACCCTTGGTCCCTGGCCGCCGCGACGTCCCATGCGGCGTTTTCCATAAACCAGCCGGGACGCAAAAATGTCACGGGCATAGGCAAGTCGCGCAATGCCTGCTCCATCAACGTGCGTTGCGTCAGCAGATTGGTCTCGGTGGCCTGCGCGCCGATCGTCGATAGGCACACGACCTTGCCCGGTCTCGCCGACCGAAGCGCCGCGTGCACGGCATCGATGACGGCACGTGCCTCGGGAAAGCCCGGCGCAGGATCGAATTCGGGCGGCGGCAGAATGAAGACGCCCTGCGCGCCCTCGAAAGCCGCGGCAAGGGAAGTCGCGTCGTCCATCTTGGCTGTCACCACTTCACAACCGCGTTGCGCCCACGACCGTGCCCGATCGGCATCGCGCACAACCGCGCGTACCGGCTGACCCGCTGCGAACAAGGTGCGCGCCACAGCGCCGCCCACCTTTCCGGTGATTCCTGTAATTGCATACATTTCTGCTTCTCCTTCGTAGATAAGTGTTTTCCGATTGGTCATCGGTACGCCACAACCGGCAACGTGTCCTTGGGATGCATTGTCGGTAAACTCGAAGAAAAACCAAATGGTATGAATGACATTTATCAGGTGACAAAAAGTCATCAATTGGCGGGTGGAAATACTTCTTCGTCAAATGCATGGCCCTGACGAAAATCAGCGAGCCGCAGCGGAGGAATGGCATCAGCACGGTATTGAATCGAGTGTCCGGGCACGACGGCGTGTTATGTTAGCCTTCGACTAAACGTCTTCAGACCATTCAATGCCCAGAATGCAGCGCCTATGAGATCGTCCAGCGAAAATCTCTCCAGCGGGATCAGCATATTTGCTGCCGTCATCGATACGGGGACCTTCGTCGCAGCCTCCGAATTGATGGGCATGTCGCCCCCTGGGGTTAGCCGAGCCATCGCCCGGCTCGAAAAACGGCTGAGAATACGGCTCTTCAATCGGACCACCCGCGCCGTCTCTCTGACGGAAGAAGGCCGACGGTTCTACGAGCAGGTCATGCCGCACTTAAGAGGCATGGAGGAAGCAGCAGCAGCCGCCGCAGGAGGCGCCGCGACCGTGCGCGGGAAACTGCGGATCAATCTTGATCCGGTTTTTTCGCGCATCATTCTGGGCCCCAAGCTCGATGAATTCATGGATGCGCATCCCGAGCTTGAACTCGAGTTCATTGCGAGAGATCAGCTCGGCGACCTCATCGTGGACGGCTTCGATCTGGCCTTGCGCTTCGGTGAACCACGCTCGTCCAGCCTGATCGCACGCAAGCTTTTGGACACTGCCGTGGTCACGGTCGCAGCGCCGTCATACCTCGCTCGCCGAGGGCGGCCGGCGGAACCCCAAGAACTCAGCCGCGAGGTGCACAGGTGCCTTGAATTCCGCAACCCTGAAAGCGGCAAGCCGTTTCCGTGGGAGTTTCATCGCAAGCGCAAAAAGCTGCTTGTCGAAACCCACGGACGGCTTACGTTGAACGATCCAAGCGCACTCCTCAACGCCTGTCTGGCCGGCTCCGGCATTGCGCAGATGCTCCTGCTCGGCGCCGAGCCTCTGATTCGCGAGGGACGGCTCATCGACCTATTCCCAGACTGGCCGGATGAACGCTTCCCGCTCTATGCGTACCATCCATCGCGACACCACATGCCGGCCAAGACCAGAGTTTTTCTCGACTTTATCGTTGCTTTGACGAGTATGAGTTAGCAGGTCGAAACGACCTCACCCACCCTCCTTCAAAACCTCAATAAATGCCTTTAAAGTCGCCGGCACATGCCGGTGGCCTGGATAATAAAGATGGAGGCCCGGGATTTCAGGGCACCACTCTTCCAGAACAGCGACGAGCTTTCCGGCAGCAAGGTAAGGCCGCGCCGTACGCTCCGGCACATAGGCGATACCCATTCCGTCCACCGCAGCCTCGGTCATCAGGCCGGGATGGTCGAGGGTCAGCGGACCGGAAACTTCAACGGTCAGTTCTTGCCCGCGCCTGGCAAATTCCCAGCGATACGGTTTGCCGCTCGGCATACGTATGCGAATGCAGGCGTGGCTCCTCAGATCGTCCGGTGTTTGCGGCGCTCCATGAGCCGCAAGGTAGGCCGGCGCCGCAAGCGCCAGAAAACGCACGGGGCCGCCGAAACTCACGGCAATCATGTCCTGCGGCAGCGCTTCGCCCAGCCTGACCGCGGCATCGAAGCCGCCGGCAACGATATCGATCAGCCGACCTTCCGTTACGAGGTCGAGCGACACGTCCGGGTAACGCGCCAGGAAGGTGGGCACCACGGTCTGCAGCAACAGCCGCGCCGCCGGTTCGCTGGCGTTGATTCTCAGCGTGCCGCTGGGGCCGTCGCGGAAGGTGTTGACCTCTTCCAGTGCCGAATCGAGATCCCGCAGCAAGGGTTGCAAGCGGGATACCAGGCGTTCGCCGGCTTCGGTCGGTGACACGCTGCGCGTGGTACGGTGCAGCAGGCGCACGCCCAAGTTATGTTCAAAGGTGCGCATCATGTGACTGAGGGTAGAGGGCGACAGTCCTAGCTCGTCGGCGGCTTTGCGAAAGCTGCGGTGAACCACAATGGCAGCGAAGGCGGTCAGGTCGTTTAACGCTGGCTTCTCATTCATGGGTAATTTTCACTAGTTCATTCGATATTACATCGATAGTAACAGCAACAACAATCCTCTATCTTGCCTGGGAGGGCACCGCAATTCTGCGGTCCACGGCTTCGATAAAGGTGATTCCATGACTACGACTTGGTTTATAACCGGCACTTCGTCCGGCATTGGACGCGTGCTGACCGAAAAACTTCTCGCGCGCGGCGACCGCGTCGCGGCAACGTTGCGCCGGGCGAATGCGCTCGATGATCTGCGGGCGGAATATGGCGATCGCCTTTGGCTGGCGTCGCTGGATGTAACCGATACGCAAGCGGTGCACCAGGTGGTCGGTCGCGCCTTCGACGAGTTGGGCCGCATCGATGTGGTGGTGAACAACGCCGGCTACGCGCTGTGCGGTGCGGCGGAAGAACTCAGCCACGCACAGATCAGACATCAGATCGACACCAACCTGATCGGCTCGATCGAGGTGATACGTGCCGCCCTGCCGCGCTTGCGGCAACAAGGCGGCGGGCGAATCCTGCAGGTATCGTCGGAGGGTGGCCAGATTACCTATCCGAACTTCAGCCTTTATCACACCACAAAATGGGCGATTGAAGGTTTTGTCGAGGCGGTTGCGCAAGAGGTCGCGCCGTTCGGTATCGAGTTCACTATTATCGAACCGGGTCCGACAAAAACGAAGTTCGGTGAGGGCATCGTAAGTCCATCGCCTTTGGCCGTCTACGCGGCCACGCCGGCGGGGGAAGTGCGTCGCATGATTGCAGCCGGATCCTTCCCGCTGAAGGGCGACCCGGTCAAGATGGCACAGGCGATGCTCGATTGCGTCAAGCGCACGCCGGCGCCGAAACGACTGACCTTGGGCCGCGACGCCTATGCCAGAGTACGCGCCGCCCTGGTTGAGCGGCTCGCGGCGCTCGATTTGCAAAAGGAGATCGCGCTATCGACCGAATTGGACGAATAACGCCCAACCATCGTCAAGCGATATCAAACGCCTAGTCCGCCACGCGTCGCAAACCTTTATTTGCGACGCGTGGCGGCTAAGTGAAAGAGCTTTTGATAATCAACCTAATTCAGGCGCCGCCAGATCGAAATCGGCACGTCTCCATTCGGTCGCGGTGCCACGCGATAGCTCAGCTCGTCGCCCTTAAGCTCGTAATTTCGCTTCTGCTGCTGCCCTTCCCAATTTGGAAAGGACGCGTTTTGAATGTGAAAGGTCAAAATGCTGTCAGCCGCGTCGATACTGACCGTACCGAAGTGTGTGCTGGAACCCATGACGGCCGCCTGGTATTCGGCCGTGGTTCCTGTGCTCTTGTCGCCTGACGCGAATTGAGGGCGTTCCGACTTGAAAATTTGTAGCGAATAATGTCCTTGCCCATCGATTACCAGCAGCCCCTTGGGATCGGCACCGTAGTCGCGCGCCCGCGAACCATCCGGATGCTGGACATCGGCGGCCACCAGAATCCACGTACCTACAAGCGACGGCGCAGCGGCGGTTGCACCGGCCGGCGCCACGGTAGCCAATACCATGCACGCCGAAAAGGCAGTGCCCAGGATGCCCCGCTTAAGAATTTTTTGACCCTGCATACAGTGAGTTTCTCCATGAAGTGGGACGCGAACCTGCGCGTATCGAGGCTTGATCGAGATAGTCGCGGTGAGCGAACGGCGATCAAACTCTGCGCTTGATCATAGCTGGATGAATGTGTAATAAATGCGATAATTCAGCATCGTTACTTAAGAAAAACTGAATCATGTCCCTGCCCAATCTCGGTATCGACGCCTTGCGCACACTCCTGGCGACTCAGCAGTTGGGAAGTCTGAACCGCGCCGCTGAACGGATAGGCCGCTCTCAGTCGGCCGTGAGCCAGCAAATGCGCAAGCTTGAGGAACAGATCGGCCAGCCTTTATTTCGCCGACAAGGGCGAGGCTTGGTACTGACGGAGTCAGGCGACTTGATTCTTTCCTATGCGCGTCGCATCTTGGATCTCCACGACGAAGCCGTGCGGGCTGTCCGTGGCGCTTCTGTCGCGGGTGCGGTGCGCTTCGGTCTGCCTGGCGATTTCGCCGAGACGTGGCTACCTGCGGCTCTAGGGCAATTCAAGAAAACGCATCCCGCGGTTCGCGTGGAGATTGCCGTGGAACGCAACGGCATACTGCTCGAACGATTGGATCGAGGGGAACTCGACCTCGTGCTGGTAATGGGTTATCAAAACCGTCCAGACGCCGAACCCGTCGCAACCTTGCAAATGTCATGGATCGGCCCCATTGGGATCGATGTTTCCACAAGCCCGGACACGCCATTGGATCTGGCCTTATACAATTCGCCATGCTTCTTTCGCCGGGCGGGTATGGAGGCACTCGACAAGGCGAATATTTCCTGGCGATTGGCCTACACCACAGCCAGCCTTCAGAGCCTTTGGGCAGGCGTCGCGGCGGGTCTGGGCATCACCTTGAGAACCGCGGCAGGTGTGCCGCCGTCTCTCCGGCGACTCGATGGCAAGCATGGTCTGCCGCCCCTGCCGACGGTCGAACTCTGTCTACATACCGCACAGCTCGACGTGCCACCTGCCCTGGCTCAGCTTAAGCGTGTCGTGCTTGAAAATGCGCTAGCCAATCTGACTTCCTGAACGCACGCTCAAAGACGCCGCCCGTCCAGTGCCAGCGCCCGAAAATCCCGCGGTGCTACGCCATAGGCCCGGCGAAAAGCGCGTGTAAAGTCTGACGCGCTATTAAAACCCAGCCCGTAGCCGACCTCCATCACGGCGACGTGCGGCAGTTCGACCAGCTCGTCGGCCGCGGCGCGCAACTTGCAATTGCGGATATATGTGCCAAGACCGCCTTCATGCTCAAACATCCGATATAAGGTCGGGCGCGGTATCTGACGAAACGCCTGCAAAATATTTTCGGGCGACAGATCTTGCCGATAGAGATTCGTCTGGATATAGCGCTGTACCTGCGCTTGCATGGCGGCCTGGGCTGCCGCGCGCGCACCGCGGCTCAAACGCGCCTGCTTGCCGAAAGCGGCAACGATCAATTGGGCGCAGGTGCGGATGGTTTTTTCCGCCTCGGCTCCCTGCATCGCGGGCAGGCTGCAGCAGAGCACCGACAGGTGATCGAGGATCAGGCGCGTCAAGGGTGATGTGTAGGCAACCACGCGGCCGTGAATCGATTCCGCGTCGGGAATGACCGACTCCACCATCGCGCGCACCGCGTC
>JAMFSV010000207.1 GCA_026225455.1 Burkholderiales bacterium | reverse complement strand
GTGTTTTTGTCGCGCATATGCGTCAGTTTGTGCTGGATCAGCGGGTGATCGAGAATATGCAGCAGCGGGAAGCGCGGGTCCTGTTTCATTGGCTAGGGTCAGTATGGGAATGGTCCAAGTGTAACGAACTGCCGGGCGATACGATAGGGTCTGCGCGGTATCATCGGTTTGCCTCGGTTGCGCTTGAGCTGTTTCGCAGCATGCTGGGTCGGCTACACGGTATCTGGCTTAAACCGGCCAAGCGGCTTCATGCCGCCCGCCGCCGCATCTTTTTTTTCAATATTTGAGGAGTTTGGCATGGATCTCGGCATCGCCGGACGCACCGCCCTGGTATGCGGCGCGAGCAAGGGTCTCGGTTTGGGCTGTGCGCAGGCACTGGCGGCAGAAGGGGTGCAACTGACTATCGTGGCGCGCACCCAGGAGGTGTTGGAGCACGCCGCGCAAGCCATACGCGGCAGTACGGGGGTATCGGTCACCGCGGTAGCTTGCGATATCACCACGGCGCAGGGCCGCGCGCAGGCGCTGGCGGCGTGCCCCACGCCCGATATTCTGGTGACCAACGCCGGCGGGCCGCCGCCCGGCGATTTCCGCGACTGGGAGCGCGACGACTGGATCCGCGCGCTGGACGCCAATATGCTGACCCCCATCGAGCTGATCCGGGCCACCATCGACAGCATGATGGCGCAGCGTTTTGGCCGCATCGTCAATATCACCAGTTCCTCGGTCAAGGCGCCGATCGATATCCTGGGACTGTCCAACGGCGCGCGTTCGGGCTTGACCGGTTTTGTGGCCGGGCTGGCGCGCAAGGTGGCGGGGCATAATGTCACCATCAATAATCTGCTGCCCGGCGCTTTTGCTACCGACCGTTTGAACGCCACCTTGGCCGGCACGGCCAAAAAGCAGAATATCGATCTGGCCGAGGTCCGTGAGCAACGCCGCGGCACGATCCCGGCAGGGCGTTTTGGCGAACCCGCCGAATTCGGCGCCGCCTGCGCTTTCCTGTGCAGCGTGCACGCGGCTTATATGACCGGGCAGAATGTGTTGCTCGACGGCGGCGCTTATCCCGGGACGTTTTAAGCTTTGCCCGCGTGAGCTGCGGCATGTAACGGGTACGGCGGGTGCCGCCCAATTTCGTCCGGCGAGGATGGTTGCACCCGCCGGGTGGGTTTATGATGACCATCATGCAGCCGCTGGTTAGCGGCTTGCCGGCCCGGCCGAGCCTTCCATCGATACTTTCAGAAAGGATTTTGTTGTTATGACGATACGCGTCGCATTGATTGCCCATGACATGAAAAAAGACGACATCGTCGCGCTTGCCCATGAATTCGCCGGCGTGTTGCAGCGTTGCACGCTGGTGGCGACCGGGACCACGGGCAGCCGGATCGCCGAAGCGCTGGGTTTGCATGTCGAGCGGATGTTGTCCGGGCCGCTGGGGGGCGATTTGCAGATCGGCGCGCAATTGTCGGAAGGGCGCATCGGCATGGTGATTTTCCTGCGCGACCCGATGACCTCGCAGCCGCATGAGCCCGATATCAATGCTCTGGTGCGTGCTTGCGACGTGCATGACGTGCCGTGTGCCACCAATGTCACCACGGCCCGCCTGATTCTGACCCAACTGGGGCAGCGCCTGGATGCGGCGGCTTAGTTACCGCTGAGCCAAATGGGCGGTGCACCAAATTACCCGTGACCTGATCCTGTAAAACTGCTTGCCGCCTCAGGCTTGCGCCTGGACGCGCATGCTTGCGTGTCGGGCAACGATCGAAGTTTCAGGGTGATGAATTCGGATTTAACGCTATTCAGCGAAGCAAGGAGCAATCATGACAAAGTTAAGCAAAGCGATTCGTATTGAGAAAATTGGCGGCCCGGAAGTCATGCAGTGGGTCGATGTCGAAATCGGCGAGCCGGGTGCCGGCGAAATCCGGGTCAAGCACCATGCGGTAGGCCTGAACTATATCGACGTTTATTTCCGTACCGGTTTATATCAACAACCGTTGCCGGGGTCGCTGGGGATGGAAGCGGCCGGCGTGATCGAAGCGGTCGGACCCGGTGTCGACGGATTTAAGGTAGGTGACCGGGTCGCCTATGCGGCGCGTCCGCCCGGTGCTTATTGCGAAGTGCGAGTGATGGCCGCCGCCGGGGTGGTCAAGTTGCCGGACGCGTTGTCGTTCGAGCAGGGTGCCGCGATGATGTTGCAAGGCATGACCGCCCAATATTTGTTGCGTCGGACCTATCCGGTACGCGCCGGGCAAACCATCCTGATTCACGCCGCCGCCGGCGGGGTCGGCCTGATCGCTTGCCAGTGGGCCAAGGCGCTGGGCGCGACGGTGATCGGCACGGTGGGTTCCGACGAAAAAGCCGAATTGGCACGTGCCCACGGCTGCGATCACACCATTATCTACACCCGCGAAAATTTCTCGCAGCGGGTGCGGGAAATCACGGGCGGAGAAGGGGTGCCGGTGGTCTACGATTCGATCGGCCGCGATACCTATACCGGTTCGCTCGACTCGCTTGCACCGTTGGGCATGCTGGTCAGCTTCGGTAATGCCTCGGGGGCGCTCGCGCCCATCGATTCGGCGGCGTTGGCCTCGCGCGGTTCGCTGTTTTTCACGCGGCCGACCTTGTTTTCGTATATCGCGAAACGCCAGGACCTCGAGCATACCGCCCAGGAATTGTTTGATGTGGTGCTGTCGGGCAAGGTCAAGATCGGCATCAACCAGACTTTTGCCTTGCGCGATGTTGCCGAAGCCCACCGGGCGCTGGAACAGCGCCGCACCACCGGCTCTACCGTGTTATTGCCGTAAGCCGGCATAGCGGGTTTAGCGCAACGCAACACAGCCGACACGCTATGTTGCGTTGCCGCAATCCGGCATTAAAATAAATAGCTCAAGCGGCATGGCCTTGCCGCCTCAAACGCGCCCTTCGGCGCTTATATCACTTCCTGGCAAACCCTTCATCTATAAAGGGTCGCAGCGCTTCTCCCGCCATTTCAGGCACGCCACGTTTACAAACCGCGCTTTGACGGCGTTTACGCTTTGTTTACACGCACTCCCCGAACTTCTTCCCGTCCTTTATATCCGTTCCCGTACTCTTGCTTCGTCTGAAACTCCTAGTTGAGAGGCATAAAAAATGGACGTGGTTTATATAGCCGGGCTGGCGGTATTCACCGTACTGACCTTGGCAATGATAGTTGGCTGCGACAAGTTGCGTCGCGGTCCCGGAGGTCGGCCATGAACTGGATGATGTGGGTCTCGGGGCTCCTCACCGTCATTATTTTTGCATACCTGGTTTATGCACTGCTGTGGGCGGAGGATCTGGAATGAACGCAAATAACTGGCTGCAATCGGCGGTCTATATTGTGGTGTTGATCGGGCTCGCGGCTCCGCTGGGACGTTACATCACGGCTGTGATGGACGGCTCTTCAGTCGTCGTGCGCCGTTTTGGCCGCCCCATCGAATCGGTGTTGTATCGCCTGGCC
>JAMFSV010000030.1 GCA_026225455.1 Burkholderiales bacterium | reverse complement strand
TCGCCGCGTCCCATTCCTTGCCCTCGCCCTTTGTGGGTGGCAACGCAAGCCCATTATTAGCGTGAACAGGCCCTAGCGTAATGTGCCGAAATGAAAGAAAGTCTGGTGCCCCCTTAATCTCAGTCCTTCTTAAGATTTTCTTCAGAATTCTTCGAGTAGCCTAGGCGACAGTTTCAGCTTACCAAGCCGCGATGCAACCGCTGTTTTGCATCGGCAATCCTGCCAGGTGGTCGTTCGGAGTATTTTGATGAAGCCCTCTACATTAGATATGCTGCGAGCTTATCTAATGACGGCGTCGCTGGCGGCTACACTTATCATCGTGCTGGTTTTGCTTTCTCATGTTTTGCTTGGCATCGCCGAAATTACATTCCAATCGACGATTTTTCGTTTAAGTGCCGGGGCGACCATCATTTGCCTGGTGTTGGCAACCAAATTCACAGCTCGCCGGGCTTTTGAAACCGCCCTGGTCAGTCGTCAAATCCTGTTTGACGATTCAGGTTCCGGAGGTGTTGGACTGGCTCGGGAATGCCGCAAACGAGAATTAGTGATTCTTCATCTGCGGCTCAGCCGCAAATTGGATGGCCCGATCATCGACTGATGGGTAACATTACCGCCTATCATGCCATACGTATTGCGGCACTTTTCCGATGGCTTTAAGCGTGTCCTCATGCAAACCCGGTCAAACTGAGCCGAGATCAACTTTGGAGCCGGGCATGCGTCTTTTGCTTATTGAAGACGATACGATGATAGGCGAGAACATTCAGGATGTTCTGCGCGGCGAGGGTTATGCGGTCGACTGGGCACAAGACGGCCGGGCCGGCGAGCTGGCCTTGGTTCATGACGTTTACGACCTGGTACTGCTGGATTTAGGCTTGCCCAAAAAAGATGGAATTCGGGTGCTGCAAACCTATCGCGCCAATGGCGGGAAAAATCCGGTGATGATCCTGACCGCGCGCGACTCGGTGATGGATCGGATCGGAGGTTTGGATGCGGGCGCTGACGATTATCTGGTCAAACCCTTCGATGTCAAGGAACTGGCGGCCCGGGTGCGCGCATTATTGCGCCGCAGCTCAGGCGCCACCCAGTTGATCTATCGGCATCGTCAACTCATGCTGGATCCGGTTTCGCATGAAGCAAGCCATGCGCAGCAAGTGTTAAATCTCGCGCCACGAGAATTCGCCCTGCTCCATGCCTTGATCGCCGAACCGCAACGGGTCTTTTCTCGCGCCGAACTGGAAGAAAAATTGTACGGCTGGGGTGACGAAATCGAAAGTAATACCATCGAAGTTTATATCTATGGCCTGCGTAAAAAAATCGGCGCCGGCGAAATTCTGAATGTACGAGGCGTCGGTTACCGGCTGGCCAGTTAAATGACATCGATACGCCGTTGGTTATTGGCCTGGCTTTGTGGCGGCCTGCTGTTGGTATTCGTGATTGCCAGCTTGACGGTTTACCGGGCCGCGCGCACAGAGGCCAACGAATTGTTCGATTACGAGTTGCAGCAAATTGCGGTTTCGCTACCGAGGGCGATTGTTCCCGCGCCCGGAGGCAAAATTAACGACCACAAACTCGATACCTTCTCCGACGACCGTATTGTGGTGCAAACCTGGGATGAGGACGGCTATTCGACTTACGTCTCCGCCCAGGAGTTTTCTTCCTTCCCCTTTCACGATGGTTTGCGCGATGCAACGGCGCATGGCGCCGAATGGCGCATCTATGGCTTGCATCAGGCCAACCGGCTGGTACAAATTTCGCAGCCCATCGCCGTGCGCCGTGCCCTGGCGGCCCGGCTCGCCTGGCGCACGGTATGGCCCTTGTGGGCCCTATTACCGCTCACCGCGCTGCTGATCTGGTACCTGGTGGGCCGGGGGCTGAGGCCGGTAAGCCTGCTGTCAGAATCGCTGGAACAGCGCTCGGCACATACCTTGACGCCGATCGATATGACGCCTGATATGCCGCTGGAATTAAAACCGCTCGCCATCGCTTTAAATCATTTATTGTCGCGCCTGGACATCGCGCAGCAGGCACAACGTGTTTTTGTGGCCGATGCCGCTCATGAATTACGCACGCCGCTGACTGCATTGAAATTACAACTTCAATTAGCCGAACGTGACGGTGCGTTCGAGCGTCATCCTCAATTGCTGCACAAACTTGACGAGCGGCTGAACCGTACCATTTATCTGGTACAGCAGTTATTGACTCTGGCGCGCGAGGATTCCAACCAGGACGCCCGGATGTTACCGGTCGATTTGGCGGAAATAGCCAGGCAAGCGGTCGGCGATTTTTCGTTACAGGCCGAACAAAGCCAGATCGACCTTGGCTTGATCATCACCCCAGCGGATAGCGCGGCGACAAGTTTCGTGATCGACGGCGAATCGGCCGCATTGGCAATCATGCTCAGCAATCTTATCGCCAATGCAATCAACCATGTACCGATCGGCGGCCACATCGACGTGCGTTTACAGGCAAATGACACGCAGGTCGTGCTTGAAGTGCTGGACGACGGTCCAGGCATTGCGCAGGCCGAACTCGGGCGTGTGCTGGACCGCTTCTTCAGGGGTGAGCATACACGCAGCGTCGGCAGCGGCCTGGGCTTGGCAATTGCGAATCGAATTGCGCAGAAGCACGGTGCGACGCTCACCCTGGGCAATCGCTGCGACGGACAAAGTGGTTTGTCAGCCGGCGTAACCTTTACCCGGATCGTTTAGCGCAAGAAATCGTAATCTCATGCAAGCCGCTCTCCCCGCTTTCCCCCGATTGCAATTCCTTGAGTAAGTAAGCAGTAAGTCAGTCGGCCTTAAAGTCGCTTCCCTGAAACCCACCCATTTCAAGGAACGACTGTGAGAAAGAATTTCTACCGTGAGCGTCAATTTTTGCTGGCCGTTACATCCATGTTGTTGTGCTCAGGCACCGCTTGGGCTGATGGTATCAGCGCCAATCCGCCCGCGGCTGAAGACACGGGCTTCACCATTTTGAGCGACTCGACCAATGTGACCCATTGGGGTCTTGGGGTCGGAGCGGGTTATGCACAACGGCCCTACACGGGCGAAGAAGGGAAATATTCGGCTATTCCCTTGATCCTTTTCGATGACAAATGGGTTCACGTGCTGGGCACCACAGTTGACCTGAAAGTCGGGAAATGGGATAACGTGTCGGTCGCGCTGCGCGCCCAATATGCGTTTGGTGACGCCTACAGAGCATCGGATTCACCCGCTCTGGCAGGCATGAATACCCGCGTCGGAACTCTGTGGTTTGGTCCTTCTTTGGCCTGGAACACCCCCTACGGCACGCTGTCAGGTGACTTCCTGGCAAGCGACAATAAGGGCCAGAAAGCCAAGATCGAATTTGGCAAGGCCTTCGAATATGGTAAATTTTCTATCGAGCCCCATATCAGCTCCGAATGGTTCAGCCAGAAATATGTGACTTACTATTACGGCGTGCAAGCTTCAGAAGTAGAACCCGGGCGCGACATGTACACTGGGAAAGCGACCTACGACACCTCGATTGGCGCCAAATTCGACTATCGCATCACACCTCATCAACGGGTGAGCTTTGATCTTGACGCAACCCGTCTGGGTAGCGGCATCACCGACAGCCCGATCGTCGGGAGGAAAGTGATTCCACAAGTCAAACTCGGTTACCTTTATCAATTCAATTAAGCCAAGCCCTATGCCGCGAGTCGCGCTGATTGAAGATCACCAACGCCTGGCCGAGATGATAGGGCAGGCGTTATCAGGCGCGGGGATCGAGGCGGATATCTTTTCCACCTTATCGGAAGCGGCATACGGCGTGGGTCAGGCCGACTACGCGGTGCTGATCCTCGACCGCGGTTTGCCCGACGGAGATGGGCTGACATTTTTGCACACCCTGCGAGCGGCTGGGAAGATGACGCCCTGTCTGATGCTCACCGCTCGCGACGCATTGCACGACCGTATCGACGGCCTGGAAAACGGCGCCGACGATTACGTCACCAAACCGTTCGCCATGAGCGAACTGGTTGCGCGGGTTCGAACCTTGATGCGCCGGCCGGTCGCCCTGACCGCGCTGACGCAAAACTTTGCCGACATCATCGTCGATCCGCAGCAACATGCCATGCGCTGCGATGCGCAGTCGGTCATGCTGGCACCGGCCGAGTTGCAGATCATGCTAACTCTCCTCAAATCAGCCGGCCAGACAGTGCGTCACTCGACCCTCGAACATGCCGCCTGGGGCCTGGGCGAAGCGGTCACACCCAATGCCCTGGAAGTGACCATCCATCGACTACGCAAAAAACTCGCGGCAATCGGCGCCGGCAGCCGCATCATCAACGTGCGCGGAGCCGGTTTCACTTTACAGGCATCGAACTGATGAAGTATCGGCGCGAGTGCGCGCCGACTTCCGTCACCTGAGGTCGCCCGCGTTGCGCGCGACAGGATAAACCCACCCATGCTCAACTATTGGATTCGCAGCCTGGCCGCACGCCTATGGCTCACCAGCATTACCGCGCTGGCGATAGGTATGGCCACCATCGCGGCGGTCATCATCTACGCCTTCAATACATTTCCGCCACAAGCGTTTCAGCGCGACGCAAACCTGCGCATGGCTCATCGTGCAGCGGCCCACATGGTATTTGATGCAGCCGGCCGCCCGGCCTCAGTCAACCTAGATGAAGAGACGGCGTGGTTGTTTGACGCAGCGCCCACCGAGTTGATGTATCGGGTGCTGGATGCCGGAGGACAGACCATGTTCGCCTCAAAGGGCGGTTATGGCGGTGAGCCATGGCCGGTGGGCGACTTGGCCACCGCGGACGGTACCGGCAAGAATGTCACGATAGCCAATCGGTCATTCGATGTCGTCACCTTGAAAATTCGCCATGGGCAATCGACTTTTTTTATACAGACTGCAGCCAGTGCGGCGCTCGACAAAGCCATTCGTAATCAAAAAGTGGGGCCTATCCCGGCAATCGTCGGGGACACCACCCTGATTGCCATCATCATCTTGGGCCTGACCCTGACATTTACCGTGCGGCGGGTACTCCGGCCGCTCAGAACGGTCTCGGTCGCCGCGGCACAGATCACGCCGCGCAATCTCGCGGCGCGGCTGTCCACCGTCGGTATCCCCAGCGAAATCAAACCGCTGATCAATGCCTTTAATGACGCTTTGAGCAGATTGGAAAACGGCTTCAACGTGCAACAGCAATTTCTCGCCGCCGCCGCTCACGAATTACAGACGCCGCTGACTTTAATCAGAGGTCAGATCGAATTGCAACCGGGGGTCGAACACAAGGATTTACTCTTTCGCGAGATCGACTTGATGGCGCGGCAGGTACGCCAATTACTCCATCTCGCGGAAGTCAGCGAATCGCAAAACTTCAGCTTTGAAGAGGTGGATCGGCTCGATGTGGCGGAGGATGTGTTGGCCTATCTCAGCCCCAAGGCCGACAAGATGCAGGTCAAACTCGAAATTGACGTAGCGCGGCTCCCGTCGCCGATTAAAGCGGACCGCAGCGCTTTGTTTATTTTGCTGAAAAATATTATCGAGAATGCCATTAATGTCACGCCGCCCTACGGCTCGGTCAAGGTCTCAGTCGATGACGTCTCGATTCAAGTTCGGGACGAAGGCCCCGGCATCAAAACCGAATATCTGCCCTTTCTATTTGAGCGTTTCTGGCGTGCCCCCGATGCGCCGCACGACGGTTCAGGACTAGGCCTATCCATTTGCCGCGAGATCGCCATTGCCCATGAATGGCGCATCGCCGTTAGAACCTTGACCTCCGGAACTCAATTTATTATCTGGTTTAACCCTTCAACCACGTAAATTCTGTTGTTTTTTGTCAGGTTTTATTGCAATAACTTGAGCCATGGAGGCCGCGGCACTGCCCTGAAGATCCAATGATTCCGGCTTTACCCGGGTCGCTGCGGGTCGGCCTATAGAGCGCTTCGTATAATATCGGTCTATTTTTTTATAATTCAATATAATCAAGATTAAATCACGATATAAGTGCTTGACGAGCCGTATAGGAGATGAAAAATCGCTTGCTTGCTCGGGCGCTTAGCCTCATTCTCGGGCACGTCGCCGCGTGCCGGTTTACCCGACCTTCCAGCTAGTTTGCCACCGCGCCCTGAATACCCGTATCTTGAGATCTGTGCTCAGCCAACTTTTTGCTTCCATCCCATGACAAACACGCATCTCCGCTCGCCTACGCCGAAACCGCCACTCTTCATTCGGGTGTTGAAAACTCTGATGTCGCGCCTGGGCCGCGTCACCGTGACGGGCGCCGAACATCTGGACGGCCCGCTCGGTAAAATCGTCGTCTGCAATCATGTGGGCTGGGTCGACCCCCTGTGGATGGGGTATGCGATCCTGCCGCGCACCTTGCATCAAATGGCCAAAAAAGAGCTTTTCGACAATCGGCTGAGCGCCTGGTTTGTCCGCTCGGGCGGCGGTTTTCCGGTGGATCGTAGCCGCACCTCGGCCGCCACCATCAAACACGTGGTTTCGCTGGTTGAGCAAGGTAGCCTGATCCTGATCTTTCCAGGCGGCACACGCAATCGTGACAATGCGGAAGCCAAGCGCGGCGCCGCCACCATCGCGTTGCGCGGCAAAGGCCAAATCGTGCCCGCCCATTACTCGGGCCCGGATCGATTCCGCCTGGGGCATTTGCTGCGCCGACCGGCGATCCATGTAACCTTTGGCCCCCCAATCGGGGCACCGGCCGATATGCCGGTGAATAAAGCTACCGCATTGCAATTGACCGATGAACTCGACCAGGCGATGAGAGTGCTCGCGACGCAAGGACCGGCGCTTTAAACCAAGGCATGGCCATCGTTGGCTGGCTCGGACGCGTCACAAAGCCGGATTTGGAGCATACCGGGCCGGGTTTGCGGCGACCTCGTGCCCGCTTAACCGAGCAGGTTTTCAGCCGGCGCCGCCGGCGCTCGACGGGGGCCGTGCGATAGACTGCGTTTCATGGCCCACTGCACCCCGGGGATGCGACGGCCCAGGACAAATAACAGATCCCGCAGCAAACCATCGCCTTTAGCCTGGAAGCACGGAGTCAAGATATGGCTCAAGGTCTGATAGCCTTGCGCCACGCGAAGCCGTCGTTTGGCATAAGCCCGTAAGCCCTCTGCCGGGCCGAATTGCTCAACCGCTTCGGCCACCGCCAAGGCATCTTGAACCGCAAGCGTGGTGCCGAGCCCAAGTTGGGGCGACATCGCATGGGCCGCATCGCCGATTACACAGTACGGCGGCTGGGCCAGATTTTTTGGCCAGGTATGCCGATAGGAACCCAGCTCCAAGTCCTCATGCCGCTTGATTTGTTCGAGCACGCCATGTGCTTGCGGCCAGAGCGTCAGCACCTGCGCTTTCCACGCCTCCAGGCTGCCGGCACGCCATGCCGCGTAGTTTTTGAGCGGAAGACTCCAATACAAGGAAACCAAGGTCCGTCCTTGATCGAACTGGGTGGGCATCAGCCCCATCATTTCCGAGGTACCGCGGCAGCGTTGCTGCAGTACATCCTTGGCGCTCCATTCGTCCACCCAAAACTTTCCATGCAGCGCGCCCCAGGGATAGACCACCGAGCGCTCCGCCAAGCCGACCTGCTGCCGCAACAGCGACGCCGCGCCATCGGCCAGAACCAGTACATCAAATATTTGTTCGCCGCCCGCGAGCGTAATGTGAGCCCGGCCCGCATGCGAATGCACCGCGTGCACCGCGCTGTCAAAATGGATCTGAGCGCCGGCGGCGAATGCCGCCGCATGCAGCACAGCGGACAATGCCGGACGGCTTACCCCTCGCGCCGCTTGATCCTGATAGTCGATCTCGATCAAACGCCAGCCTCGATGAGAGTCGGCGACCAGCCGCTGGATCGGCACACTGACAGCATCGAAGGCCGGTCGTACGCCCAATTCCTGTAACGCGTCCAACCCCTGCGGTTGGATCAGGACACCGGCGCCCAGAGGGGCAAGTTGGGCATGCTTTTCATAAACATGGACCTGATGCCCACGGTTCGCAAAGGCAATCGCCGCGGCAAGGCCAGCGGGGCCCGCACCGGCAATGCCGATACGGAGCGGATACTTGTGGATCATTGATTTCCTTATTGTGGTACCGGCACACGGTCGAGCCTGTCACAGTCCGTTAGACTATCGCAGATCAGTTGTCGTATCTCCTCGCGCCGTCTTTATAAGGTTTATGCTCAATAAAAGTGCTGAGCGTTACCCTCCCGAACGGAACCTAACGATGTGTTTCAGACATTGCTGCCTTTTCGCAGTACTGGCTTTTCTCCACCTCACACCTGCCTATCCAGGCACGCTGGATAGCGCTGCCGAATTTTATCTCGACCCCGACTCCAGCCCGGCGGTGTGGGTGCGCAATCATCCCGACGACCCGCGTGCGGCAAGCATTGCAAGATCGATTGCCGGCGTACCCATGGCGCGCTGGTTCGGTAATTGGAGCGGTGATGTTCAGGGCGCGGTGCAACAGTACGTTGACCGCGCCGACGCGGCACATCGGGTAGCGATCCTGGTCGCTTATGACATACCCGGCCGCGATTGCGCGGGTGCATCGGCTGGAGGCGCGGTCGATGCACCCGCATACCGCAGTTGGATCGATGCGTTCTCACTGGGCATAGCCGGCCGAAACGCGGTGGTGATTGTCGAACCGGATGCGACCGCGCAACTCGGCTGCACCCACAACCCAGATGAGCGGCTCGCCCTGCTGCGTTATGCGATTTCACGCTTGCGCCTCAATGCACCGGCCGCCAAGATCTATCTCGATGGCGGCAATGCGCACTGGATCGCGGCTGAAGTCATGGCAACGCGCTTGAATGCCGCCGGTTTGCAAGAAGCCAAAGGCTTTGCCTTGAACGTATCCAATTTCTATACAACCTCGCAATCAACCGCTTACGCCGCGGCGGTGAACGCGGCTTTGCTAAGCCAGTTCGGCTATACCAAACCATTTGCCGTCGACACCAGCCGCAACGGCAACGGCTCGGACGGTCAGTGGTGCAACCCGTACGGTAGAAAAATTGGCGCACCGGCCGGCGTGATATCGGACTCAATGCTGTCTTTGTGGATCAAGGTCCCAGGAAATTCCGATGGCCCCTGTGGCTCCGCGGCGTCTTCTCCGGCCGGGGTGTTCAGCCCGGAGTTGGCACTGCATCTGATCGATGGAACGTGAGGGATTAAAACGAGCACGACGCTCGCTAGTGCGACGCCAACCGGCATCGACTCTCATGTTCGACGTGCTAGCGCGATAGCCGAATCAATGTGCAGCGTTAATCGGATCGGGATCTTCGTAGCTGACACACAGACGTCCGGCCTTGATCGATACTCGCAGGTGCCGGTACTTCCTCAGGTAATAAACCCCCACCAGCGCGGCGGCAAAACCCGAGGCGGCGCCGACGCCCAGCGCCCAACGCGGGCCGAAGCGGTCCGCCACCCAGCCGACGATGGGCGCGCCAAGCGGTGTGCCGCCCAGGGCGATGGCGAGCAGGATGGCCATCACCCGCCCACGCATGGCGGGCGCGGTGGAAAGCTGTACCAGGCTGGTGGTTGAGGTGGTGATGGTTTGGGCCGACACACCGATGATGATCAGCGCGATACCAAAGAGACCATAGCTGGGCATGACCGCGGCCATCATGCAACCGCAGCCGAACACCGCGGCTCCCAACAGCAATAGCGCGATGCGGGGTTTGGCCCGGCGCGCCGCCAGCAATGCGCCCGCAACCGAGCCGATGGCCATGATCGAAGTCAACAAGCCGTATTGGCTGGCGTCGCCATGAAAGATCGTGACCGACATGGTCGAGATAAAAATGGGAAAATTAAGCCCGAAGGTGCCGATCAAAAACAGCATCAGCAGCATAGCTTTCAGGTCGGGACGGCTCCAGACATAACGAAAACCTTCGACAAAACTGCCCCGGATACGGACCGCCCGGGGTTTCAGATACAACTGGTCGAGCCGCAGCAGGTATAGGGAGCACAGTACCGCGACGAAGGAGGCGGCGTTGAGCAGGAACACCAGGCCCGTGCCCACCGAGGCGATCAAAACCCCGGCGACGGCCGGGCCGATCATGCGCGCGGCGTTAAACGAAGTTGAATTCAGCGCTACCGCGTTCGACAGGTCGTCTTCGCCGACCAGTTCCGAGACAAAGGTCTGACGTGCCGGCGCGTCGAACGCTGCGACACAGCCGAGCAAAAATGCGAACACATACACATGCCACAGTTGCACCACCCCGGCGACCGTGAGCAGGCCCAAGCCGAGCGCCAGCGCTCCCATGGACGCCTGGGTGACGAGCAAAAGCTTGCGCCGGTCGAGGTGGTCGGCGGCAAAACCGGTCAAGGGCAGGCACAGCAACTGCGGGCCGAACTGGAGCGCCATCACGATGCCCACTGCTGTCGCATTTTTATGCGTCAGTTGGGTCAGCACCAGCCAATCCTGGGCGGTGCGCTGCATCCAGGTCCCGACATTGGAGATGATCGCGCCGATGGCCCAGACCCGATAGTTAAAACCGTTCAGCGAACGGAATATACCTGTCACTTGGCGACTCATACGCCGCCCGACGCCCGGCCGAGGTTAAACCATGCCATCGTCAAACGCCCCTTGCATTAAGCAGGTCCAGGATTTCCCCGGTGGTTCCGGTCTCGCCCAAGCGGGGAAAAATACGCGTGACGCTATTCGTGTGAGCATCGAGATTCATGTCGGTCATGGCGTCGATCGCCAATGCCACGTTGAACCCCAACTCGTACGCATACCGTGCGGTCGACTCGACCCCTATGCTGGTCGCGACCCCGGCGAGCACGATCTGAGTCACGCCCAACTGCCTGAGGTGCTGCTCCAGGTCGGTATTGGTGAATGCGCCCCAGGTCTGCTTGGTCACGATATGGTCTTGCGGCTGCTGCTTCAGTTCGGCAATCAAATCGGCCCAACCGGCAGGTAAATCGCCCAGTTTACGCGCCTGCCCGGCCCGGCCCGGTGCACCGCCCGTAACGTTCACCAGCACCACCGGCAAGCCGTGGCTGCGGAATGCATCGGTCAGCGCAACGGCATGCCGCACCACCTCGGTAATCGGGTGTGCGGTCGGGAGTGAGACGATACCGTGCTGCAGATCGATGACGACAAGAGCGGTTTTCGGGTCAAGCGTGCTGACTGTCATGGTGTGATCCTTGGGTTGGGGTTGGACGGCAAAGCGGAATGTAAAACGTTGGAACCCCGCTCGCAGTGGCGCGCGAACTGGAATCCAAGCTCCGGTTGGAAAACATGCGGCGACGGATCGGCGCTGAATAGCGGCAAGGTTCCGCTCATGAGTCGACCAGGCGTTTCAGTAGTTCGACGCCGCTTGCGAGTTGTGTTTGCTCGTCGGCGCTGAGTTTGGTACTGATGCCACGGAACAGCCAGTCCTCACGCGCCGCGCGGCTGGCCTTGATCCATTCGCGGCAAGCCGCGGTGAGCGACAAAATGGTTTGCCGTCCGTCGCTGGGGTCGGGGGTACCGCTGACAAAACCAGCCGCCTCCAGCGCCGAAACAGTGGCACCCATGGATTGCGGGCGCACTCCTTCAGCTCGTGCGAGAGTGGTTACTGTAGCCGGGCCGTCGCGCTCCAGGCGCGACAGAACCGAGGTTTGAGACCAAGTGAAATCCCCCATGCTCCCCTCTTCACGCAGGCGCCGCTTCAACTGGCCCAGCAAAACGCGCAACTCCACCGCCAAAGCCAAAGTGTGCTCGGCCTCAAGGTCGCCAACAGGGTTCTTGCTTGTCATCGTGACTTGATCGTCGTGGTCATGATGCTATTTTAGCAATTAAGAAGGAAAACTACAAAGTTTTCCTTCTTAATTTAAATTACAGACGTAATCCTGGCATAAGCGGCGCAGCCGCCGGGCTCGGGGCTTGGCATGGGCACCCGAAAAAGAAAAGTAAGGGATCGGTTTATCGCAAAAACACCGGCCATTCACCCGATACAGTCCGCTTTTCGTCGTGGTCCATCAGTGGCCCCGGTTCCCCCCGCTATTCTTTTTTTGCACCCAAACTGAAACCACAGCGGGTCAGAAAACCAATAAAGGAGATTAATCATGAGCGAGACAGCCCCTCTGATCGGCTTTATCGGGCTTGGCACAATGGGCGAGCCGATGGCGCTGAATCTGGCGCAAGCCGGTGCCCGGCTGCTGGTGTGGAATCGTTCCGCGGCAAAGGCCGCAGCCTTGATGGCAGCGGGCGTGGAGCTCGCCGCACATGCCGTTGACGTGTTCAACCGCGCCGACCTTATTATTTTGATGCTGGCTGACGACCGTGCCATAGACGATATTCTTGAGCGCGGCGGCCCCGGCTTTGCCGCCCGCGTGAGCGGTCGAACCGTGGTGCATATGGGTACCACGGCACCGGCTTATTCGCTTGAGCTCGAAACCGACATCGTGGCTGCCGGCGGACGTTATGTCGAAGCACCCGTGTCCGGCTCGCGCCAACCGGCCCAAGATGGACAACTGATCGCCTTGCTCGCCGGTGACACGCAAGCCGTCGGCCGCATCCGTCCGTGGCTTGCTCCGATGTGCCGGGAAACCATAGTCTGTGGCGCGGTGCCGAGCGCACTCCTGATGAAGCTGTCGATCAATCTGTTCTTGATCTCCATGCTGACCGGCTTGGCCGAAGCGGCGCATTTCGCCGAACGCCATGGCATTGAGTTGACCCAGCTCGCGACGGTGCTCAACGCCGGGCCGATGGCCAGCAACGTGTTACGGGTCAAGGCGGAAAAAATAGCCGAGCGCGACTTTTCCGCGCATGCGGCAATCTCGAACGTGCTGAATAACAGCCACCTGATTGCCGAGGCGGCGCGCACCGCCGGCATTGCCTCGCCATTGCTGGACGTCTGTCACGAACTGTATCGCGAGACCTTGGCACTAGGTCACGGCGCGGCCGACATCGTCGCGGTGCTGAAAGCTATCGAAGGACGCAGTGCAACACAGCGGCCTGCCGCCTAGCCTTGGCGTTGATGCTGGGTGTCCGGCGTTGCGTTGGATTAAATCAGGCCGCAAAATCAAGCCGCGTAAAGCTCCGGCACCAGCAAAAACACCTCGACCGCGCGCCTGAGCGTGTCGGCTTGCGATTCCAGCGACTGGGCCGCGGCCGCGGCTTGTTCGACCAGCGCGGCATTTTGCTGGGTCGAGGCGTCCATCTGCGTCACCACCTGGCTCACTTGTTCGATGCCGCGCCTTTGCTCGCCGGCCGCGGTGGAAATATCCGCCATGATGTGCGCCACACTTTGTACCGCTTGCACCACCTCGGCGATGGTCACACCGGCACGCTCGACCAACACCGCTCCGGCATCGATCTGACTCACCGAATCGCCGATCAATTGTTTGATTTCCCGGGCTGCGGCAGCACTGCGCTGTGCCAGCGTACGGACTTCTCCGGCCACCACGGCAAAGCCGCGCCCTTGGTCGCCCGCGCGCGCGGCTTCCACCGCGGCGTTAAGCGCGAGGATATTGGTCTGGAAGGCAATCCCATCGATCACCGCAATGATTTCGCCGATTTTCTTGGAATGACCGGCAATACCATGCATCGTCGCCACCACTTGGCTGACCACCTCGCCACCGCGCACCGCCGTGCTTGACGCATGCACGGCCAGGGTATTCGCCTGATGAGCATGATCGGCATTTTGTCTGACAGTGGAAGTAAGCTGGTCCATGCTATTGGCGGTACGTTCCAGCGACGCCGCCTGCTGCTCGGTCCGTTGCGACAGATCGCTATTGCCCACCGCGATTTCGCGGGCGCCGACGTTAATCGATTCGGTGCTGGTGCGCACGGTCTGCACCGTCCGTGCCAATTCGCCTTGCATATGCCGCAATGCATCGAGCAAGGCGCCCATTTCATTGCGGCGTCCGGCGACGATATGTTCGGTCAGGTCGCCCGCCGCGATTTTTTTGAAGTGCGAAATGGCTTGGGCCACCGGCAGAACGATCGCGGCCACCAAAGCCCGGCGTGCCAGCCAGCCGATTAGCAGCACCGCCAACCCGGCGCCGCCGAGCACCTCCAGCATCCAGCGAAAGCGCTGTTGGGCGGTGTCGTAGCGCGCCGCCTCATGCGTGGCCAAGGTTCCTTCCAGGGCCATCAGAGAAGCCTGATAGTCGCTGGACAGCGCCGCGGTATCTTTGCCTTGCAAGGTCTTGAAGCCGATAAAATCGCTGTTGCCCAGCGCTTCGAAAGCCGGTTGAAGCGCTTCCTTTACCAGCTTGGCGCGCTTGGTCTGCAACTGCGCCGCCTGCCCTATCTCGACGCTGTCATCCGATCTATGTGTCAAGTACAGCGCAAATTGCCGATCCGACTCTTTGATCGATTGAGCCGCGCTGTCGAGCAAGGCCGGTTCAGGCTCCCCCAAACCATATAGCGCCTGATAGCTGCCCATCGCAACCCGCGCTTGCAGCAGTTGTTCGGAACTGGTCTTGAGTGCCGTGAGCGCCTGAGTGTCGTCGCCGAACATTTTTTGCAAGGCGTCGTTGCTGAGTTTCAACGAACCCACGCCCACCCCGATTACCATCAACAAAATCGTGACAAACGCCAGCATCACCAGCGTCAAGCTGGCCTGGATGGTCAGGTTGCGAAACATGGGCGTCCCTTCATATTTTATCGGCGTCTACGCGCCGGTTTTTTTATACGCCCGGCGGTCGATGCCGGGCGCCTGAGATTGCTGAAGAATTAATGCAGAAGAATTAATACAGGAGATTAATGTTTGAGTGAAGTCTTGCGTCCAGTCTTCAGATACTGGGATAGTTAGTCCGGCACGCCATCATGCAAACGCCGGATGCCCAGCGGGTTGGCATCGCGCAAAGCCGGCGGCAACAAAGCTTGCGGCATGCCTTGGTAACACACCGGCCGCAGGAAACGCTCAATCGCGGCGGTGCCGACGGAAGTGCTGCGACCGTCCGAAGTGGCCGGGAAAGGTCCGCCGTGGACCATCGCGTGGCTGACTTCGACGCCGGTAGGATAGGCATTGACCAGAATCCGCCCGACCCGCCGCTCCAAAATCGGCAACAAGGCCTGTGCCGCCGGATAGTCGTGCTCGACCAAACGCAGAGTGGCACTTAATTGGCCTTCGAGGCGAGCGGCAATCTGTTGCATCTGCGCCATGTCGTCGCATTCAATCAATAGGCTGGACGGTCCGAACACTTCGACTTCCAGCGATGCGTCAGCGAGAAAATCGGCGGCGCGGGTCTCGAACACAATCGGCCGTGCGGTGGTTTCCTCATCGTCGGCGAGCGCACCGACGGCCAGCACCCGCAAGCGGCGATTAGCCAGCAAGGCCTTCACTCCGTGATGATAAGCCGCGCAGATACCGGAACTGAGCATCTTGCCGGCGGGCTTCTCGGCCAGAGCCGCGGCGGCAGCCAGGCGGAAACGATCCAGGGCGGGACTTTTCAGAGCCAGGACCAAACCGGGATTGGTGCAAAACTGCCCGACCCCCAGCGTAAGCGAATCGGCGAATTCACGGCCCAGCGTTTCAGCCTGTTCTTCGAGCGCACCCGGCAACAAAAATACCGGATTGATACTGCTCATTTCGGCATAGACCGGGATCGGCACCGGCCGCGCCGCGGCGAGTTTCATCAGCGCCAAACCGCCGCGCCGTGAACCGGTAAAACCGACCGCCTGGATCGCCGCATCGCTGACCAAGGCCACGCCCACCTCATAACCCTGATCGAAAAGCAGGGAGAACACCCCCTCGGGCAGGCCGCATTCCCGCACCGCAGCCTGGATCGCACGCCCGACCAGTTCCGAGGTTCCCGGGTGAGCCGGATGCGCTTTCACAATTACCGGGCAACCCGCCGCCAGCGCGGCCGCGGTATCGCCGCCCGCCACCGAAAATGCCAAGGGAAAGTTGCTGGCGCCGAAGACCGCGACCGGCCCCAGTGCAATCCGTTGCTGGCGCAAATCGGGGCGCGGCAACGGTTGCCGCTGCGGCAATGCCGGGTCGATCCGGGCACCGATCCATTCACCTTGCCTGACCCAGGCCGCGAACAAACGCAGTTGTCCCACGGTACGCCCGCGTTCGCCTTCAATGCGCCCGCGCGGTAAAGCGGTTTCGCTGACGGCGCGTTCGATCAAGTTGTCGCCCAAGGCCAGGATTTGGCTGGCGATGGCCTCCAGGAACTGCGCTCGCGCTTGCGGTGAGGTATTGCGATACACCTCGCTGGCGGCCTCGGCCAACTCGCAAGCCAATTTGACATCGGCCGCCGTGGCCACACCAAATTCCGGTTCCAGCTTATCCCCCGACTGCGGCGCGTCGGCACGAAACACGCCTGCGGCGCCACGTACATCGTGGGCGCCAATTACCATGTTTCCCGTTATTTGCATTGCAACTCCTGAGCGTGTCGATTCATAAGGCGTGGATGCGGGTTGTCGTCGATTCCGGGCTTGCATCGATCGCCAGCCGGTTCGACAAGGCGGGACCGAAGCCCGGCGCCTCGATTTCAAAGGTTTCGCCCGGCAGAACGCTAATGCCGTCGGCAAAACTCAAAGTCGCGGTGCCAAAAAAATGGATATGCACGTCGCCCGGTTGGCGAAACAAAGGATATTTGAAATGGTGGTGTTCGAGATTGGCGAGAGTATGCGACATATTCGCTTCGCCGCTCAAAAAAGGTTTACTCCAGCGTACCTGGCCGTCGCGATCCAGCACCCGTGAAGTGCCGCTCACTTGTTCAGGCAACTCGCCCACCCGCAAAGCCGGCCCAACCGAACACTGGCGCAGCTTGGAATGCGCCAGCCACAAGTAGTTATGGCGCTCCGTGATGTGATCGGAAAATTCATTGCCCAAGGCAAAACCCAAACGATGGGGCGTGCCGTCGGCGCCGATCACGTAGAGCGCGGCGACCTCGGGTTCCTCACCGCCGTCCTGCGAGAAAGCCGGCATCGACAAGTCGGCGCCGCTGGCACGCACGATGGACCCGTCGCCTTTATAGAACCATTCCGGCTGCGCCCCCACCTGTCCTGCGGCAGGCTTGCCGTTTTCCAGTCCCATGCGGAACATTTTCATGCTGTCGGTCAGCGCGGCGACATCTCCCGCTACCTTCTGATGCATGGCGTCACGCGCGTCGGCGCTGCCCAGGTGCGTCAGGCCCGTGCCGCTGACGAGGCAGTGTGCGCTGTCGGGATGATCGAGCGGGGCCAACAAACGGCCGCTGCCGGCCACCGCGGAGAAGGCTTCGCTCTGCGTGCCACGCAGTTCATCCGCCAGTGCCACAAGCCCCTTGCCTGCGGCAATCGCCCGCTGCGCCAGCTCATAAGTGGTGGCGACCTGATCCAGTACCGCGATCTCACCGGCGTCGCCCAGAATACCGACTTGACGCGCACCGTCGGCGCGCTTGAATTGTACTAACAGCATGATAGGGTTCCTTGATTTGCTTGAATCAATGCGAGTGGCGCGGGACTTCGGCACCGCGGCAACCCACCAGAAAATCGAAATCGCAGCCTTCGTCGGCTTGCATCACATGTGCCGCGTAGAGCTGGCGATAGCCACCCGAGGTATTCGGTTGCAATGCCGTGTTCAGCGCGGCGAGCCGCGCCTGCAATTCGGCGTCGCTGATGTCGAGATGCAAGCGGCCGGCCTCGCAATCGAGTTCGATCCAGTCGCCATCCTGCACCGCTGCCAGCGGCCCGCCGGCAGCGGCTTCAGGCGCCACATGCAGCACTACCGTACCGTAGGCCGTGCCGCTCATGCGCGCATCGGAAATGCGCACCATATCGGTCACACCTTGTGCCAGCAGCTTGGCGGGCAAGCCCATATTGCCGACCTCGGCCATGCCGGGGAAACCTATGGGGCCGCAGTTTTTCATCACCAACACCGAGCTGGCATCGACCTCCAGGTCCTCGGCATTGATGCGCGATTTATAATGCTCAAAATTCTCGAATACCACGGCGCGGCCACGGTGTTTGAGCAAAGCGGCGGTAGCCGCCGAAGGCTTGAGCACCGCACCGCGCGGCGCCAGATTGCCGCGCAAAATGCACATGCCGCCGTCGCTGACCAGCGGCGTATCGAGTGGGCGTATCACTTCATCGTTATAGATCGGCGCATCCAGACAGTTGTCCCACAACGTGTGACCATTCACCGTCAAAGCTTGCGGGTGCGGCAGCAAACCGCCTTCGCCCAGACGCCGGATCACGCCCGGCAAACCGCCGGCATAATAAAAATCTTCCATCAGATAGCGGCCCGAGGGTTGCAAATCGACCAGAGTGGGCGTGCCGCGTCCGACGCGAGTCCAGTCGTCGAGCTCAAGCGGCACGCCGATGCGTCCGGCAATCGCCTTCAAATGAATCACCGCATTGGTCGAGCCGCCAATCGCGGCATTCACCCGAATCGCATTCTCAAACGCTTCGGCGGTCAGGATTTTCGACAAACGCAAATCTTCGGCCACCATCTCGACAATGCGCATGCCGGACAAATGCGCCAGCACGTAACGGCGCGAATCCACCGCGGGGATCGCCGCGTTATGCGGCAAGGACGTGCCCAAAGCTTCGGCCATCGAAGCCATGGTGGAGGCCGTGCCCATGGTATTGCAGGTGCCGGCCGAGCGCGACATGCCGGCCTCCGCGCCCATAAATTCATGGACCGACATGCGCCCGGCCTTGACCGCTTCGCTGAATTGCCAGACCACCGTGCCCGAACCGATATCCTTTCCTTTGTACTTGCCGTTCAGCATTGGACCGCCGCTGACCACAATCGTCGGGATATCGCAACTGGCGGCGCCCATCAGCAACGCCGGCGTGGTTTTGTCGCAGCCGACCAGCAACACCACCGCGTCCATCGGATTGCCGCGGATGGCTTCTTCCACATCCATGCTGGCCAGATTACGGGTCAACATCGCGGTGGGCCGCAGATTCGACTCGCCATTGGAAAAAACCGGGAACTCCACCGGAAACCCGCCTGCCTCAAAGATCCCCCGCTTGACGTGTTCGGCCAATTTGCGGAAGTGGGCATTACACGGGGTCAACTCGGACCACGTGTTGCAAATACCGATAATCGGCTTACCTTCGAATTCGTGATCGGGTATGCCTTGATTCTTCATCCAGCTACGATACATAAAGCCGTTCTTGTCGGCGGTGCCGAACCATTCGGCCGAGCGCAGCTTAGGCTTGGGCTTACTCTGGGTCATGTCGAGATGTCCTCAATAAAACTTTGTCTTATTCCCTGCGCCGGTTGATGAGGCGAAGGGCTGATCGGTGTTGTGTATTGCTGCTGATTTAACGTCCGCGTTTGGTGCGGCGATACTGATCGAACAACACGGCCAGCAACAAAATGCCGCCGCGTATCAAATATTGATAAAAGGTCGGAACGTTCATCAAGCTCATCGCGTCCTGTACCGAGCCCATGATCAAGACCCCGACCAATACTCCGGAAATGGTGGCCACACCGCCCGTCAGCGACACGCCGCCCAGCACGCAGGCCGAGATCACACCCAGCTCCAGTCCCACCGAGGTTTTCGGGTCGCCCAGGCTCATGCGCGAAGCAAGCATCACGCCGGCAAAACCGGTGACCAAACCTTGCAGCACAAAGACGGTGATTTTGATGCGGGTCACGGGCAAGCCGGCCAGCAAGGCGGC
>JAMFSV010000206.1 GCA_026225455.1 Burkholderiales bacterium | reverse complement strand
TCATCGTAGCATGAGTGCCGCCCAAGATTGGGCTATCGCGACTCATCGTTTTCCCATAGAACGCTACCGAAATGAATCTGGCTGAACCCGGATCGACCCGGCCCGGCCGCCCCAAAAGCCGCGGCAAACTGAGCCACAACACACCTCCATCCCCGGCATAACCCGGTAAACTGCGCTTCTTTGCCACCTCGGTCCGCTCCATGCCAGTCACTCGCATTTCCGCCCCGCTCCTGGCCTGCCTGGTCGGCCTCTGCTGCGCCGGGTATTACGGCGTCATTGCCTTCGCCCCGGGCTTGCTGTCCGGGCGGCTCGGGGGTATTCCGCTATCCATCGCGGTCGCTCTGGCCTTGTTCCTGCTGTTTTTTGCGGTGACCTTGCTCTATACCGTGACGGGGACTGCTGAAGAGCCGGTCGAGCGAGGTGAGCCATGAGTCATCTCAGCGCTCGCCTGATCAGCCCGGCAGGATTGTTTTTTATCGGCTTTGTGATCCTGACCTTGTTGCTCACGGCATGTGCGGCACGGAGAAATCGTTCGGCGCGGGACTTTTATACCGCGGGCGGCCAACTTCCCGGCTGGATGAACGGGATTGCGCTGGCCGGCGATTATCTGTCGGCTGCCGCCTTCCTCGGTTCGGCCGGGATGTACCTGGGTCTGGGCTACGATTCGCTGGTGTATGCGGTCGGCACCCTGGCCGGCTGGCCTTTGTTATTGTTGCTGATGGCGGAGAAATTGCGCCGGCTGGGACGCTACACGGTGGCCGACGTCCTCGCGCAGCGCTTTGCCGAACGACGCGTGCGGCTGATGACCACCCTTAGCTCACTCACCGTGACGCTGTTTTATTTGATTGTGCAAATGGTGGGGGCCGGCAAGCTGCTCGAACTGCTGTTCGGCTTGCCTTATCTTGCGGCGGTGACCCTGGTGGGCTTGCTGATGGTCTGCTATGTCAGCCTGGGCGGCATGCTCGCGACCACCTGGGTGCAGATGATCAAAGCCCTGCTGATGATGGCCAGCGGCCTGGTGCTGGCGGTCGGCGTGCTGCAACGTTATGCCGGGAGTCCGGCGCTCTTGTTCGACGCAGCGGCGAATGTGGCCGCAAGCGCCGCGCCCGCCCACAATATCTTCCTGCCCAGCCATGCCTTGTCGAATCCGATTGACGTGTTGTCGCTCGGGCTCGGTTTGACTCTGGGCTTGCTCGGTTTGCCGCATGTGTTGATGCGTTTTCTGACGGTGCCGGATGCCCGCGCCGCCCGGCATTCGGTCGGCTGGGCCACCGGTCTGGTGGGCTTGTTTTTTACTCTGAACATCGTGGTCGGTTATGGGGCGTTGGCGCTGGTCTCGCCGAACGCACAGTTTCACGACGCCGCCGGCAAGTTATTGGGCGGCAGCAATATGGCGGCCATTCATTTAGCTGATTTACTCGGGGGCGCCACCTTGCAAGGCTTGGTGGCGGCAGTGGCGTTTGCTACCATCCTGGCCGTGGTGGCCGGTTTAACCATGGCCGGCGCCGGCGCCATCAGCCATGATCTGTATGCCAACTGGCGACGTAACCGCGGCCGCCCGGCCGACGACCGGCGCGAGCTGGCGGTGTCGCGCTGGGCCACGCTCGGACTGGGACTGGCTGCCGTGCTGCTGTCGACCTGGTTTCAAAATCAGAACGTCGCTTTTCTGCTGGGGCTGGCCTTTGCGCTTTCGGCATCAAGCCAATTCCCCGTGCTGATCCTGGCTTTGCACTGGCGCGGACTGAGCGCGCGTGGCGCCTGGTGGGGCGGCATGACGGGCATTCTGGCGTCGCTGCTGTTGATTGGCACCGGGCCTGCGGTTTGGGTCGGGGTACTGGGGTTTTCCAAGCCGCTGTTTCCCTATGCCAATCCGGCGCTATTCTCGGTACCGCTGGCATTTCTGGCCGCCTGGCTGGGCTCGCGCAACACCGCGACGCAGGCAGCGGCTTAAGCCCCGCGGCTTGATCAGGGATGCCGCCCGCTGTCGGGGCGGCATCCTTCAACAGCGCTTCAATCCACGCCTTGCATATCCGGATTGCTCTTGAACAAACCATCCAGCCAGTCGATAAAGAGCCTCACCTTGCGCGTCAGATGGCGATTCGGCGGATACATGATGGAGATCGGCCGGGCGGCGGAACGATATTCGCGCAGGACTTCTTGCAGCGTGCCGCTGTCGAAGTGCGGAGCCATCAGATAACGCGGCCCTTTGATCAGCCCGAGCCCGGCCACCCCGCAGTTGACGTAAGAACCGACATCGTTGACGGAAATAACGCCTTTCATCTGGATTGAGCGCACTTCACCGTCAACCATAAAAATCCAGGGGCGCACCCGGCCGGTGCTGGCCGACACGTAATTCACCCCGACATGGCGGTGCAGGTCGTCCGGGATAAGCGGTACGCCATGTTTCCTCAAATAATCGGGCGCGGCCGCAGCCGCAATGGCAATCGCGCCGATCGGCCGGGCGATCAGACCGGAATCTTCGAGCACGCCGGCGCGCAGCACACAATCGACCCCTTCTTCGATGATATCGATCTCGCGATCGGTCAGACCCATTTCAATTTCGATGTCGGGGTAAATGTGGTAAAACCCGGCCAACGCCGGAATCACAATGTCTTTGCCCAGCGAAGTCGGCATATTGATCTTGATTTTGCCCTTCGGGCTAAGCTTGGCGCTGGACAACGACGCCTCCATCTCCTCGATATCGCCCAATACCGTCACGCAGCTCGCGTAATACAGGGCGCCGTCTTCCGTCAGGCCGACACGGCGGGTGGTGCGATTGAGCAGTTTGACGCCCAGGTCGAGTTCCAGCGCCTGCACCACCCGCGATACATTGGGCGGCGGCAATTGCAACATATCGGCGGCTTTGACAAAGCTGCCGCTGTCGACAACACGGATAAACACCTTCATTGCAAGTAGCTTGTCCACAGTGCTCTCATGGCTATGTGTTGTTATTGCACGATTAATCCGCTGGGCGCCGGGCATTAACGTGGTGTGGGCCGCTTGATTACCCCGGACGGGTCCTTCCCGCCCACTCGCCGATTTGCGGCAAAACCCCGCCCAACGGGGCTAAGCGGCATTTTCCGCAAATCTTGCGCTGGCGCTGAACGGATTGCCGCGATTGTTGTTCCAGGCGAACTAATGCATTAGCGAATCACGTATTTATCCAGCTCGGCGGCAAGTTTAGTATTGCACACATAGAAACGCGGCCGCCTCACAACTCAACCGGCATCACCCCTTGCGGCCGCGCAAACGCTACATCAGGTGCAAAAATGCTAGACCGCCTCGGAAGACAAATTTACCATCCCGCCGTGATGCTACCGCTCCTGGCTCTGGTGCAATTGATGGTTATGCTGGATTTCAACTTTGGGCAATTGGCCTTGGTTCTTGTATCCAAGGGTATGCGCTACACGGTGAATACGGTGTTCCATCGCGCCACTCATGCAAACACTCACGCAACCGCACCCATGCTGCCTTGCAAACAGGGGACGTGCACCTGCTAAAAAAACTGCGCTAGCGCAGTTTTTTTAGCTAACGCTCATATCGTTTATTTGGCTTTCAGCCAGCCCGTCACTTCCGTCACGCGCGTACGGGTATTAAACAGACGGCTGGCCACCACGCTCCCCTGATACGCGGAAAACAAGGCCCGCGCCGCCATCTGCGGTTCACCCGGCATCAACAGAGTACCTTGGGCGGCGCCCTCTTCGAGTACCCGCGCCAGCCAACCTTCATTGGCGCGATAAAACGACTGGACCGCCAGCCTGACGGCATCCGGCAACGATTGAATATCGGCCGCCAGCATACCGCAGAGGCAAATTTGATCGCCCTCGCCCAAGACCTTCGCAAACAGCTTGCCGTAGCGTTCCAGCTTCTTGGCGGCGGGCAAGGTCTGGTCGATCCCGTTGATATCGTGCAAAACCTGGGCGCTGTATTGGTTCACGGCTTCCAGCACCAGGTCTTCCTTGGTCGGAAAGTAGTAATGAATGCTGGAGGTCTTGACCCCGACCAAAGTCGATAGATCGCGGTAACTAAAGCCGTTATAACCGCGCAATTGCATCAGGGTTTGGGCGTGTTCCAGCAAGCGTTCGCGGACAGTTGAGGTTTCCATCGGACTAACAGTATCTACTCATAGGTAGTATGTCAAGAGCGCACCGAACCCCTTACCCCGGCTCGGGCCGGTGCGCAAAACCTGTCAATGCCCCATCGAAGGCCCGGCACCGCGCCGCGGCTTGGTAAACCAGACCACTATCGCCAGCACGATAAATGCCAGGCACGAAACCCGGAAAAAATCGTTGGTTGCCATCATGTATGCTTGCTGCGTGACGAATTGATCCAACTGTGCGGTCAATGATTGACCGGACAGGCCCAAGCTGGAGAGCGAACTGGAAAACGACTGGGTATTGGCCGCATAGGTACTGACCGATTCACTGAGCACGGCATGATGGTAAGTCATGTCGTTTTCCCAATAGGTCGTGCTGATCGAGGTACCGATGGCGCCGGACAAGGTACGCATAAAATTCGACAAACCCGAAGCGCTGGCCAGACGATCGTCCGAAATACTGGATAAGGTAATGGTCGTCATGGGCACAAAAAAACACGCCACGCCGATACCCTGCATCAAACGCGGCAAAATCACATGACTGAACGGCACATCCAACGTAAAAGTCGAATTCCAGAGTGACACCAGAGCAAACACGATAAAAGCCAAACTGGCGACCATCCGTAAATCCAGCCGGTGTGCATTACGCCCTATCAGCGGCGCCAGAATCAAAGCCAACAACCCCACCGGCGCGGACGACAGACACGCCTAGCCGGGCGAGAAACCCATGACGCTGTGCAACCACAGCTCGAAGATCAACACCAAGCCGAAGCACAACATATACC
>JAMFSV010000003.1 GCA_026225455.1 Burkholderiales bacterium | reverse complement strand
TTTGGCACGTAGAGCCAAACGCTGTTGCACGCCGAAGCGATGCTGCTCATCGACGATCACCAGGCCCAGACGCGCAAATTCAACGGCTTCCTGGATGATGGCATGGGTGCCGATGATCAGTTGCGCGCTGCCCGACGCCGCGGCCTCCAGCGCCGCGCGTTTGGCTTTGACCTTCAGGCTGCCGGCCAGCCAAGCCACCTCGACCCCCAGCGGCTCCAGCCAGCCGCGCAGCTTGCGCGCATGTTGTTCGGCCAGGATTTCGGTGGGCGCCATCAAAGCGGCCTGATAGCCGGCGTCGATGGCTTGCGCCGCCGCCAACGCCGCCACGATAGTCTTGCCGCTGCCAACATCGCCTTGCAGCAGGCGCTGCATTGGATGCGCGGCATTCAGGTCAGTCCCGATTTCGGCCCAGACCCGCCGCTGCGCCCCGGTCAGCGCAAACGGCAAAGTCTGCTCAAAACGCGCCACCAGCGAGCCCTTATCGGTGTCGGCACGGCGTGTCATGACCGGCGCCGAACGGGCGCGACGCTGATCCTGCGCCCGCTTCAAGGACAGTTGCTGGGCCAGCAGCTCTTCAAATTTGATCCGCAGCCAAGCCGGATGTGTACCGTCGACCAGACCGCCCTCGTCCACTTCGGCATCAGGGTGATGCAGCAATTCGATTGCCTCGGCCAGCGTCAGTATCGGCTCAGGCAAACAGGCGCGCACCACCGCTTGCGGCAAAAATTCGGGCAACGGTACACGCTTGATCGCGCTCTCGATGGCTTTACGCAAATATGCCTGGCTAACCCCGGCGGTGCTGGGGTAGACCGGTGTCAGTACCTGCGGCAATGGAGCCCCGGCCTCGACCACGCGGCATGCCGGATGCACCATTTCCATGCCGAAAAACCCGCCGCGCGCGTCGCCGCGGGCACGGATGCGCACGCCCAGCGCCAATTGTTTGACTTGGCTACCGTAAAAATTCAAAAACCGTAAAGTCAGGACATCGCCGTCATCGTCGGTCAATTTGACGATCAGTTGGCGTCGCGGACGGTAGGTAATTTCGTTATCCGACACCACTCCTTCGACTTGAGCCAAAGCGCCGGGCAGCAAGTCGGCAATGGCGGTCAGGGTGGTTTCGTCCTCGTAGCGCATCGGCAAATGCAGCACCAGGTCGATATCGCGCGACAAGCCCAGCTTGGCGAGCTTATCCGCGCTGCGGGCCAAGGGTTTGGGCGGGGCTTTGGGAGCGGCTTCGCCGGCGGTCGTATTTATGGTCGGGGCGACCTGGGGCTTGGGTCTCATCGCAAGTACAATAGCGGTTTTCGCGTCTGGCGTAAAACATCCCTCGCATCCCCGCCTCTCGCCGCACACCCCAAGGGCCGTGCGGATGATGGAGCGGCCAGACGGCAGGACTTGAATAACAAGCTGACTAAAACGTTCAGCACCGACGTTCAGCACCGGTACGCACCTACTCTTTTATCGCATGTATACGCTTTCCGATTTCGATTTTAATCTACCGCCCGAGTTGATCGCGCAAACGGCACTCACCGAACGCAGCGCGAGCCGCCTGCTCGAAGTGAATCCGGTCATGGGCATAGCCGCGAGCGCCACCGACAGCGCCCAGCCGCCGGTGCTGCACGACCGCTCGTTCGCTATGCTGCCCGAATGCGTCGCCGCCGGCGATTTGCTGGTATTTAACGATACCAAAGTTCTCAAAGCACGTTTCCTCGGCCAAAAGACCAGTGGCGGCAAGATTGAGGTGCTGGTGGAGCGCATTACCGGCACGCGCACCGCACTAGCTCAGATCCGCGCCAGCAAAACGCCGCTGCCGGGCTCGACCTTGCGTTTGGCCGATGCCTTCGAAGTGACCGTAGGCGAGCGCGCCGAACCCTTTTATACCTTGCATTTCCCCGCCGATTGCCTGGATTTGATCGAGCAGCATGGCCGCCTGCCCTTGCCGCCTTATATCACTCACGACCCCGATGCCTATGACGAACGCCGTTACCAGACGGTGTTCGCGGCCAATCCGGGCGCCGTCGCCGCTCCCACCGCCGGACTGCATTTCGACCAGGCCATCCTCGCAGCACTCGATGCGCGCGGGGTACAGCGTGCCACCCTGACGTTGCACGTAGGCGCCGGCACCTTCCAGCCGGTGCGCCACGAAAACCTCGCCGAGCACAAAATGCACAGCGAGTGGTATGCACTGTCGCCGGCGCTGGTGGAAGCCGTGCGCGCCACCCGCGAGCGCGGCGGACGGGTGATAGCGGTCGGCACCACCTCGATGCGGGCGCTGGAAGCCGCCGCCCGCGACGCCCTGACGGCCGGTTTGCCATCCGGCACGCTGCGGGCCACCCAAGCCGAAACCGACATTTTCATCACTCCGGGTTACGCGTTCCAGATAGTCGACCGGCTGGTGACGAATTTCCACCTGCCAAAATCGACCTTGTTGATGCTGGTCAGTGCCTTTGCCGGCACCGAGACGATACGTGCGGCCTACCGCCACGCCATCGAGCAACGTTACCGTTTTTTTAGTTATGGCGATGCGATGCTGCTCACCCGCGCCTCGCACATTTCAGCTTAAAACCTTTTAAATCAAGATCCTGCCATGCTGAAATTCGATTTACTCAATACCGACGGTCAAGCGCGCCGCGGCCGCCTGACCTTGAATCACGGCGTGATCGAAACGCCGATTTTTATGCCGGTCGGAACCTACGGCACGGTCAAGGCGATGTCGCCGCTCGAACTGGAGGAAATCAAGGCACAGATTATCCTCGGCAACACCTTCCACCTGTGGCTGCGCCCGGGCCTGGAAACCATCGAATTGCACGGCGGCCTGCATCGTTTTATGGGCTGGGACAAACCCATCCTGACCGACTCGGGCGGCTTCCAGGTGTTCAGCCTGGGAGCTTTGCGCAAAATTACGGAAGAAGGGGTGACCTTCGCTTCGCCGATCAACGGCGACAAATTGTTCCTGTCGCCCGAAATCTCGATGCAAATTCAGCGCGTGCTGAATTCCGACATCGTGATGCAATTCGACGAATGTACGCCTTATTCGATCGACGATATTCCCGTCTCGGCCGAGGTCGCCGGCGAATCGATGCGCATGTCGATGCGGTGGGCACGCCGTTCTGTCGATGCCTTCCGCGAACTGGAAAACCCGAACGCGCTGTTCGGCATCGTGCAGGGCGGCATGTATGAAACGCTGCGCGACGAGTCGCTGGCAGGACTGGCGGAGATGGAGTTCGACGGTTATGCCATCGGCGGCCTGTCGGTCGGCGAGCCCAAGGACGACATGGTGCGCGTATTGAACCACACCGCCCCCAAGCTGCCGTCGCACAAACCGCGTTACCTGATGGGCGTGGGCACGCCTGAAGACTTGGTGGGCGGGGTCGCCGCCGGGGTCGACATGTTCGATTGCGTGATGCCGACCCGCAATGCGCGCAACGGCTGGCTGTTTACCCGTTTCGGCGACTTGAAGATCAAGAATGCGGTGCATAAAAACGATCCGCGCCCCTTGGATTCGACCTGCGGCTGCTATACCTGCCGCAATTTCAGCCGCGCCTACCTGCACCATTTGCATCGGGTCGGGGAAATCCTGGGTGCGCGTCTGAACACCATTCACAACTTGCACTACTACCTGGAATTGATGAGCGAAATGCGCGACGCGATCGAAGCTCAGGGATTCGACAGCTTCCGCCAGAAATTTGCGCAAGACCGGCAGCGCGGCGTCGAATAGCGGTGTTTGTTTGAGGCAATCCCTAGTGCCCCATCCCGGGTGCTAGAATACGTGGTTAATTTGACTGAGATGATTAAAATGTGGATTTCCAATGCGTACGCGCAAGGTTTGTCGGGTTTGTCACTGGGCGGGATTCAATCAAGCCTGACCCAGTTCCTGCCTATTATTCTGATGTTCGCGGTACTGTATTTCATCATGATCCGGCCGCAGATGAAGCGCCAGAAAGAACATCGCGCCATGCTGGCGGCGATGGCTCGCGGTGATGAAGTCGTGACCAACGGCGGCATTCTCGGCAAAATCACGAAAGTGGGCGAAGCCTACGCCAGCGTCGAATTGTCGGACGGTGTCGAAGTCACGCTGCAAAAATCCGCCATCACGACGATTTTGCCGAAGGGCACGATCAAGTCGATCTAAGCAGCGGCCGCATGATTGCGCTCTTTATGCGGTCGGATAAAGTCCAATCACGCGCCGTGAGCCGCGCGGTACATGAGGTGCGTCGTGCCGGCCCCGGCCGGCGGCACGCCTTATGCACCGCTTACTGATCGCGTCCGGCCCGTCCGCCCCGGTATTCCGGTGCGGCCAGGCCTGCCGGATGCACCTACCTTCCAGTCCAGCCCATTCATGAACCGTTACCCCCTCTGGAAATATGTCGTGATGCTGGTGGCGCTCGCTATCGGCTTCTTTTACACGCTGCCGAATTTTTTCGGCGAAACACCTGCAATCCAGGTGTCCAGCGGTAAAGCGACCGTCAAAGTCAACACCGAAGTATTCCAGCAAATCGAAGAGACGCTCAAGGCCAGCAATGTTGCCGCCGACGATATCTCTTTCGATAACAATGTGAATAACGCCAGTGTGCGGATTCGCCTGCACGATACCGACACCCAATTACGCGTCAAGGACCTGCTCAACCACGCCCTCAACGCCGACCCCAACGACCCGACCTACATCGTCGCCCTGAGCTTGCAAAGCGCATCGCCGAAATGGCTGAGCGCAATGTCGGCCCGGCCCATGTACCTCGGCCTGGACTTGCGCGGCGGCGTGCATTTCCTGCTGCAAGTCGACATGGCGGGCGCACTCAACAAAAAACTCGATAGCGACGCCGCCGATGCGCGCGTGTCGTTGCGCGACAAAGGCATCCGCGACGGCGGCGTGAATCGCGTCAACCAGTCCATCGTGGTCAACCTGGCGGACCAGGCTACGGCCGACCAGGCCTCGCAATTGTTGAGCAACAACGTGAGCGAGTTGCAATGGACCACCTCGCCGGTGGCAGCCGCCGCCGGCGGCGGGTTCCAGTTGATCGGCACGTTTGCCCCGGCCACCCAGCGCACGGTGCAACAAAACGCGCTCAAGCAGAACATTACAACGCTGCATAATCGCGTCAATGAATTGGGGGTTTCCGAGCCGGTGATCCAGCAGCAAGGCGACGATCGCATCGTGGTCGAACTGCCGGGCGTGCAGGACACCGCCAAAGCGAAAGACATCATCGGCCGCACCGCAACGCTGGAAGCCCGCCTGGCCGACCCCAGCGCGCCGCTTAGTATCAATGTGACCGATCCGGTACCGGCGGGCGACGAGTTGTTCACCCAAGGCAACCAAGTCCCGGTATTGCTGAGAAAGCAGGTGATCTTCACCGGCGACCGGATTACCGATGCGGCAGCCGGTTTCGACGAACACCAGCGCCCGGATGTCACGATCAAACTCGATACGGCCGGCGGCCGTGTGCTGGCGAGCGTGTCGCGTGACAATATCGGCAAGCCGATGGCCATTGTCCTGTTCGAAAAAGGCAAAGGCCAAGTGCTGACGGTAGCCACCATCCAGTCCGAATTGGGTGAACGCTTCCAGATCACCGGTGCCGCCTCGGCGCAGGCCGCCAACGACCTGGCCTTGTTGTTGCGCGCGGGTTCGCTGGCAGCACCGATGGACATCATCGAAGAACGCACCATCGGCCCGAGCCTCGGTGCCGACAATATCAAGAAGGGCTTCAAGTCGGTGGAGTATGGCTTTGCCGCCATCGCCATTTTCATGATGGCGTATTACCTGCTGTTCGGCATGTTCTCGGTCATCGCCTTGTCGGTCAACCTGTTGTTGTTGATTGCCGTGCTGTCGATGCTGCAAGCCACGCTGACCTTGCCGGGGGTAGCCGCCATTGCGCTGGCCCTGGGTATGGCGATCGATGCAAACGTGCTGATCAACGAGCGGATTCGCGAAGAACTGCGTCATGGCGCGGCACCGCAACTGGCCATTTCGAACGGCTTCACGCATGCGTGGGCCACCATTCTCGACTCCAACGTGACTACCCTGATTGCCGGCCTGGCCCTGCTCACTTTCGGCTCCGGCCCGGTACGCGGTTTTGCGGTGGTGCACGTGATCGGCATCTTGACCTCGATGTTCTCCGCCGTGTTCTTTGCGCGCGGCATGGTCAATTTCTGGTACGGCAGCAAACGCAAGCTGAAATCGCTGTTGATCGGTCAAGTGTGGCACCCGGACGGCCCCATCCGCCCGCGTGACGACGGCGACGACGAAGATGGCGCCGATGACGGCCCCGGCAGCACCGGCCCTGCCGGCGGTAAAAAGCGTCTGCCGGCCGGCAAAACCGGTCGCGCCAAGCCCGCTGTACCCGCCGCCGCTACGCCCGCAAAACAGCCGTCGGGCAAGCCCCGCACGACGCGCTAAGGAGCCATAGATGGAATTTTTCCGTATTCGCAAAGATTTACCGATCATGCGCCACGCGTTGATTTTCAACGCGATCTCGCTGCTCACCTTTGTTGCCGCCGTATTTTTCCTGGTCCATCGCGGCTTGAACCTGTCGGTGGAATTCACCGGCGGCACGGTACTCGAAGTGAGCTACCCGCAAACCGCCCTGGTCGAACCGATCCGCGCCACCTTGTCCAAGGACGGTTACCCCGACGCGGAAGTGCAGACCTTCGGCTCGTCGCATGACGTGCTGATCCGCTTGCCGATGAAGAGCCAGCAGACCTCCGCGCAGCAAAGCGATCAAGTGATGCAAGCGCTGACCGCGCAAGACGCCACGGTGCAATTGAAGAGCGTCGAATTTGTCGGCCCCCAAGTCGGTAAAGAACTCGCCACCGACGGCCTGCTGGCTTTGGCCTGCGTGGTGGCCGGCATCATGGTTTATCTGTCGTTCCGCTTCGAATGGAAATATGCGGTAGCGGGCATCATCGCCAACTTGCATGACGTGGTGATCATTCTTGGTTTCTTCGCCTTCTTCCAGTGGGAGTTTTCCTTGACGGTGCTGGCCGCCGTGCTGGCCGTGCTCGGTTATTCGGTCAACGAATCGGTGGTGATCTTCGACCGGATTCGCGAAACCTTCCGCCGCCAGCGCAAGATGGCGGTGCCGGACGTGATCAACCACGCCATCACCAGCACCATGTCGCGCACCATCATCACCCACGGCTGTACCCAGATGATGGTGCTGTCGATGTTCCTCTTCGGCGGCCCGACCCTGCACTTTTTCGCCCTGGCGCTGACCATCGGTATTTGCTTCGGGATTTATTCCTCGGTCTTTGTGGCGGCGGCACTCGCCATGTGGCTGGGCGTGAAACGCGAAGACCTGATCAAACAGGTCAAGCCTCTGCATGACCCGAACGACCCGCACTCGGGCGCTCAGGTTTAAGCCACACGAGGCTCGGCTGCACTAACCCGCATTAAGCCGCATTCAGCCGCAAGATGTAAAACGGCCGGTTCAATCTGTGAACCGGCCGTTTGTTTAAGTAGTTCGTATCCGTAGTCCATGCAGGCACTCCATAAAAAAATAAAGCCTTATGCCCACACATTCAACCCTGCTTCCCACTCTGTTTGATCCACGTAATCAGCCCGATACGCCAGACACGCCGCGCCAAGAGGTCGGCAATGCCAGCGTGAATACCCGCAGCGGAATCGCACAATGAGGTACCGCAAACGCGTCGCCCTGAATTTTGTATGCTTCTGGTTCCTGATCGGCGGTATCGGCCATTTCGCCCGCAGCGACTGGTTCGTCCAGATCGTGCCGCCCTACCTGCCCCAGCCCCTGTTATTGGTCTGGATCAGCGGCGCTTTCGAGCTGCTGGGCGCCGCCGGCCTGCTGTTCGCCAGCACCCGTACCGCCGCCGGCAACGGCCTGGCGCTGTTGACCGTGTGCGTGACACCCGCCAATGTCTATATGCTGCAGCAACACCAACTATTCCCGCAGTTTCCGCTGAGCGTGCTGGTGCTGCGCCTATTGGTTCAGGTGGCGCTGATCGCTTGCATTATTTGGTGTACCCGGCCGAAACGGTGGCGCTTTCGGTGAGAGCGGTTTGGGATGTACGGGGATGGGCGGTAGCCGCGGCGGTCAGCCCCCGCAGCTTAACCGCCAGCTACATCGAAGATAACTTGCCCTAAGTGCAACTCGACACTAAGACCCATCGCATGCAGCTCTATCAGATCGCCCGTGCTGTTATAAGCAAAGCGCAATTCTCCACCGCCCCAAAACATCACCTGATGCGGCACTGAACCCATCAAGCGGTTGATGAAATAATTTTCAACATTGACGAGATTTTTGATGCCGACCGAGCGGAGAACGCTGAGGTTCAAGGTTACCGGTTCGTCTGACGACACTCTCAGTGACCCGTCTTCGGCGCGGCGGACTTCCAGCGTGCCCTGGGGGTGGATGGCTACGGTTTCGTGTTCTGGGTTCATTTTTGCCTCTACTCCCTCGTGAAGTTAATGCTCGATGGGGATGAATCTGCCCTCATCGATTTTATAGGTCTGCACACTCTCAGCACCTTGAGCATCGCTTAGCCATGCCACACGAAATCCGGCTGGCGAACTCGTCCATGCAACGAATTTGAACGGAGACGCGGTTCCATCAGACTCAAGTTCAATGTTTTCCAGGCAACTGCGAATCAAATTTTCATATCGCGTTTCCACCCTCCCGTGCTCAAGCTCAACTACATACAGCTCGTCCTCCTCGCCAGCGCCACAAAAACCTTGTTGTTTAAGACTCGATGGATGGCC
>JAMFSV010000205.1 GCA_026225455.1 Burkholderiales bacterium | reverse complement strand
TCGCGGTCCGGCCAGGCACAACCCGGGCAGTCAAAGCCGTCGGGTTGATTTTGCTTGAGCAGCAGGCGTGCGCCTTTGTCGCTGAGTTTATCTTTGAAAACGCTAAGCGCCACCTGCTTGAGTGCGCCCCAGCCCGCGGCCGGGTGGTGATATGCGCTGATTTTCGGTTCGCTGGCCATCGAGTTCTCCATGGCACGCTGCAAAAACGCACCTGATATGACATATCGAGCTGTGGCTGCCTGCTGACTCGCGCGGCGATTCGTGCCGGCAACCCTCTCTTCCAGGCGTCATTATATATGTATTTGAAAACTTATATTTACGGGGATTCTCGCCGTGATAGCATTGAATCCATCAGCCTATTTTTAATTATTTTATGTCAAAGAAGCCATTTTAATGAATAAATTGCACAATTTCATAGAGAAAAGTCGATTTTTCGGCCAAAAATGCTGTTTTTGACATTTCAAAAAACAAATGTTTTTCTACTGTGATCTGCGCTCGTGGAGCAAAAATAACATGAAATTCAGCCATAATATGATATTTTAATTCATATTATGGCTGTTCCAGATTTAGTGCGCCTGCAACTGCATTTTGCCGCGAAACACAAAGTACTGATAGAAGTTATAGCCCATCATGATCGGCATCAGGATGCCGATCCCGACCATCATAAACACCAGGGTGGACTGGCTGGACGCCGCTTCCGCCAGACTCAGCCGGCCCGGCACCAGGTCCGGAAACAGGCTGAGCGCCAGCCCGGCAAACGAGCTGATAAACAGCAGCACGGCGGCGCGGAACGGTGCATGCGAATGGTTCGCCAGCACCGCCCAGACCACCGCGGCGAAGGCCGACGCCGAGATGGCGCCGAGTACCAGCAAGAGCTGGAATACCGCCGGATCATTCCAGCGCGATTGCGCAATGGGGCTGATCACGCGGGTGCCGGCCGTCAACAGGATGGCTGCGGCAATCGTGGTAGCGGCGGCGCCCAAGGCATAATTGCGTGCTGCTTGCTCGACCCGGCCGGTGGTCTTTTTGACCAGGTAAGTAGCGCCCAGCAAGGCGTATCCTGACGCCACCCCCAAGGCCGTCAGCGCGACAAAAATACCGCTGGCGAGACCCGGCAGCAAACCCGTGATGACACGGCCGAGTATCACACCCTGGGCTAACGCCGCGATCAGGCTGCCTGCGCCGAAGGCGATATCCCAAGCCCGTTTAAACTGCGCCGGATGGCGAAATTCGATGGCCGCGCCACGCAATATCAAACCTGCGATCATCGCCATCACCGGGATATAGAGGGTCGACAGCAGCAGGGCGTAAGCCGCCGGAAAAGCGCCGAACAAAGCCCCGCCGAGTACCACCAGCCAGGTCTCGTTGGCGTCCCAGACGTGCCCGATGGAATGCATCATCAAACTGCGATCATGCTCTTCACGGGTGACCAGGCTCAAAATACCGATCCCCAGATCGAAACCGTCGGTTACCACGTACAGCACCAGCATCAGGCCGATCAAGCCAAACCAGGCGCTCGTCAGCGTTGCATGAGATGAAGCGCTCATCAAAATCTCCTGTATCTAGTCATGTATCTGTTTAACCAAGCTTGAGTTTCAGCGGCGCGGAAAATTCCGGCGGCAGGGCGGTCAAATCCGGGCCTTGTTTAAGCCATTTGTAGGCAAACACGGCAAAGGTAGTGACCAGCACCGCATAAAAGACCGCGAACATCGTCATGCTGGCGGCGACGGTCCCGGCCGGCAGCAAGGTCGCGGCATCGCGGGTGCGCAGCATGCCGTAGACGACCCAAGGTTGACGCCCGACTTCACGCACAACCCAGCCCGATTCGATCGCAATATAGGGCAGCGGAATACTCAGCACCCAAGCCAGCAGCAGCTTGCGTTGCTGCAACATGGAATTAAGACTGCCGCGGGTTTTGCGCCAGATCCACGCGCTCCAGAAGGCCAACGCCATAAACCAGACGCCGATGCCGGCCATCACGCGAAAGGCGTAGAACAACAGCGGCACCATGGGCGGCTGGTCGGCGCGCGGGATATCGGCCAGGCCGGTGACTTGGCCGGTCAGGCTGTGGGTGCCAAGCACGCTCAACATATTGGGCAACTCCAGGGCCCAGTCATTTTTCTGTTGCGTTTGGTCGGGCCAAGCCAGCAAAGCCCAGCCGGCGCCCGTGCCGGGTGGGTTGGTATGCCAATAACCCTCGATAGCCGCGCCTTTGGCGGGCTGATTATGAAACACGTCGAAACCGCTGGAGTCGCCCAGCCAGATCTGCAGCGGTGCGATCACCAGCAAGGCCATCAACGCCAGTTTGAACGAGCGTAAAAAGAACTCGGCATGGCGCCGCCGGTAGAGATAAAAGGCCGAAATGCCGGCGATGACAAAGGCCCCGGTTTCCATTGCACCGACCCACATATGCGCGACACCCCAGACCATATCCGGGTTGAAAATCGCGGCCATATAGTCGGTTACTACCAGTCGGCCGTTCACTACGGTAACGCCGGCCGGCGTTTGCATCCATGAGTTCGCCACCATGATCCAGAAGGCCGATAAGGACGAGCCGAAGGCCACCATGGAGGTTGCAAACAGGTGCACGCCGCGCGGCACCCGCCCCCAGCCATAGAGCATCACGCCGATAAAACCGGCTTCGAGCATAAACGCCATGGTGCCTTCGAAGCCCAGGATATTGCCGACGAATTCGCCGGCGTAGCGGGAGAATCCCGCCCAATTGGTGCCGAACTGAAACTCCATCGGAATCCCGCTGACTACACCGACCACAAAATTCAACACCAGCAGCTTGGCCCAAAAGCGCGCATGCCGGTAGTACAGCAAATTCCGGGTGCGGACCCATAGGGCTTCCACCAACACCAGAAAAGCCGATAGGCTGATGGTCAGGATCGGCCACAGGATGTGAAAAATTGCAGTCATGGCGAATTGACTGCGCGATAAGTTAACTATGTCGTTGACGGCCATTGTGTTGATGCCTGCGTGAATAGAGTAGAGCTAAATCCAAAGGGGCTAAATCCAAGGCCGAATCGCGCCGCAGCAGAAGCGCCGCAGTGCAGCGGCCGAGGAGGTGTGTCAAACGCCGTTCACGGAGGAATGGCGCTTGCATGCCACGCAATATAGGCGCGTCGGCGAGCTTGGCGGGCGCTGGCGCGTGCGGCATTCAGCCGCAATCTTCGGGCAATCGGCCGAGTTGCGGCAACTTGCCGCAGCATTTGCCGCCCTGGACCTTGCGTTTGTTTGCGCGAGGTCAAGATGAGACAGTGCAATCCGTCACTCAATTTTCGAGAGGAATATGGGGCCAGCGTCTATATAATTGAATCTGAGATAAACCAGGCGCGGGCGACGGCGGTATTCCGGACCCCGAAACGACTCATGGAAGCATGTTGCCGCTTCGGTCGAGCCGAACCGCATGCAAAGGTAGATGACGCGAATGGGAACACCCCTGTTATACCGCCGCCCGCCACGCTTGCTGACCCGCTTGGCCTGGGTTACCACCTGTGCCCTTGCCTGTGCCGCTTCAGCTTACGCCGACCCGGTACCGGACGGCAGTATTGCCGATTCAATGCCGCCGAGCCCGCTGTCGGGTGGCCGCTTGCTGCTGACCCAGGGCGTTTCTTCGATCGAGGGTGCCGCGGGTGGCGGCCTGACTCCGTGGGCGCTGATTTCGGGCTACGACACCGGGAATCAGGTAGGCGGTAATGTCCATGATACGTATATCAAGACCCAGGATTATTCGCTGAATACCTATGGCGTCGCGCTCGGGATCGGTAATCGTTTTGAGTTCTCGCTGGCGAAACAGTCCCTGGACACGCGTCAAGCGGGCGCGACCTTGGGTTTGGGCGCGGGCTATACCCTGACCCAGGATATAGTCGGTTTTAAAGTACGGCTGCTTGGCGATGCTGTGCTGGACCAGGATAGCTGGTTGCCCCAAGTCGCGGCGGGCATGCAGTTCAAACATAGTGAAAACGGTGCGCTGCTGGATGCCATCGGTGCCAAAAGTCATTCCGGGACCGATTTTTATCTGAGCGCGACCAAACTGCTGCTCGATCAAAGTTTATTATTCGACACCACCTTGCGCTTGACCAAAGCCAATCAATATGGCCTGCTGGGATTTGGCGGCGATAATTCGGACAGTTACCATCCGGAATTTGAAGGCTCGCTGGCTTATTTGATCTCGAAACGCTTGGCGGTCGGGGTCGAGTACCGTACCAAACCCAATAATCTGAGTTTTGCCCGCGAGCAAAATGCTTACGACGCATTCGCCGTATGGACCGTCAATAAAGCTATTTCCTTGACCGCCGCCTATGTACAGCTAGGTGATATCGCCACCATAAAAGACCAACACGGCTATTATGTTTCAGCGCAATTGGGCTTCTAAAATCGCTATGTTCCAGACCATCCTTTCGACCCCAACTCGTGGCACGGCAACCTGTCTTCAGTGGATACTCGCCGGTATTGGGACTGCGGCGCTGGCGCTGGTACTGAATCTGATTCCGGCATTGATGCCGCTGGGACTGGAGGCTCGCGCGGACGACGGTGCTGCCAGCACCGTCCCCGCCCGCCCTGACGACAGTCTATATCAAGCCTTGGGGCAAAAAACCGGGATCGCCGCGATTGTCGGCGACATGTATGATCGCGTCCTGGTCGACCCGCGGATTCGGGCCTATTTTGTCGACGCGCCGCAAAAACGCGTCAGGCAAAAGCTGACCGAGCAGATTTGCGTGCTGGCAGGCGGTCCGTGCCAATATACCGGTCGCACCATGGCCGAATCGCATAAGGGGCTGGGCATCGATCAGCCTGCTTTTAATGCGTTGGTGGAGGATTTACAGCTCGCAATGGATAAATATCATGTGCCGTACCGTGAGCAAAACAAATTGCTGGCGAAGCTGGCACCCATGTATCGCGTTATCATAGAAAAGTAGCAATTTGCTACCGGCCGATTTACGGCTCAGCGACAATAGAATACAGACTGCGCGACGGGGTTGCCCCATGCGCGTTTGGGATAGCGTCGAGTCGCCAGGAGAGGGGAGCGCAATGAAATTTTTGAGGCTGGCCGTACTAGCAGGACTCATCGGGTCCGCTATGGCAATCGGCGGAGCACGCGCTGCAACCTTGCAAGTTGAGCTCAGCAGTAAAACGGGTTCGCCGCTGGCCGACGCCGTGATCTATGCTATCCCGGATAGCAAAACACCGATGAAAGCACCGGGCACCGCCGAGATCGACCAGATCAAGCGGACTTTCGTGCCCAAAGTGACGATCTTGCAGACCGGCACATCGGTAACTTTCCCCAATAAAGACAACATCGAGCATGACGTGTATTCGTTTTCGCCGGCTAAAACATTCGAACTCAAGTTATATTCCGGCGTGCCGGCGCATCCGGTGGTGTTCGACAAGCCGGGTTTGGTGACGTTGGGATGCAATATCCACGACCAGATGATTGCCTACGTGATGGTGGTCGATACATCATTTTTTGCCAAGGCCGATGAACATGGCATTGCGCGTATCGAAGGTTTGCCGCCGGGCAACTATGAAATCAAAGCCTGGCATTATTCGTTGCCCGACGGCACTGCGTTGCCGAGCCGGCGCGTGACGATTTCAACCGATCAGACGATCAAGTTCCCGCTTGATGCCGCAAGCGGCGGTTCGGGAATGATGGGAATGATGGGGATGATGGGAATGAGCGGCAGTTCTTCGTAGACGGCATGCCGACCATGGGTTTTCGCATACATCATCTCCATACCCGGATTGCCCTGGTCTTTGCGATCTTGCTGCTGCTGGTTCAGGTCGCCGCGTTTTCTGTGATCTCGACCGCGATTTATTCGAATGCCAGGCGCACGGTCAACGCCGAACTGGAAGTTTCCGAAAAAGTATTCAATCAACTGCTGTTGACCGATGACGAAAAGTTGCGTCAGGCGGCTACTGTCACCGCCGCCGACTTCGGTTTTCGGGCCGCCATTGCAACCCGCGACCAAGCCACGGTCGAATCGGCGCTGACCAACCAGCGCGACCGCATTCACGCCAGCCTGGTGATGCTGATCGGGCCGGACGACAAGCTGTTGGCCGATACCCGCGGTTCCAATTTTACCGGCGCTACTTTCTCGTTTCCCGATCTGATTACCTCGGCACGCCGCGAAGGCAGCGCGTCGATGGTGGGGTTGGTGGACGCGCACGCTTATCATTTGGTGGCGGTGCCGGTACTCGCGCCGCTGCCGATC
>JAMFSV010000204.1 GCA_026225455.1 Burkholderiales bacterium | reverse complement strand
AGCCGCGCGCAGCTTGGCGAGGTCTTCCACCGTGGTACCCGGACGCACGTGTTCGTCAGCATCGAATACGACCTCGCCTTTGCGCGTCTTGATCGTGAGCGGCAGAATCTGCTCTTTGAAATAACCTTGTTCGATAGCATGCGCCGCGCGGCGATGCGATTCGACGGCCAATGCATCTTGCGTGGCGCGTGAGATGCCGAATTTGGCCGCAACATTTTCGGCGGTGATGCCCATATGCACGGCGTCGAAAGGATCGTTCAATGCGCCCAGCATCATGTCGATCAGGCGCGACTCGCCCATGCGCACGCCAAAACGCGCATCCGGCATGATGTAGGGCGCGCGGCTCATATTCTCGGCGCCGCCGGCTACCGCAATCTCGCTATCCCCCAGCAAAATACCTTGAGCTGCGGAGACAATGGCTTGCAGGCCTGAACCGCACAGCCGGTTGACCGTCAACGCCGGGGTATGTTGCGCCACCCCGGCGTTGATCGCGGCCACGCGGGCCAAATACATATCTTTGGGTTCGGTGTTGATCACGTGACCAAATACCACATGCCCGACTTCGTCGCCATTGACTTGGGCCCGGGCCAACGCTTCGCGCACCACGCGCGCCGCCAGGTCGGTCGGGCTGAAGTCTTTCAGGCTACCGCCGAAATCACCAATTGCGGTACGTACACCACTGACCACGACGACTTCTCGTTGCATTGTCTATCTCCTTGATAACATTCGGGTCTAATCAAGCCATATCGCCTAATCGACCCTCTATGCCGCAGTATACCGGGCAGATCCCCTCGATGCAGCCGCCCAGTCCTCAGTTAGAGGAACAACACGGTATTATGGCGGCTTTGCAGTTGCCCGGGCGCGGCCCGCAGAACTGCTGTTTTGCAAGGAAATTTGATGCTTTTCAAAAGTTTGACGCAATTCACCGAAGCGCGAGCCAAAACGCGTTGCCTGGCGGCGTCCTGCCTGGTACTCGCGGCTGTCGCGCTGTCGGGCTGCAGCAGCTTCAGGATGCCCTATATTCCATTGATTCATCCGGCTCCGCCCGACCTGACACCCGCCCGCGATTCGGCAGACAATATGGTGCGCCTGGACGCCGCGCTGCGCACCGGCTGCGACTCCGTGCTGTATATCGACAAACCCGCTGCCAGCGCCGATACGGCAACCAGCACCGCGCCCCAACGCTGGGACGCGCATACCTGCCGGGGCGAACTGCCTTATGACGTGCTGACCGAAAAAACACCGCAAGGCCCGGTCGTGAAAGTGATACCGGTGGCGGCACCGGTCAACAACCCGATGAATCCGCATACGATTCCGGCCGAGCACACGCAATAAGGCTCATAGCGCTTATGGCCCGGGCATGGCGGAGCCGGCCGGCGGCGAATCGGTTCACGGTGTAATCGAGCGCCGCGGGTGAAGGTCCAGCGCAAAAAAAAACGGTAGTGTCTGTGAGTCCAGACCCTACCGTTTTATGCACAACCAGGCTAGTCTTAAAGTTCGCCCCACAGATCATGGCCGTCGGCGCCGGTGATCTTCACATTGACGAAATCGCCTACCTTGTAGCGTTTTGACGCCTTATGCGTCGGCGCGATATAAACCACGCCATCGATTTCCGGCGCATCGGCATACGACCGTGCCACACCGCCGTTTTCGCCGACATCGTCGACCAGCACTTGCAAGGTCATGCCGATTTTGCGCTGCATGCGTTTGGCCGATACGTTTTCTGCAACTTCCATAAAACGCGCGCGCCGCTCGTCACGCACAGCGTCCGGCAAGGCACCGGGCAACTCGTTGGCGGTCGCGCCATCTACCGGCGAGTAGGCAAAACAACCGACTCGGTCCAACTCCGCCACGCGGATAAATTCCAGCAAGGTTTCAAATTCTTCCTCGGTTTCACCGGGGAAGCCCGCGATAAAGGTGCTGCGTATCGTCAGTTCCGGACAGATTTTGCGCCAGGCCTGCACCCGTTCCAGCGTTTTTTCCGCGTTGGCCGGACGTTTCATGCGCTTGAGCACATCCGGATGGGCGTGCTGAAACGGGACATCCAGGTAAGGCAGGATGCGCCCTTGCTGCATCAACGGAATAATCTCGTCGACGTGCGGATAGGGGTAGACATAATGCAGGCGAACCCAGGCGCCGTATTGTTCGGCGAGTTCGCCTAACGCGACCACCAGTTCGGTCATGCGGGTGCGCACCGGGCGGCCGTTCCAGAAGCCCATGCGGAATTTGACGTCAACGCCATAAGCGCTGGTGTCTTGTGAAATCACCAGTAATTCTTTAACGCCCGCCTTGAACAGGTTTTCGGCTTCCAACATCACGTCGGCCACCGGGCGCGACACCAGGTCGCCGCGCATCGACGGGATAATGCAGAAGGTACAGCGGTGATTGCAGCCTTCCGAAATTTTCAAGTAGGCATAGTGGCGCGGTGTCAGTTTGATCCCGGCGGCCGGTACCAGATCGATGAACGGATCGTGAGGCTTGGGCAAGTGGAAATGCACCGCCTGCATCACTTCACCCAAGGCGTGCGGACCGGTGACGGACAATACCTTGGGATGGATTTCCTTGATCAGCCCATTGCCGTTCGCGTCTTTTTTCGCGCCCAGGCAACCGGTGACGATAACCTTGCCGTTTTCGTGCAGCGCCTCGCCGATTGCGTCCAGGCTTTCCTGCACCGCCTCGTCGATAAAACCGCAGGTATTGACCACCACCAAATCGGCGCCGTCATACGAACCGGAAATTTCATAACCTTCGGCACGCAGTTGGGTAATGATCTGTTCGGAGTCGACCAGGGCTTTGGGGCAGCCCAGGGAGACAAAACCGACTTTGGGCGCGGCAGCAGTGGCGGCGGGTATAACGGAGGTTTGCGACATGATAGGAAAATCCGGCAAAAATGCATTGAGCCCGCATTGTATACCGCCGCAGGCACTGCTTACCGGGAACCGACGGGTCAAGCCGAGTTTTTAAGCGAATTTCGGCCGTCAAAGAGGAAAATAAGTGCGAATCAAGCACACAGTACCTGAACTTTGAAGCAGCAAACTCGATGCAACGCGGTCTGGCCGGACATCGGATCGGCCAAACCGGGCACTAACCGTGCACTATTTACGCGTCTTGTCGTTAGGATCGTGAGCCGGCGGCGGCGTCCCGGGGGCGCCTGGCGTGCCCGGAAACGGGAACGTCGTCAGCATGCTTTTCGCCTGGGTCTGCATCTGCTCTTGCATCTGCACGAACATATTTTTCGACTGCTCGATATAGCTGGTCATCATGCCCTGCATCATCGGCGCCTGCATGTTCATAAACTGGGTCCAGGTCTCGGGATTCAACCCCGGATTCACCGTATTGCCGTCATACAGCCCCTTGGACTGCTCCGACAATTTGCTTTGAATATCGATAAACGCTTGAATGTTTTTTTCGAGGTAGGAACCCATCATGCCCTGCATCGCATGACCATAAAAACGGATGATTTGCGACAGCATCGGGCTGGAAAACATCGGCAAGCCGCCGCTTTCTTCTTCGAGAATGATCTGCAGCAAAATGCTGCGCGTCAGGTCTTCGCTGCTCTTGGCGTCCAGCACCTTGAACTCTTCATTCTCCAGCACCAGTTGCTTCACATCCGTCAAGGTGATGTAGGTACTCGTCTCCGTATCGTACAGCCGGCGGTTCGGATATTTTTTGATCAAGCGCTCGGCTGTTTTTTTTATCGTGCTCATGGTTCCCTTTCAGCGCAAAACAAACAACGCCAGCGTTAAACAACCCCGGCGCTGCCCATAGTTTCCTGTCATACGACCCAGCAGCATCGCACTCGCGTGCGGATGCTGTCAGCCCATATGCAAGCCACCATTCAGTGAAAAATCGGCGCCGGTAGAAAAACCCGATTCGTCGGATGCAAGCCAAGCACAAATTGAAGCAATTTCATCGGGCGTGCCGAGACGGCGTACCGGAATCGTGGCAATGATTTTTTCCAGTACATCGGGGCGGATCGAACGGACCATATCGGTGCCGATATAACCGGGCGAAACCGTGTTGACGGTCACGCCCTTGGTCGCGACCTCTTGTGCCAGCGACATCGAAAAACCGTGGATCCCGGCTTTTGCGGTGGCGTAGTTGGTCTGGCCGAACTGCCCCTTCTGACCATTCACCGATGAAATACTGATGATGCGGCCCCAACCCCGTTCGACCATGCCGTCGATCACTTGTTTGGTCACGTTGAACAGACTGGTCAAGTTGGTGTCGATCACCGCGGTCCAGTCTTCGCGCGACATCTTGCGAAACACGATGTCACGTGTGATACCGGCGTTGTTGATCAGCACGTCGACCTCGCCCACTTCGGCCTTGACCTTGTCGAAGGCCAATTTGGTCGAATCCCAGTCGCCGACGTTGCCTTCAGATGCGACAAAATCGAAGCCGAGCACTTTTTGCTCTTCGATCCATTTCGCGCGGCGCGGTGAATTCGGTCCACACCCGGCCACCACCCGAAAACCCTCCTTATGCAGACGTTGACAGATACCGGTTCCGATACCGCCCATTCCGCCCGTGACATACGCTACTCGTTGTGACATAAAAACTCCGTGGTCGTTCTCTGCGGACCCCGCGGGGTCACGTTCATCGTCGCACTATTGTTGGCTTTCGAGCGACGTACTCTGTATTGCGTCCCTCTGTATTGCGTCCTCCTGCACTGCAATTTCTGCCCGCCAGTCGAACACAGCATGCCGGGGGCGGGATCATCAAACCGCCCCGGCGCGCCTAAAACCGTTCGAGGGCCAGCGCTACGCCCATGCCGCCGCCGATACACAACGACGCGAGCCCACGCTTGGCGTCACGCTTGGCCATTTCATGCAACAGCGTCACCAGAATCCGGCAACCCGACGCACCGATCGGATGACCAATGGCGATCGCGCCGCCATTCACGTTGACTTTGGCGGTGTCCCAACCCATTTGCTGGTGTACCGCCAGGGCCTGCGCGGCAAACGCCTCGTTGATTTCCATCAGGTCCAGGTCGGCGATACTCCAGCCGGCACGTTCCAGGCAACGCTTGGAAGCCGGGACCGGGCCCATGCCCATCACTTTGGGGTCGACGCCGGCGTTGGCATACGCCTTGATGCGCGCCAGCGGTGTCAGGCCCAGCGCGTCGGCTTTTTTTGCCGACATCACGATGACCCCGGCAGCACCGTCGTTCAGCCCCGATGCGTTGGCGGCTGTGACCGTGCCTTCTTTGGTGAAAGCCGGCTTGAGGCGGCTCAAATCTTCCGCCGTTACGCCGTGGCGGACAAATTCGTCGGTGGCAAACCGTAGCGGATCGCCTTTACGTTGCTGAATCTCGACCGGCACGATTTCGTCGTCGAAGCGTCCCGCTTTCTGCGCCGCTTCCGCCTTGTTCTGCGACAGCGCGGCAAAGGCATCCTGGGCTGCGCGGCTAATGCCATATTCCTGCGCCACGTTCTCGGCGGTAATGCCCATGTGGTACTGGTTATAAACGTCCCACAAACCGTCGACGATCATGGTGTCGACCAGCTTGGCGTCGCCCATGCGGAACCCGTCGCGCGAGCCCGGCAGCACATGGGGCGAAGCGCTCATGTTTTCCTGGCCGCCGGCGATCACGATATCGGCATCGCCGGCAATGATCGCATTGGCCGCCAGCATCACGGCTTTCAGTCCCGAACCGCAGACCTTGTTGATGGTCATGCCCGGTACCGCATTGGGCAAACCGGCGCGGATCAGCGCCTGGCGCGCGGGGTTTTGGCCCGAACCGGCCGTCAGAACCTGGCCGAGGATCACTTCGCTGATCTGCTCGGCTTTCAGGCCCGAACGCTCAAGCAGGGCCCGAATTACCGTGGCGCCTAACTCGGGTGCGGCCACTTTGGCCAGCGACCCGCCGAATTTACCGACCGCAGTACGTGCTGCGGCCACAATCACAACATCAGTCATTTTCACCCTCTCGATCAGACAAAACCTAGACAAAATCCGGATTACGCTTGCCTGCAATCAGCGTACACCCGATTCAAACGCTTGTGAAATACGGCTAAACGCTCAGGCGCGCTGCATCACGTAACTGCCCGGCGCCGGTTCAAGCTCCGGATATTTGGCGTGGCCCGCTTTGGCTTTTGCCTTAACCCGCTTGCCGCCTTGCTGCCCGAGCCAATCGGCCCATTGCGGCCACCAACTGCCTTTTTCTTCCACCGCCTGCCCCAGCCATGCCTCGGCCGTTTCAGGCAGATCGGCGGCAGACCAGTAACTGCGTTTGTTTTTCGCCGGCGGGTTGATCACCCCGGCAATATGTCCCGACGCACCCAAGACAAAATGTAGCGGGCCATTGAGCAAACGCGTCGATTCGTAAGCGGTTTTCCAAGGCACGATATGGTCTTCGCGCGAACCATAGATAAAAGTCGGTACGTCAATCTTGCCCAGGTCCACCGCGGCGCCGCATACCGTCAGCGCGCCCGGCTTGCTCAAGGCGTTTTCCAGGTATGTGTGGCGCAAATACCAGGACACCATCGGCCCCGGCAAATTGGTGCTGTCGCTGTTCCAGAACAGCAAATCGAATGCCGGCGGCGTCTGGCCTTTCAGGTAATTCTCGACCACGTAATTCCATACCAGGTCGTTGGGCCGCAAAAAGGCAAAGGTGCTGTTGAATTCGGTGCCGCGCATCAGGCCCGGCGCATTGCCGTCCTTGCCGCCGATGGCTTGTTCGCGGCGCTGGATTTGCCCTTCGTCGATAAACACATCGAGGATGCCGGTGTCGCTGAAATCGAGCATCGAGGTAAGCAGGGTCATCGATGCAGCGGGACGTTCGCCACGCGCGGCCAGGACGGCCAGCGCGGTGGCCAGCAGCGTGCCGCCGACACAAAAACCCAAGGTGTTGATTTGCTTGCGCCCGGAGATGGTTTTGACCACCTCGATAGCCTGCAGCACACCTTCATCGACATAATCGTCCCAGCCCTTGCCCGCCAGCGTTGCATCGGGATTGCGCCAGGAAATGACAAAGACCTGATGACCGGATTCGAGTGCATAGCGCAACAGCGAGCTTTCCGGGTTCAAATCGAGAATGTAGTACTTGTTGATGCACGGCGGCACAACCAGCAAAGGATGCTCAAACACCGTCGCCGTCAGCGGTTTGTACTGAATCAGTTGTATCAGTTCATTCTGATACACCACCGTGCCTTCGGTATTGGCCAGGTTACCGCCGACCACAAAGCGGGCTTCGTCGGTTTGCGTGATACGGCCGCGTGTCATGTCGGATAACAGATTCTGGATGCCCTGCCGCAAGCTTTCGCCCTGCGTTTCGACCATGGTTTTTTGGGCATCCGGATTGAGCGCCAGAAAATTGCTGGGCGCCGCCGCCGCCGACCATTGTTCGACCGCAAAACGTACTCGTTCGCGGGTTTTTCCATCGGCATCAAGGGCGTCGGCAAGCGCGCCCATATAACGCGTATTCAGCAAATACCAGGCTGCGGCCAAGGAACTGGCCGGGGTCTCGCGCCAGGCCGCCGACGAAAACCGCTTGTCGGTCAGACCAAGCGCTACGCTATTGAAATCCTGTACCGGAGCCAATGCCTGTTGCATCAAAGCGGCGCACTCACGGGCGTAGTCGGCTTGCAGTTGCGCCAACTTACCGGGTTCGATCTTGAATTCGGGCAAGGCGCCATGGCCGGTTGCGCCAAGATTCATCCCATTCGCCGCGCCATTTGCACCATGGCCGTCAGCCTGCGGCGCGCCCCATGAAGCGGGGTCAAGGACCCGGTTGAGATTGCCCTGCCATGCTTCGAACATCCGCGTGTACTCTTCAGGTACGCCCGTCGGTGTGCTTGCCTTAGATTGTTTGGAGGCGGTCATAGTCGTGAATGCGTCGTGAGTGCGTCTTGAGCGTGCCATGTATGCGACCGATGTTGCGACCGACGCATGCGGGGAACGGGGAAAGGCGCCAAGCAATGAGACTCGCTGGACTCCGGGTGAATTGGCATTCTTGCTCGCCCTTCGTTACGGTGTCAATCACTGAGATTGGATTTTGACGCGGTGCGAAAAAAATTTCATCCACGTTTTCCCGCGGTATCGGCAAGATAGTTGAAGCTGCCCCTTGAATGTCACACGCTATGCGTAACATTCGCACGCGCGTGCGCCGAACTCATTGCGAGTCCACCATAGCGGTCAAGAGGGAAACAGTCTGAATCCTTGGCTCTCAGGCCGTCGGATCGATCCAGACCAAACCTGCGAAGCGGCCGGTTTTGCCGTCGCGTCGATAGGAATAAAACAATTCTGCTTGAGATACGGTACACCCGGTACCGCCTGAGGCATTCTCAATACCCACGCGCGCAAGGCGCAAACGAGCCAATAAGACCAGATTTGCCAGGTATTTTCCCGGTTTTACGTTGCATGGCACAAAAGCCGCGTCGGTCGCGCAGCGCTCGTCTTTCGACGCGGCATTCATAAACGCGGCACGGACTTCGGCACCGACTTCGAAGGTCGCAGCCCCGATCGTCGGCCCGAGAAACGCACGCAGCTCCGGGTTAATACCCGCCAATGCTGCAAGCCGCGTGGCAGTGGCTTCGATCACGCCATCCAGCAACCCTCGCCAACCCGCATGCGCCGCGCCCACAGCGCGCCCCTGGGCATCCGCCAACAGTACCGGCAGGCAATCCGCCACCATCACAATACAGGCGATGCCAGGCCGGTCGGTGACACTGGCATCTGCCGACACGGCCGCCGCGCCTTGTTGCAAGGCCTGTAGCGCCTGCTCGGCCAAGACCACATCACGCCCATGCACTTGCGTCAGCCAGGCCGGCGCCGCGCCCGTCAGCGTGCTCAGGCGTTGTCGATTCAGCGCCACCGCCTCGGGTTCATCACCCACATGCAGGCCGAGATTGAGCCCACCCGGCAGCGCCGCGCCCGCATGCCACTGCCCGAACGGCGCGGTACTGACACCGCCGTTGCGCGTCGTGACCAAGGCGCGCACCGAGGGCGCGACTTGCCAGTCGGGAATCAGGCAGTCCGAGATGCGCAATGCAGGCGACTCAGTCACGCCGTCCGAGTCGGCGGCTGGCGTTGGAGCACGATCTAAAGAAGACATAGGGTTCTATCTAATTCTGCCGGCCAGGTGCGGCCGGCCAGGCGCGGCCGGCCAGGCGCGGCCGGCCAGGCGCGGCCAGCCAGGCTAGCTGCGGTGGGACAGGCTCCGCCCAGCGTATCCCGGCTGAATCGCGTTGGCGGGAAGTCCGGATTTAATCGTACTCATCCTCGTCGTCATCGGCTTCGCTGTAATGATCGCCGGCTTTAAATTCACCTGTTTCATCAAGTGAAGCCAGCACGTCGCCGACGCCCAATTCGGCCGCCAGCAGCGCCAGGTCTTCCGGCAACTCGGCGTGCCATGCCATGGCTTCACCCGTTATCGGATGCACCAGGCCCAGATGCCAGGCATGCAATGCCTGACGGGCAAAGCCGTTGGGCAACGTGATTCCCGAGCGCTGGACCCGCGGTTTGCCATACAACTGATCACCTATCAGCGGATTGCCGAGATGGGCGAAATGCACGCGGATTTGATGTGTGCGACCGGTTTCGAGATCACATTGCACCACCGAAATCGGCAGTTCACCGAGAAAGCCCGTCGCCAAACGCGTGAAATGGGTACGCGCCGGCTTGCCGGTGGCGCGATGCACCACGGCCATGCGCATCCGGTCACGCGGGTCGCGGCCGATCGGGGCATTGATCAGCCCGGACTCGGCCGGCGTGCCCCACACCAGCGCGATATAGCGCCGCTTCACGCTACGGGCCTGCAACTGGCGCACCAGATCGGTCTGAGCCGTGAGCGTGCGGGCCACCACCATCAGACCCGAGGTATCTTTGTCGAGGCGGTGCACGATGCCTGCACGCGGCAAACCGGCTGCATCGTGATAACGATGCAGCAAACCGTTGAGCAGTGTGCCGCTCCAGTTGCCGGCAGCCGGGTGAACCACCATCCCCACCGGCTTATTGACCACCAGCAGCGTGTCGTCTTCATAGAGAATATCGAGATCGAGCGCCTCGGGCGTAAACGCCAGTTGCTCGGGCAACAGATCGGGGGTGACCACAATCACCGCATCGCGCGACACCTTGCTGCGAATCTTTGCCGTCTCGCCATCCATTCTTACCCGGCCGCTCTCGATCCAGCTTTGCAAACGACTGCGGGAAAAATCCGGAAACAGTTGCGCAATGGCTTTATCCAGGCGCTCTCCCGCCAAACTCTGCGGAATCACCGCAGTTAACGGTTCAGGCTCGGCGGTCAGCAGCGGCGGACGCGTCAGATCGTCATCGTCGGCCTCCACTTCGCCGACGGCGTCAAGCTCGTCGTGCGGCAGTTCCTCGGGCCGGCCGGATGGGTGGCTGGATTCGGGCGCGGAAGCGGCGCTTGCAGGGGTGTTGTGAAGGTTCGGCAATGCATTACCTAAAGTTTCAGCGCCAATCACGTGAAACACGTGCTGCGCTTCGGATATAATCATTCGGATCAGAATCGGCCATTAGACTTGAAGCTAGGACATAAAGCCAGGACATGCGAGCGCTACTCAACAACTTAGACAAATTTACCCGCGGCGGCAAAGTCGCGGCACTTTTCGCCGCAGCCCTCATTATCGCCGGTTGCAGCGCCTTACCGGACAAAACCGACGAAACCGCAACCTGGGCTAACCAGAAATTATACTCGGAGGCGCAGGGTTCGCTCGACGGCAAAGACTACGGCAAGTGCGTCAAATACTTCGAAACCCTTGAAGGGCGCGACCCGTTTGGTCCGTATGCCCAGCAGGCGCAGCTCAACGTTGCCTATTGCAACTGGAAAGACAACGAGCAGGACGCCGCGAAAACCGCCATCGAGCGCTTTATTCGCCTGCACCCCGATCATCCGAACATCGATTACGCCTACTATTTGAAGGGCCTGATCACATTTAACGACGACCTGGGCCTGTTCGGCCGCTTCAGTCACCAGGACATGAGCGAGCGCGACCCGCAAGCGCTGCGCGACTCCTATGACTCGTTCAAGGTGGTGGTCGATAAATACCCGCAAAGCAAGTACGCCCCCGATTCCGCGCAACGCATGCGCTACATCGTCAACGCGCTGGCTTCGCATGAAGTCCATAGCGCCCAGTACTACTACAATCGCGGCGCCTACATTGCCGCCGTGAACCGCGCGCAATCGGCGGTCAAGATGTACCAGAACGCGCCGGCCATTGAAGACGCACTGCACATTATGGTGCTGTCTTACCAAAAACTCGGCGAAACCAAGCTGGCCGACGATACGCAAAGCGTGCTCGCCGCCACCTTCCCGAACAGCGGCTACCTGCCCGGTAACGCCGGCAAACGCGCGCCGAGCAAACCCTGGTACCAGATCTGGTAAAATCCAGGGGTGGCGATTTCACCCCTGCCGCATAAAAAAACCGGCGCAAGCCGGTTTTTTTATGTTCAACAAACATTCATTCAATGGACGCTTAGTGGGTAATCGCGTCCGTTTCCGGTGGCACCGCCTCGGATTCGTCAAAAAAATCCTGCACCGCGGCCAGCTCGCGAGTGCGCTTGAACGCCGGCAGGCTTTGCCAAATGCGCCGGCCGTAAGGCTTGTCCACCAGTCGAGGGTCGCAAATCATCAGCACCCCGCGGTCCGTTTCAGCACGGATCAAGCGCCCGGCGCCCTGCTTCAAGGTAATCACCGCTTGCGGCAATTGATGCACGGCAAATGGACTCAGGCCTTTTTTGGTCAAGGCTTCCAGGCGTGCGGCCAGAACCGGGTCATCGGGCGGCGCGAACGGCAATTTATCGATAATCACCAATGACAAAGCGTCCCCACGCACATCCACACCTTCCCAGAAACTCTGGCTCCCCACCAGAATCGCATTGCCCAACTGGCGAAAGCGATCCAGCAATTCGGTGCGGCTTGCATCGCCTTGCACCAGGAGCGGAAATGACCAGCCGCGGCTTTCGATGGTATCGCGCAAACGCGTGGCCATCCGGTCGACGGCACGCAAAGTGGTGCACAACACAAAAGCCCGGCCGCCCGCGGCCTCAAGCACCGGCCAAGCCGCGTCAAACACCGCATCGGTAAACCCTGGCGATGACGGTTGCGGCAAATTGCGCGGCACATACAGTAAAGCTTGTTTGTCGTAGTCGAACGGGCTCGCGAGCGTCATCGAGCGTTTTGCGTCGAGCCCCATTTGCGCCGCGTAATGGGTGAAGTCGCCTCTTACCGACAAGGTAGCGGAGGTAAACACCCACGCCCGCGGGATGCCGGCACGCTGCTTGGCAAAAATGGGCGCAACCGACAGTGGAGTCTGGTGCAGTTGCACCGAATGGGAAAACACCTCGATCCAACGCACCGAGTCTGCGGCGGTATCGGACGGTTTTTCGTCAGCGTCCGACACTTTTGTCTTAACCGCCGGTGCCGCGCTCCAGGCCCCCAGCAGTACCTGCAAGTCGCGCGCGCGGCGTAAACACACGCCCAATGAATCGGCGCGCTCGGCCTGACCGGCCAATGCCTCGGCCAAAGTGGAGAGTGCGCTATCAAGGTGTTCCAAGGCCTCGAACAAGGGATGTCCATCACCCAATTGCGAGATCGACAAGCGCAAGGTTTCCTGGCCGAACACCAACCTGACATCGCGCGCGGCACGTTCGAGCGCCGCTCCCAATTGCGACCAGTCGAGTGCGTCGCGGGCATGCACCAGCCCCTCGGCGACACAGTCGCGAGCCAGCTCAAGGATCTGCCCGGTGGACAAGGTGGCGCCGAAAAATAGCGTCGCGGTATCCGGCAATTGATGCGCTTCGTCGAAAATCACCGTATTGGCGGTGGGCAATAACTCGGCCATGCCGGTATCGCGCAACATGATATCGGCAAAAAACAGATGATGGTTGACCACCACGATATCGGCCTGTTGCGCTTCGCGGCGTGCCTGCATCACAAAACAATCTTTATAGCTCGGGCATTCCTGCCCCAGGCAATTCTCGCGCGTGGAGGTCACCATGGACCACACGGGCGAGGTTTCGGGCACGCTGGCCAGTTCGGCTTTGTCGCCGGTACGGGTCATCTTGGCAAAACGGACGATTTCCTGGAGATGGGCCGCGTCCTGGCGCGACGGCAACCTGCCGTTATCGGCGGCGCGTTGCAAATAGTAGTGACAGAGATAATTCGCCCGGCCCTTCAACATCGCGACCGACACCGGTACCGCCAGCGCATCGCGCACCGTCGGAATATCGCGCTGAAATAGCTGGTCCTGCAAATGTTTGGTGCCGGTCGAAACGATCACCTTGCCGCCCCACAACATGGCCGGCACCAGATAAGCATAGGTCTTGCCCGTCCCCGTACCGGCTTCGACGATCAAGGTATTGCCGCCGTCATCGACGCCGCCGCTTTCGCTCGGCGCCGAGCCGCCCGCTTGAGCGGCGCCCGGCCGGGCCGAACGTGCGCGTGCCTCGATCCGGTCCGGATCGGGCAAGCGCCCAGTCGCTTCAATCGCGGCGGCAACTGCATGCGCCATCGCGCGTTGCGCATCGCGCGCATGATAACCGTCGATATTGCGGGCCAGTGCACCGCTCTCGGAAAACAAGCCATCGAGTTCGGTCGCGCGGCGCGTACTGATCGCCAAGCCGGCTTTTTGTGCGAGCTTGAGATCGACGTCGGCAACGCTGTCAGCAGCGGCGGTATCGGGAATGGGAGAGGATGAGGTCAAAAGCGTGCTTCAAAACCCGGAAATCAAAACCCGCGCACCATGAGGCGATGCAACAGGACAGGGCGCCGCAAGCGGACGAATGAGTAGTATGCCGACGGGCACTCAGGCCCGCGTGTCAGGTTCCAATTGCAGTTGTAGCAAGATAATCGAGTCCTTGACTTTGAGCTTGCGCTTTT
>JAMFSV010000203.1 GCA_026225455.1 Burkholderiales bacterium | reverse complement strand
TGATCCGTCACCACCTGCAACCGGCCGCCGGCAATCAGCACACGATTCACCTGTTGAAGAAACGGCGGCTGAATCAGGCGACGCTTATTGTGCCGGGCTTTGGGCCAGGGGTCGGGGAAATAAATGTGGATGCCGTCCAGCGAATCGGGCGCCAGCATCTGCTCGAACACTTCGACCGCGTCGTGCTGGATCATGCGGATATTGCTCAGCGATTGTTCGCCGATCAGCTTTAACAGTGCGCCCACGCCCGGTTCGTGCACCTCGATCCCGAGAAAATCGTCGGCCGGACGTAATACGGCGATTTCCGCGGTGGTGACCCCCATGCCAAAGCCGATCTCCAAAATACGCGGGGCTTCGCGCCCAAACACCTGTGACCAGTCCAGCGGGGCGGCCTTATACGGCAGGCAAAACTGCGGCGCGAGAGTATCGAGGGCACGCTGCTGGCCTTTGGAGGTACGGCCCGCGCGGGTCACAAAACTGCGGATGCGGCGGTTGCGCAATGGCTCACCGGGCTCGCCGGTTTGCGCCTGGACTGCGGCGGTTTCGTCCGTTTGGGGCGTGTCAGGAGTCATATCATGCGGGGAAACTGGGGGTATCGTGGGTGCGGTCATTGTTGCTGGATCGTCGGTATGGGCTGCGCCAATAAAAAAGCCGCTCCGGCTGAGCGGGCGGCGTGGCAAAGGTCGGGCGCCGCGCTTACACAGCGTCAGCTGACGCTGGGCGGAGAATTGGGATGGATTATACCCGGCCTATACCGCAAAGCGCAGTGCCGCGCGCAGCCCGCCACCGGGAGCGTTGCTCAAGGCCAGGCTGCCGGCGTGCCGTTGTGCCAGTTTATTGACGATGGCCAGTCCCAGCCCGCAGTGGGCATCGCCCCCGCGCGATGCGTCCAGGCGCACGAAGGGACGGGTGACCGTGCCTAACTGCTGCTCCGGAATACCGTTGCCATGATCGCGCACCGATAATTCCCAGAACGTCGAGGTTTCACCCGGCGTGTCAGCCCGGGCTTCGCTGATGCGCCGGGTCTGGATTTCGATCGGGCCCACGCCATAGGTGAGGGCGTTTTCCACCAGATTCGACAGCATGCGTTCGATGTCGATTTCCGGCAGCGCAAACGCCGCTCCGGCTTTGAGCGACAAATGGATTTCGGCTGAACGTTGCACATCGTTTTCCTGCGTATTCCATTGCGCCTGGCAAAACGCATCGACGGACATCGGGGGGCTTTCGTCGACGCTGAGTTTGGAGAAATCCAGAAACTGCCCGACGATCTGCGTCAGCGAGTCGGCGTCGCGAATAAAACCGGCGGCAATCCGGGTCTCGGCGATCACCTCGGCGCGCGCGCGGATGCGGGTGATGGGGGCGCGCAGGTCGTGCGCCACGCCGGCCAGCATCACCTCGCGATCCTGCTCGATTTCATATAACTCTTTGAGCGTATCGTTAAAATGCCGGATCACCCGTTTCACTTCGCGCGGTCCGCGTTCGCGCAACGCAACCGGCGAGCGATAGGGGCGGAATTTTGCCGCTGCGCGCGCCAGTTCGGCCAGCGGTTTTTGCAATTGCCAGGCGGCAATGATGGAAAACAGGACGGCCAGTCCCAACTCGATAAACACGCTGGTCAAGGGTGCTCCCGGCGGCGGTCCGCCAATCGGGATCACGTCCCATTCGAGCGAGCCCGGCAGCAGGACCCAGACTTCGGCCATCGGCGGCGGCCGAATCGATACCTTGGTGCCGGGCGGCAGATCGTGCAGCAAGCTATGTTGCAAGCCGGCGGCTCCCGGCGGGATCGGACCATGCTTGAAGAACGGCGCGCCAGGGGGGATCAGGCCGGGCTTGAAGCTGTGATCGTTCGGTGGGATCGGACCCAAGCTAAAGCCGGAGGCACTGGGCGGAATCGGGCGCAATTGACCGTTGGCCGGTGGCGCGTCCGGTGCATTGAGCGGCACCCGTTTCACCCCTTGCAGCGCGGCGCGCAAGGTGGCTTGCAGCGCCGGGTCGGGTTGGCTGCCGTCCGGTGCCCGGGCATCGAGTTGCCGCAGCACGCTGACAGCCAGCAGGGTTTCGCGCTGTGCCTGTTCGAAGTGATCGTGCGGGCGTTCGCGGCCGAAGGTGATGAGCCACACCGAGTGGTCGGCAATCAACAACACCACCATCAATACGACCATGCGGCCGAACAGGGTGTTGAACGGATTGCCGAGCGCCGGTAACTTAAAGCGCGGAGCTTTCACGGTGACGGTCCGGTACGAACATATATCCGGTGCCGCGGATGGTCTGGATATAACGCGGGCTGGAATTATCCGGCTCGAGCAATTTGCGCAGGCGCCACACCGAAACGTCGAGCCCACGCTCCGGCGAGGTAGAGTCCGGTCCGTGCAGCAAATGGACCAAACGTGTGCGCGCCAGCAACTGCATCGGGTGTGTCACAAAAATCTTGAGCAGCGCGTATTCGCCGCTCGTCAGCGGCAGCGGTTTGCCGTCCAGCGTCAAGGTACGGGTGATGAAGTCCAGCGAGAATTGGCCGAAGCGATAGGGTTCGCGCTGTTCCGGCGTGGCGCTTGGCACCACGTTGTTACGCCGCATGATGGCCTTGATCCGGCTGAGCAACTCGCGCGGACTAAACGGCTTGGACAGAAAGTCGTCGGCTCCGAGTTCCAGACCCAGGATGCGTTCTACCTCGTCGCCGCGCGCGGTCAACATCACCACGGGAATGGTGTCGCCCGACGCGCGCAGCCGTTTCAGCGCGGTGAAGCCGTCGACCTGGGGCATCATCACATCCATCACCACAATAGACGGACGTTCCAGCTTAAGGCGCCGCTCCAGTCCTTCGCCATCGTGCAAGACGGAGACTTCGACATCATGCTGTTTAAAAAATACGCGCAGAATGTCGCGCAGCTCGGGATCGTCATCGACGAGGAGAACTTGTAATGCCATTGATTTTTAATCCTGACCGGCTAAGCCGCAAGAACCAACCGGTTGGCGTATGCCATAGAAAATTAAGCCGTGGTTTCGACCAAGCTGCCGATAGCGTTCGTCTTCGTCGAAGATGAACTCGTATCGCTGGCGAAATTCTGGGCCAGCGTTTGAATAAAAGACTGCAGTGTTGGCGCAACCGCATTGGACACCGCCTGACTACTGTCGGGCGAAGCCGTATTCAGCAGATTCTGGAAATCGGTTTGCAAGGCCGCCAGGGTGCCCGTCGCCGAGGTGCCGGAACTGGCGGTGCCGGTCGAGGCGGTATTGCTGGAGCCGCTGGCGAGTTCCTGCAGCAATGACGACAAAGTGGCGCCGGTATTGCTGTACGGCGTGCTGCCTTGGGTATTGGCGGTGCCGTTGTTGCTACTGTTGCTATTGCTACCGGTGCTGCTGCCTGAACTGGCACCTGAGCTGGCACCTGAGCTGGTATTGGATTGCAGCGCCGTAACGCTTTGCGTGCCGCCCGCCGCCGTGCTGCTGATAGTGCTGGGGGACGGTGTCGGCGCGGCGGTGGATGCCGCGCCTTGGGTTTGTCCTAGAGCTTGGAACAAAGCACCCAAAAACGCTTGCAATGCCTGGGTACCCGTTTGCGCCGTGCTGCTGGTGCCGGCTGCCGCCGCTGTGCTGGCATTGGTGGCGGTGGCGCTTGCGGTGGCCGCGGTAGCGTTGGTGGCGGCGGTGGTGCCGGATGCCGTCAGCCCATATTGGGCCAGGGTTTGTTGCAGCGCTTTGAGCAAGGTATTGTTGCCGTTGCCCGTCGTCGCAGTTCCGGTCGTTTGTGCCGCGTTATTCGTTGACGCGCTGTGTAATTTTGCAGCATGGCTTGCCGACGTCGCCAGCGGAGGAGGGGACGTCAAACCATTTAACAAGTTACTGGTGCCTAAAGTGCTAATCGACATGTGAAACTCCAGGTAGACGGCGGGCTTTAGCCCGGCTTGCCGGGATGGTGATGCGCAATCAGCGGCGCCTGGCGTGGCTCTTGCAGCGTTGCCCGAGGCGCAATCAAAGGCAAAACCTTAAATTCAACCTGTACGGCATCCAGTATCGGATGCGGCGCCGCACAAGTCACGCGCCCTAACTTCCGTTTCCTTACAAAAAGACAGGAATGTAACGAGCCGAAAGATTTTGGGGCCGGTTTAGGCCGGTCGGAAGGCGTATGCCATCCGGTTTTTCTGGTCGGCGCTGTGAATTTACCGATATGCCGTTTTTTCAGCACCGTTTCAGGTGCTTTTTCGCCCGGTAGCAATGATTTTAGGCCTGTACCGCGTCTCCTTAAAGAGTAGCTGTCCATAAAGCGATTTTCAAGGGCATCCTAGGTCTCAGGGCCCCAAACCTATGAAATTTCGGACTAAAGTGCGGCTTTTTGGCGAGTGCGATGGGTTTGCCCGGCCTCGCTTTGAATATTAGCCCCAGGATGCGCGATTTGATCCGGCAACCGGTATGTTCGATCGCGACTTGTGGATACCGGCGAGTCCGCTTTGATTTGACATGGCCAAGCCGGGAAGGGCGTGGCCTTGAGTGGGTGTCCAATCGATATCGGCTGAGCCTGCGCCTGCTACGCCCGTGTATATTCGGAATATTCACTGGACGGTCGCATCCAGCATCCAGTCAGGCTAATCGGCCGCCGGCCGTTTCACGGGATGGATAACATGAACTTCAACTTCTATGGCCTCCCGGAATTTGTCTCCTACAGCATCCTGCTCGGGATCTCTTTTGTCCTGATCAGACAAAAACGGGAGACCCGCCTGCAATACTGGCTAGCCGGGTGGCTTCTGATTCTTCTGCATGCCAGCCTCTTCATGCTTCTGCCACAGAATTTCCCGTTCGACCTGCTCGCCCGGGGAACCCTGACTCTGGCTGGGCAGGTGTTCATCCTCGCCGCCTATTACCAGGGACCGGCGATGATCAATCGCTTCCAGCTTACGTGGCGGGTGGGCTTGTCGGGGACCTTGAATCTGATCTTTGCCGTGGCGAGCACCGCCTATGCCGAACTGCGGCCCGCCGATTATCAAATTGGTCCGTTCTATGTACTGACCGCGCTGTGCGCCGCCAGTACGCTCTGGCTCGCCGCAGCCGACAATGGCGAGCCCCGCTGGCATCCCCGCCTCTCCATCGCGCTGATAGTGCTGGTCTATGCGCTCCAGATCTGGTTCTTGCATGCCGATGGTCTCGCCATGGCCAGCCAGTGGTTGATGTGTTGGACCTATCTCGCGGTGGCTTATTTTTTCCTGCGCCAAACGCAGAAACTGACGATGGGCGTGGTGTTCATCGCGCTGAGCTTCATTTTGTGGGGCCTGGTTTTTCCGGTCTACTCGCTGTTCATGCTGTATGCGCCGGCAATCTCTGCGCACATCGAATCGGAAGTGTGGAACCTGCCCAAATTCCTCGCTGCCGCCAGCATGATTCTTGTGCTGCTGGAAGAAAGAGTGGTCAGCGCGACCCACCTTGCCACCCATGACGAACTCACCGGATTGCCAAATCGCCGCCTGTATGGCGACCGCTTCGATCAGGCCTTGGCCCGAGCCACTCGCGACGGATCGGGGTTCGGTTTCCTGGTGATCGACCTCAACCGCTTCAAGCTGGTGAACGATACGCTAGGCCATCAGGCCGGTGACGATGTGCTAAAAGCCGTCAGCGACAGGTTCCGCGCCGTTTTGCGCGACACCGACACATTGGCGCGCACCGGTGGCGACGAATTTACCGCCATCCTGGACAGTATTCTCAGCCTGGCTGATGCCCAGGCTGTCGGAGATGCTCTCTGCAAATCGCTGGAGGCTCCCATCATGCTCGCCGGAGGACCCTACCGAGCCAGCGCCAGCGTGGGCGCCTCGATTTATCCCGATGACGGATTGACCCAAATGCACCTGCATGCGGTCGCGGATGAGCGCATGTATGTCGGCAAAGAACAGCAACGCATCGAGTCGGCACACCAGCAGGGCTGGGTGATTGGCGATCCTAATCAGGTTTAGGGGCTGGCTACGAATTTCGATATCCGCGCTTGTAGCGAAAGGAATAACCGCCCGATTTCCGGTCGCGGATGAGGCGTGGCGTTTTGCTCGGCGAAGTAGGCTCCACGCGCCCATTTTTCGGGGCAAGTGTGGGTAGCGGGTGTGGGTAAAAGGTGCGGGTAGAGCGACTTCAGCACTTCTGGCAAAGCCTTGCGGGATAAGGTTTGCAGGGATAGCTGGAGCGGGCGATGGGAATCGAACCCACGGCTCTAGCTTGGGAAGCTAGGGTATTACCATTATACGACGCCCGCGCAGGCCGCCATTTTACGCGCGATTCAGCGGTTTTGGCAATCGTCGGGCGGGTCAGCGGGGCGAAAGCGCGAAGATATGTACCCGCGCAGCATGACCGCCTATTGAGCACAAAACTGCCGCCCAACCTAAATTTTTCTTCATGAACGCGCGTCCGAACCGTTACAGGCGGGGGCGTAATCTCAAAACCGGTGGCCACATATCGCGGCCAAACATCGCGGCCATACCGCCGCTGTACAAACCGGAGTGAACCATGAAGAAACTTCTCATCGCCGCAAGCGTGCTCACCTGCCTATTCTCGTCGGCCGCATTCGCCGCCCAAGCGCCCACCACGGCGCAAGAGCAAGCGGAAGCACAAGTGGAAGCGCAGCAAGCGCTATCGTCGGCACAACAGACCTCGCCGCTGACCCGCGCGCAAGTCGAACACCAACTGGCTGTCGCTCAAAAGGACGGCGAGTTGAGCTATCTCAACACCTTCGTCTATCAAGGTTCCTAAGGCAGGCTGGGCGTGCGAGGCGTACGCACCCACTCTGCGCAAATACCCGCAATTCGGGGTTGTGGCATCATTTACCCATCGGAAATAAAGGCGACATCGGGCTTTCGACCGATATCGCCGCGCAATCAAGGGCGATGACTACGCGAGTACTCACGATTGAAGACGATCCGCTGACGGCGAACGAGATCGTGGCCGAGCTCAAGAAATGCGGGTTCGACGTGGACTGGGTCGACAACGGCACGGACGGCCTCGCGCGCGCGATGAGTGGCGGCTATGACCTCATCATGCTCGACCGGATGCTGCCTGGACTCGACGGCCTGACCGTCCTCACCACCTTGCGCACGGTGGGCATCCAAACACCGGTTCTCATGCTCAGTGCACTCGGCGATGTCGATGAGCGCATCCGCGGCCTGCGTGCGGGCGGCGACGATTACCTGACCAAGCCGTTCGATCCCGACGAACTGGTCGCGCGTCTCGAAGTATTGTTGCGTCGACGTCGCGAGGCACCTACGCAGAACGTCTCGACGCTGCAAGTGGGACCGCTCGTGGTTGACCTCATTTCGCGCAAGGTGAAGCGCGACGGTGTGGAAATCGCGCTATTGCCCACCGAATACCGTATCCTCGAATTCATGATGAGGCTGTCCGGGCAAACCATCACCCGGACCATGCTGTTCGAAGAGGTCTGGGGGTATCACTTCGACCCGGGCACCAACCTGATCGACGTCCATATGGGACGCCTGCGCAAGAAGATCGATCCTCCCGGCGTGAAAGCCGTCATCCAGACCGTACGCGGTTCGGGCTACATCCTCTCTTGAACGCTGTCGCATGAATGTACCCACATGCATGCCACCCCATGAGTACATCCGCACGAATGTACCGACATGAAGCACCCACATGAAGCACCTGCATAAGGCACTATGAGCGACGCACTGAAGCGCACGCCGTCCGCGGACCTGGGGCGAGGCTGGCACTCCACGACCTTCCGCTGGCTCTCCGTTTATGCGGCGATCTTCGTGTTGTCTGTCATGGTGCTGCTCGGCTTTATCGGCTGGTCGGTGACCGTTAGGATGGAAAGAGATACCGACCACCTGATGCATTGGGAGCTGTTCTACTTCGAATCAATATCCGATCAGGATGTACCCGGCGCCATCCGCCGCAGGCTCGAGCAGGAGCACTTTCATACCAGCTATTTCGGGCTCTTTGCCGCCGACGGTTCCCATATCGCCGGGGATATTCTGGTCATACCACCGGGCATCACGATTGCCGACAAGGGGCGCGGCCTCAGTGCCACGGGGTTCACGCTCAAACACACGCTCGCAAGGGATGCCTCGTCGAGTCCACCGGTGGTTCGCGTGATGGCCGAACAACGCGCGGACGGATCGCAACTCGTGATTGCGCGCGATCTCACCGCGATCCTGCAAGTTCGCCGGACAACGTTGAATGTGCTGCTCGGCGGCGGCGTCTTCTTCCTGCTACTCAATATTGCGACAGGGCTACTACTGAGCACGCGGCAAATGCGTCGCGTGCGCGAGATTCGCCGCGCGACGCTGCGCATCGCCGAGGGCGATCTGAACCAGCGCCTGCCCACGGGCGGGCGCGATGAACTCGACATGCTCTCGCATCTCGTCAACTACATGCTGGACGAAATCGAGCGCTTGATGACCGAAGTCAAAGGCGCCTGCGACGGAATCGCCCACGATCTGCGAACGCCGTTGGCCCATATCCGCACACTGCTGGGCAGTGTCGCGCAGAGGCTGGATGCCAGCGAAGACGCCAACGTCAGCGGCATGGTCGAACAGGCGCGCCTCGAGACGGACGTGTTGCTCGATCGCTTCCGGGCGATGTTGCGGATCTCGGAGATCGGCGCACTCAAACGGCGCGGCGGTTTCTCCTGCGTCGATCTGACGACGCTCGTTCGCGAGGTCAGCGAGTTGTATGAACCGCTCGCTGAAGATCGCGGCATAGTCTGGAATGTGCACGTTGAGGATGTGCCGGAGATACACGGCGATCGCGCGTTGCTCTTCGAAGCGTTCAGCAATCTGCTGGACAACGCCATCAAGTTCGCACCTGACAACGGCG
>JAMFSV010000202.1 GCA_026225455.1 Burkholderiales bacterium | reverse complement strand
TGCAAACCCCGCAGCGGCGAATCGATACTGGTGTAATCGGCCGCCTGCTTGAGGAGCCTTATCGCTTTGGATTTTTCCAGGCGGTGCGCTTGCTCGAGTTGTGGTTTTCGCGTCAGGATTCGGTACGTGCCGACGATATCGTGGCGCAATGTTTGTCGTTCAGAAACACGCTTTCGCTCGCTTTTCCACCCAGCGAAATTCACGCCATCGACGCGCATAGCGGCGACGGCGCCAAACTGTTGGATGCGATTCAACGTGCCGCCGCAATTGCCGACGGCAGCCTTGATCAAGTACACATCACGCCTGCGTTCTTCGGTTTGCTGGGCGGTCAAGGCGCCTTGCCATTGCACTATACCGAGCAAATTGCCGAGCGCGAATATTCGAAACGCGATCGCGCCGCACGCGAGTTTTTCGATATTTTCTCGAACCGTGCCACTGCATTATTTTATGCCGCATGGAAAAAATACCGTTTGCCGTTTCAATACGAAACGGATCGCGACGAACGTTATTTGCCGCTGTTGCTGTCGCTGGCCGGCATCGGCGACGCCCAGAGTCGCGGCGATTTGCATACCGGCGCCGGGTCTCTGTACGATGAATCGCTCGCCGGTTATGCGGGGGCCGCGCGCCACAAACCGGTCTCGGCTGTATTTTTGCAAAATGCGCTGACCGACTATTTTTCCGTACCCATTGTGGTCCAGCAATTTATCGGCAAGTGGTACGACGTGCCGCCCGATCAGCTCACCACACTCAGCGGTGTCAATGCGACGCTGGGTGCCACGGCACTGGCCGGAGCGCGAATCTGGCAGCGCGATATGCGCGCCCGCCTGTTGATAGGGCCGCTGGCGAAGGCCGATTACGACATGTTCCTGCCCGGTGCCGAACGCGCCCTGGCCTTGGAACGGATGTTGACGGTGTTGGCCGGCATCACCCTCGAATATGAAGTGGTACTGATTTTGCGGCGTGCAGATGTCGGCTTTAGCCAATTAAGTGCCGGTGCGAGATTAGGTTGGGACGCATTCCTGAGCACTCGCGATTCGGTCATCGATCGCACTGATTCCTGTTATGAATTGCACGTCATTCACTGAATGATTTTACGCCACGTCCTATCAGACAAAGCCCGCGACCAGCCATGAGCACACCGTTAAAAACCTTGATCACCAAATTGAATCCTGCTTGCCGGCAAGCGGCTGAACGTGCCGCGAGTGCATGTCTGTCGCGGGGCAATTATGAAGTTGACCTGGAACATCTGTTTATCGCTTTGCTCGATGATGCCAAGAGCGATGTTTCTTGCGTATTGCGCGCCAGCGAAATTAGCCGCGATGTATTGCGCGCCGATCTTGAACATGAACTGAGCGCACTCAAAACCGGCAACACACGTACGCCGGTGTTTTCACAACATCTGATTGCGCTGTTCGAACAAGCCTGGCTGATTGCCTCCCTGGATTCGCAACTGGGCCGTATCCGCTCGGGGCATTTGCTCTTGGCATTTCTCACCGGACCTGACCTGGCGCAATTTGCCCAACGGATTTCACCGCTGTTTGCGGCGGTGCGGGTGAACGACTTGAAGCATAACTTCGACACGGTGACCCGAGGTTCGGATGAAGCAACGCCTACTGCCGAGCCGGGCGATGCAGCTCAAGGGGAGGCCGCGGAGGCGGTTTCCGCAAGCCGGACTGGGCCTTCAAAAACGCCCGCACTCGACACTTACACCAATAACCTGACGTTGCGCGCGGCAGAAGGCAAGATCGACCCGGTGATCGGCCGCGAAGCCGAAATTCGGCAAACCATCGATATTCTGATGCGCCGCCGCCAGAACAATCCCATCCTCACCGGCGAAGCCGGTGTCGGTAAAACGGCGGTGGTCGAAGGCCTGGCGCTGCGCATCGCCGCTGCCGATGTACCGACACCGCTATGCGGGGTGGCCTTGCATGTGCTCGATATGGGTTTGTTGCAAGCCGGCGCCAGCGTGAAGGGCGAATTTGAGAATCGCTTGAAGAACGTCATCGACGAAGTCAAAAAGAGTCCGCATCCGATTATTCTCTTTATCGATGAAGCCCACACCATCATCGGTGCCGGCGGCCAGGCGGGGCAGAACGACGCCGCCAATTTACTCAAACCCGCGCTGGCGCGGGGCGAACTGCGTACCATTGCAGCCACCACCTGGAGCGAGTACAAGAAATATTTTGAAAAGGACGCCGCCCTGGCCCGGCGCTTTCAGGTGGTCAAAGTCGAAGAGCCTGGCGAAACCTTGGCCGCAGCCATGTTGCGCGGCATGTCGCCGTTGATGGAGCGTCACTTTAACGTGCGCGTACTCGATGAAGCAATTACCGAGGCCGTACGCTTGTCGCACCGCTACATCAGCGGCCGGCAACTGCCCGACAAGGCTATCAGCGTGCTCGATACCGCCTGCGCAAAAGTGGCGCTGGCCCAAAGTGCCACGCCGGCTTTGATCGAAGACACCCGCAAACAGATCGATCGACTCGACGCTGAGATCGGCGCCTTGGAGCGGGAAACCGCAACCGGCGCCCAGCATCAAGAGCGTTTGCTGCAATTGCGCGAGACGCGTGCTGCGCACCTGAACAGCGTCACGCAAGATGAGCAGCGTTATGCACAAGAACGCAGCCTGGTCGCCGAGATTCAAGCGCTGCATGCCCAGGCGCAAGCGGTATTGGATGGCGTTTCCACCCAGCCGGTGTCGAGCGGTGCGGCCGAGGAACTGGAGCAGAAGGTTGCCGCCTTACACGCGCTGCAGCAAGGCAAGCCGATGGTGCCGTTGCAAGTCGACCGTCACGTGGTGGCCGAGATCGTAGCCGCCTGGACCGGAATTCCGCTGGGCCGCATGATCAAAGACGAAATCCAGACGGTGCTGAACCTGCAGCCCCTGCTTGCGGCTCGCGTAATCGGCCAGGACCATGCTCTGGACGCCGTGGCGCAGCGCGTGCGTACCGCTAGCGCCAATCTGGAAGACCCCAATAAACCGCGTGGCGTGTTTATGTTCGTCGGCCCATCAGGCGTAGGCAAAACCGAAACCGCATTGGCCTTGGCCGATATTTTATATGGCGGCGAGCGTAAGCTGATCACCATCAATATGAGCGAATACCAGGAAGCCCACAGCGTGTCAGGCCTGAAGGGTTCGCCGCCGGGTTATGTCGGTTACGGCGAGGGTGGAGTACTGACCGAAGCCGTGCGCCGCAATCCCTATTCGGTCGTGCTGTTGGACGAAGTCGAAAAAGCCCACCCGGATGTGCTGGAAATGTTTTTCCAGGTCTTCGATAAAGGTTGCATGGACGACGCGGAAGGTCGCGAGATCGACTTCCGCAACACCATTATCATCCTCACCTCCAACGTCGGCTCCGCAGCCATCATGCAAGCCTGCTTGAACCAAAGCGCCGAAGATTTACCCAGCGCCGACGAATTAGCCGAGACGCTCCGGCCGCAACTCTACAAAGCCTTTAAACCTGCCTTCCTCGGCCGGATGAAGGTGGTGCCGTACTACCCGATTTCCGATGAGGTGCTGGTCGAAATTATCGAACTGAAGCTGGCACGCATCGGCGCGCGCATCGCGGCGAACCACAAAGCCCAATTTACCTGGGACGACTCCTTGGTGGACGCGGTACTGGCGCGTTGCACCGAAGTCGATTCGGGCGCGCGTAATGTCGATCACATCCTGAACGGAACCTTGTTGCCGGAAATCGCGAAAACTGTGTTGGAATGCATGGCCGACGGGGCGGCGATTGGGCAGATCACGGTGCGCGCGGATGAGACGGGGGCGTTTGCGTATTCGATTGGGTAGGGTGAGGGGACGGTTTGTGTTGTTGGTACGGGGCGTGCCTGTCAAGTTATTTCAGAGCGGCACGCCAAACTGATGGCGGGTGAGCCACAGCCACCCAATATGCGCATTAATGCCGGCCTCGCCCCCGCAACCCCTCAATCTGATCCAACAAATCCAACACCAGTGCAATCCCCGCCGCATTGATTTCCAGATCCCGCGCCAATCTCTGAGCCGTCGCGGCTCGGCGCAACTCAGCCCCGCTAAAACGCCATTCCTGCGGCTCAGCACCGCGCGGTTCAAACGCGCCTTCATAAACCCATAAGGTCAATTGCTCTGCCGAAGCGCCACTGGCGCGACACAGTTCGACGAGCGTGAGTTCGGCGTGCTCTTCGATCAGATGTCCTTCAAAATAAGTCGTCACCGATTCTTTCATCTCATCACCCGTAAAAATGTGCGCGTGGGTCGAAGGCAAATGCTTGGCGCATGGCCTCGTAGGCCGTTTTGGCGCTGTCGCTGTCGGCGGGGGGCAGGACGATGTTCAAGATCACGTACAGGTCGCCCGCCGGGTTGCCCGGTATGCCTTTGCCTTTGAGTCGTAGGCGCCGCCCGCTGGTTGAGCCAGGCGGGATGGTCATCTCCGCTGAGCTGTCGGGGGTGGGCACGGTTACTTGCGCGCCGAGTGCAATTTCCCACGGGGCGACCGGCAGGTTGAGCGAGACATCGCGTCCGTCGACATGGAACAGCGCGTGATCCTGGAAGGCAATTTCCAGGTAGAGATCGCCGGCCGGCCCCTGGCCGAGTCCTGCGCCGCCTTGGCCAGCTAAACGCAGGCGCTGACCGGCAGCTACGCCCTTGGGAATAGCTACGTTCAAGGTACGGCTTTGCAGGGTGGCATGGCCTTGGGCATCGACCACCGGCATTTGCAGCGAGATCGCGCGTTGCGCGCCGCGATAGGCGTCTTCCAGGGCGATCACGACTTTGGCGTGATGGTCTTCGCCCGCAGCGTGCATCTCTCGTTGGCGTCCATGTCCGGCTGCGGCGGCCTGGCCGAACATTTCCGCGAAGAGGTCGCTAAAATCGGCTGTGGACTGGCTTTCGCGGCCGCGTCCTCTGAATTCGTAACCTTCGTTCCAGTTGGGCGGCGGTTGGAAGTCCTGGCCGTTTTGCCAGTCGCTGCCCATGCGATCGTAGGCGGCGCGTTTCTCGTCGTCCTTGAGCACTTGGTAGGCTTCGGCGACTTCCTTGAAACGTTCTTCGGTGCCGGCTTGTTTGTTGACGTCGGGGTGGTACTTGCGCGCCAGCTTGCGATATGCGGTTTTGATTTCGCTGGATGTCGCGCTGCGTTGCAGACCCAGGGTCTCGTAGTAATCCTTGTATTTCATGTCAATGGCAAGCTCGATAGAGGATGGACTGACGGCCAGGGCCGGGGCGCGCCGTTGTGCATGACGCGACCCGGCCCGATTCGGTGCTAGACGCTTATAAGGTTAGACTCTTTTTGAAGTCCTGGTAGCATTCATCGAGCACTTGCCGGGTAAATTTACCGATTGAGGCATATTCGATATCGGTGAGGTTGGCCAGCGAAACGCGGGCGGAGGTATCGACCACTTCAAAACCCTTGCCGGGCAATAACACTACGCCGGTTTCTTTTGCCAGGCGAAACAGGAAGTTGATGCCGAGGTCGCTTTTGATAAACCACGCTTCGAAATCGGGGCCGTATAGTTGGCCGCCGATTTCCTGCAAGTCGATCAAGGAATAGTAGTTGACGTCATTGGCTTCGTGTACCACCTTGACGCCCATATGGCTGTAGAGCGTCTGATACCGTTTGCGTATCAGTTGTTTGGCC
>JAMFSV010000201.1 GCA_026225455.1 Burkholderiales bacterium | reverse complement strand
ACCGTCAATACGGTCGGCGGCGGCAACCTGATGGTCGCCGCAGGCGGCAACATTTTGAGCGGCGACTATTTTGTGGCGCAGGGTACGGCCACCATCACGGCGGGCGGCCAGATTGCCCCGGACTTCAGCATTCCAGGCGGGAGCGGACAAGTTGCCCCGGTGGCGACCCTGCTCGCAACGCAGGATGGCATTCTGAATGTCAGCGCGCGACAAGGGGCCAATATTGGAGGGGTATTCGATCCCTCGTATATTGAAAGCAATGCGCTGCTGGATGTGTATAGTCAGCACGCCGATTTTCAGGGGTATTCGACGACTTCTGCGGTCAACGTTTCGACCACCACGGGTAATGTTGATTTCGGCACCTTGGGGTCGAGCACGTTGATCGGCGGGGGTGCCTCGAGTGACCTGTCATATATTCTACCGGCGACCGTGAGTCTAACCGCATTCAATGGGGGCATTACGGTGGCCTCCGGCGGCGAACTCTTTCCGTCGGCGAGCGGCAATTTGAGCCTGATCGCCGATCAGTCGATCGATCTTTCCGGCCAGAACGGATCGCTTACCGCACTCGGTCTGCTCGATGTCGATCCGTCCGCGATGCCGTCGCCAACAGATCCGGGCGCGAGCATAGCAGAATTGGGCACTAGCGCGAGCGACAGCAGTACCGCACATGCGCAGAGCCCGCTCCACGCGGACGACCTGATTCCGGTGCGGATCTACAGTTTGACCGGCAGCATCGTCGATGGTGTTTCTGAACCGGCGGGCGCGGCCAATGCCGGTTTCTATGACAAGCTGGTCAATCTGGTGGTCGACAAACCCGCCTTGATCGAGGCCGGTGACGATATTCTGAATCTGGCTTTCCAGGGGCAGAACCTGCGTGACGATGATGTGACACGCATTGTGGCCGGGCAGGATATAGACGATACGCCCCTGCCGCCCAACACCAAAGTGATTCCGAGCTTGCAGCTCGGCGGCCCGGGGACCTTCGATATCGAAGCGGGACGCAATATCGGACCCTTGACGAATGTGCAGCAACAGGTCGATTCACAAGGCGCGAGCTTTGTTTCGACAGCTACCGGCATTGATGCGGTTGGTAATGCCAATAATCCGAATTTGCCGCACGACAGTGCCAATGTCCAGGTGCTGTTCGGGGTGGGACCGGGTATCGACGACACCGATTTTATTTCAAGCTATATCAATCCGGCCAACACGGTAGCCGGTGTGCCAAGCAGCGCCTCGGCCCTGGTCAGCTTCATGGAGCAATACGATGCCGGACACACCGTCGATACGGGATTGGTCGCAAACCAGCCGCCGCTCCAGACCCTGAGCGTCGCTGCGGCATGGTCTCAATTCCAGGCCCTGCCGGCCTATGTACAGCAACTGTTTGCCGAACAGGTGTTCTTCAGCGTCCTGACAGATGTGGGTAACGATTTTAATAATAAGTCGAGCCCCTTCTACAATCAGTACGCCCGTGGTTTCCAGGCGATCAACACGCTGTTTCCCGCCTCGCTGGGTTATACCGCAAATAATCTGGGCGGCGGCGGCAACGGCGCGAATGCGCCGGTCCAAACCGGTAATCTGGATATCCGCAGCACCACGATCCAGACGCAACAGGGCGGTAATGTTTCCATCCTGGGGCCGGGCGGCGAGGCGTTGGTCGGCAGCACTTCCGCTCCGCCGGAAATCGTCGGAAGCAACGGGCAGGTTGTGGCCGGTCCGGGCACTCAAGGTATTTTAACGCTCGAACAGGGCGACATCGACATCTTTACCGACCAGAGTCTGTTGCTTGCACAAAGCCGCGTTTTCACCGAGCAGGGCGGCAATATGACGATCTGGAGTTCCAATGGCGATATCAATGCGGGTAAGGGTTCGACATCGTCAGCCGACATCACGCCGCCGGAATACGTGTGTGACGTCAACCATTACTGCACGCTCGATGTCAAGGGCGAGGTGACCGGTGCCGGGATTGCCACATTGCAATCCATTCCCGGCGCCACTGCCGGCAACATCAACCTGCTCGCACCGCGCGGTACGGTCGATGCAGGTGCCGCGGGTATCCGTTTTTCCGGCAACCTGAACATTGCGGCGCTGCAGGTTCTGAATGCGGCCAATATCTCGGGGCAGGGCAAGGAAACCGGTGTGCCGACGGTTTCTGCGGTGGATGCCGGAGCGTTGACGGCAGCCAGCTCCGCGACCTCGGCGGTGATGCAAGTGGCGCAGAACCTTGTCAGGAACAATGCCGGCGGCCTGGCGCAACGCCATTGGTCGATCTCGGTCGAGGTCGAAGGTTTCGGCGACCCCAATGACGATGATGACAACGACAGCGACGACTCGAAAAAGAAGAAACGCAAGGGGGAGTCCGTCGGTTACAACCCCAACAGCTTTTTGCAGGTGGTGGGACATGGCGCCTTGAGTCCGCAGCAGTTGACCAAGCTAGGCGACGCCGCGCATTTGAGCGAGGCCGAGCGCCGTAGCGTAGAGCAAAACCAATGATGGAGCCGATGCGGGATCGGGGGGCGGCGGGCGCGTGGTCGGCGCGCGTCGAGAATGCGGCGCCGTCGGCCGAGGCCGGTGCCGCAGCGCCGTTAATCAATCTGCGCGACACCGGGCGCTTCCTGGACGTGTTGGCGTCGCTCAAATGTACGCTGGCCATCAGCCGCAGACCCTCGGGAGTCGCGCTGCTGGGGGTGGACAACGGTATTCCGACACTCTCGGCATGCTTGCTGCCGCGTTCGATGGGCATGGCGGTGGCGGGTAATCGGCTGGCGATTGCCACCAGCCACGAGCTGATGATTTTCGCCAACGTGGCATCGATCGCGGCTTTGTATCCGGCACGCCCCGGCTACTACGACGCGGTATTCGTGCCGCGCGTGACGCACTACACCGGTGACCTCGACCTGCACGACATGGCGTTCGACAAGCAGATCGTGCTGGCCGTGAATACGCGTTATTCCTGCATCAGCGTGATCGACAGTTATTTCAACTTCACGCCGATCTGGCAGCCGCCGTTCGTTACCGATTTCGGGCCGGATGATCGCTGTCATTTGAACGGAATGGCATTTCACCAGGGGACGGTGCGATATGCGACAGCCTTGGGCAAGACGAATACGCCGTCCGGCTGGCGCGAACAGATGGCCGACGGCGGCATTGTGATGGAAGTGCCTTCGGGCCGTATTGTGGCCTCCGGCCTGTCGATGCCGCATTCGCCGCGAGTCATAGACGGGCAACTCTATGTCCTTGAGGGCGGTCGAGGCCGGCTGTTGCGGATCGATCCGGCATCCGGCGTGAAAGAGGTCGTTGCAACCTTGCCGGGTTTTACCCATGGCTTGGCCGAACATGGCGGTGTGCTGTTCGTCGGCTTGTCGAAATTACGTGAAAAGCGCGGCCCGCAAGGCCTGCCGATCGAAAGTCAGTCGCAAGATTTGGTCGCGGGTGTCGCGGCGGTCGATGTAAAAAGTGGCGCCGTGCTCGGCATCCTCCAGTTCTACAACGGTGTGGATGAAATCTTCGATGTTCAGGTGATGCCGAACATCTTGCGAGCGGAAATCGTTGCGCCCCAGCAGTGGTTTGCCACGCCTTCGATCATGACCATGAAGGGCGGTTTTTGGCAGGCCCGCCCGGCCGAAGACGACGAAGCGGATAAACCTTCATGAAGGGCATTATTCAATCTTGGTTTGGTTTGTGACGATTTGATGTAAATGCCGCTGTAATTTGAATGGTCGGCCGAAAAATTTATTAAGGAATGCAAACTGTATTTCACACAATTGTCGCAAAATAAATATAGGTCGAGGTGCGGGTTTTGCCTTCGGCGAGGCAGATTTATTGTTTCAAGAAATTAAGGGGAATGGCGCATGACGCCAAGAACTAACGGGAAATCGAAGCGCAGCGCTGGCCTGTGTCTGGCGACGGGGGCATTGCTGATGGGTGGCGTGACTTGCGCCGCCCAGGTTTACGGACAAACCGCGCCCACGGCTGCCGGCGCGGCGCCGCATAGCTTCGACGTGAATGAATTTGTGGTGCGCGGCAATACGACTTTGCCGAGCGTTGAGATCGAGAAAGCTGTGTATCCGTTCGAAGGTCCGGGTCGATCGCTGGCGGACGTAAACGCGGCCCGCGATGCTCTGCAAAAAGTCTATCAGGACCGAGGTTACCAATCCGTGGTGGTCGAATTGCCGCCGCAGCAAGTCAAAGACGGGGTAATCATTTTGCAGGTAGTTGAAGCGACGGTCGGCCGTCTGCGAGTTGAGGGCGCCCACTACAATTCGCCGCAAAACATTCGTGAAGCGGTCCCGGCGCTTACCGAAGGCAAAGTACCGGATTTCACCCAGGCCCAACAGCAGTTGACGGATTTGAATAAATCGCCGGACCGCCAGGTGGTTCCGGTGCTCAAGCCGGGGGTGTTGCCGCAGACAGTCGATGTCGACTTGAAGGTCGACGATCACAGTCCCTGGCATGGCAGCCTGGAGCTGAGCAACGACAATAGCCCGGATACCACGCCGTTGCGCACCACCGTGTCCTTGAGTAATTCGAACGTGTGGCAACTGGGTCATGTGTTGTCGGGCACCTATCTGGTGGACCCGCAGAGTCGGTCGGATGCCGAGGTGTATTCGCTATCCTACTTGGCGCCGTTGAAAGGCACACATTGGAGCCTGTTGGCGACGATGTACCACTCGAACAGCGACGTGTCTTCGCTGGGCGGCACCGACGTGCTGGGCAAAGGAACGTCCTACGGCTTGACGGCGATTTACACGCTGCCGTCGACCGAATCGTACTCGCAGTCGGCGAGCATCGAGATCGATCATAAGCATTTCGACGAAAACGACACGATTGCCGGCACCACCTCGCAGGCACCGCTGACCTACATTCCCGTCACCTTGTCGTACAACAGCCAGTTGACGAAAAAGAACTCGCAAACGGCATTCTCGTTGTCGGTGACGACCAATGTGCGCGGTTTAGGCAGCGATGCTTCAGCCTTCGACAACAAGCGGTTTAATGCCACCGCGGATTTCATCTACACCAAATTCGATGTCAACCATACCCAGGACCTGCCCCACGATATTCAAGCCAACGCGCATCTCACCGCGCAACTGGCGAACTCGCCGCTGGTGTCGAGCGAGCAGTTTTCCGCAGGCGGCATGACCAGTGTGCGAGGTTATCAGCAAGCCGAGGATACCGCCGACAACGGGGTGATCGGTTCTTTCGAATTGCGCAGTCCGTCACTGGCGAAATATGTGGGTAGTGACATCAATGAATGGCGCTTCCATGTGTTTACCGACATGGCGCATCTATGGCTGCTGAACCCATTGCCGGAACAAACCTCCAGTTTCAATCTGCTGAGCGTGGGGTTCGGCACCACCATGCAACTGCTGAAATATGCCAGCGCCGATTTCGAAGCGGGTTGGCCGCTGAAAGACGGCAGCGTGTCGACCAAGGCCTATAGCCCAAGGTTCGATTTTTATCTGCGGGTGGGTTTTTAACGGTGAAATAGCACGCTTTACCGTAATCGATTTTTAAATGACTTGTACCGGCTGGAGCAGCCGGTTTATCGGGGAGTACGACTGTGAAACGAGCTTTATTCTTGTTCCTGACGGCGGCATGCCTGTGGCTGCCTGGCGTAGCGAATGCCTGGTGGCAAAAAGACTGGTCGTACCGCAAGGCGATCACTATCGACACCAGCCCCAAGGGCGCGAATCTGATGGATTCGGCCGGCCGTGTGCCGCTGTTGATCCGCCTGCATGCCGGCAACTTCCAGTTCGATGGGCTTGAGGATAACGGCGCCGATATCCGTTTTATCGCGGCTGACGACAAGACGCCGCTGAACTATCACATCGAACAATACGACCCGGTGCTGGGCGTGGCGCTCATTTGGGTCGATGTGGCCCAGTTTCCGTCGGGTGCGGCCCAGACCATCTGGATGTACTACGGCAACAAGAAGGCACCGGATGGCGGCCGAGCCGCGGAGACTTTCGATCCGGACTATACGCTGGTCTATCACTTCAACGATGCGGCGGGTACTCCGCCCAAGGATGTGACGGCGTACGGCAACAACGCGCAGAACACCGCGGCGCGTACCGTGGAGGACGGGATTATCGGTCGCGCCGCGCAATTTACCGGAACGGCATCGCTGAACGTCGCAGCCAGCCCTTCGCTGGCGCTGGCCGCGGGCGGCAATTTTACTTTCAGCGATTGGGTCAAGCCCGGCGTTCCGGCGGCACAAGCGCTGCTCTATAGCCGCCGCGACGGTGCCAATGCATTGCTGATCGGGCTCGACAACGGCGTGCCGTTTATCGAAGTCGACGGCGGAGCGGCGCCGGTGCGCACGCCGGCGGTCCCGGCGTTGGCGGTCAGCCAATGGGCTCATATCGCCGCGACCGCGGATGGCAAAAATATCACTCTCTATGTCGGCGGCAAGCAAGTCGCGCAGGTCGCGGCGACTCTACCGGCGCTGAATACCCCGATTGCGATCGGGGGCGACGTGGCGAACGCGCCGGCCGGTTTTTCGGGTTTCAGCGGTGAAATGGACGAGCTGCGCTTGTCGCGGGTGGCCCGCTCAGCGCCATTGATCGCGCTTGACGCGCTGAGCCAAGGCGCCGAATCGAAACTGGTCAATTTCGGTGCCGACGAGAAGCAGGCGGGCTTCGGCTTTGGTTACTTCGGTGTGATCGTCAAGTCGGTCACGGTGGATGCGTGGGTGGTGATCGGCATCTTGTTGGTGATGGCGGCTATTTCATGGGTGGTGATGTGGAATAAGGCGGTTTACGTGGGCGCGGTGGACAAAGCCAATTACTTCTTCGTCGAGCGGTTCCGTCAGGTCGCGGGCAAACACTTGGTGGGTCTGGCCCATGCCGATGAAGACAGCGGTGAGGCAAGGCGTTTAATTCATTCGTCGCTATACCGGCTGTATAAGGCCGGGGTCAGTGAAATTCATAGCCGGGTCGATCGCAACGGTCGGACCTTGATTACGGCCGAGTCTATCGAAGCGATCCGCGCGACTATGGATGCGACGCTGGTGCGAGAAAACCAGCGCTTGTCGAAATCGATGGTGCTGCTGACCATCGCGATCTCGGGCGGCCCGTTTCTCGGACTGCTCGGCACGGTGGTCGGCGTGATGATCACCTTCGCCGCCATTGCGGCGGCCGGCGACGTGAACGTCAACGCCATCGCACCGGGGATTGCCGCCGCGCTGCTGGCGACTGTGACGGGCCTGTTCGTCGCCATTCCGGAGATGTTCGGCTACTAATACATGCTGATATGGTAATAGATTGTTTTAGGTAAATTGTTT
>JAMFSV010000200.1 GCA_026225455.1 Burkholderiales bacterium | reverse complement strand
GCGGCAGCCAGCTCGGCCCGATGCAAACCGGCGTCGAATAAGGTGGCCGACAACTGCGGTCCGATGGCCCAGATCAGATTCGAGGCACTCAACAAATTAGCCGTGCTGTCGCTTTGAAAGCCCATCATCGGACTCAGCGAAATATCCGGGAAAAACGCCGCACGTGCGATGCCAATCGAGGCATTGGCCGCGGCAACACGGCGCTCGGCCGCGGCGATATCGGGGCGGCGTTGTAACAATGCCGACGGCACATCGAGCGGAATCGCATCGAAATTGACCGGATTGGCGTCGGGGGGGATGGCGAAAGACGAGGCGGAGATGCCGGCCAAACTGGCAATCGCATGCTCGCTCAGCGCCCGCTGCGCCTCGATCTCGTCAATCTGCGCGCGCACCGTGTACAGGTTGGTGCCGGCGCGGGTCATGTCTTCGGCGGGCGCGACACCCCCATGAAAGAGCGTTGTGGTCACTTTCAAGGCATGTGCATAGGCGGCTTCGCTATCGCGCAGCAATTTCAATTTTTCGTCGTCGCCGCGCAAGGAGAAATACGCGTCCGCCAGTTTGATATGCAAACTGAGCCGTACCGACTCCATCTCCGCCGCGCCCGCTTGGGCCAGGTCTTTGTTGGCCGCCACTTCGTTATGCACCCGCCCCCAGAGATCGAAGTCGTAATCCAGTTCGAAGGTTAAACTGTTGGCGCCGTAGACACTCGGCTCGCCGCTACCTCTTAACGGCCGATTGTCGGATTGCCGATTATTGGTCAAGGCTCCGCCGACGCCAAGTTGCGGAAACAGGCCCGCGCGAGTCTGCGACAGGAAAGCTGTCGCCTCGTCGTAGCGGGCCACCGCCGCCGCAAGATCGGGGTTGGCCTTATCGATCTGAAGTTCGAGCCGCGATAATTCCGTGTCATGCGCCGAAATCCACCAGTCGCCGCGGGGCAACCGGTCCGAGGGTCGTGAGGTTTACCACGGCCCGGGTTCTTTGTAGGCCACCGGAATATCGATGGGCGGCACGTGATAGACCGGAGCCAGCGAGCATCCGTAAAAAAGGCTTGTCGCCACTGCGGCGGCGATTATTTTAAGTTTACGCATGCGCGGCTCCACTCGTGCTGCCTGCCGCGAGGTGGCCGGCAGGAGCATCGACCGGGTCGCTGGCGACCCGGACTCGATCGCCGTTGGCGATAGAATCCGGCGGATTATTGACCACTCGATCGGCAGCCGTGATACCCGTACCGATTTCCACAAAATCGCCCAGGTCGTGCGCAATCGTCACCGGCTTCATCACCACGTGCCCGTCTTGACTCACGGTGGCCACCTCTTCGCCATGATCACCCAGGATCAGCGCGGTGGCAGGCAGGCGTAGGGCTTGCATCGCACCGGCGCCGGCGCCGGCGCCAAGATTTAAATGGACCTGGGTGTAGGCGCCGGGTATCAATTGGCCGTCGGCATTGTCGACCAGCAGCTCGATGGTAACGGCGCCGCTTGCGGTATTGATCGCGCTTGCGGTATTGAGGTACTTGGCGGTAAAGGTCCGGCTCGGTAATTCGGGGACCGTGAGGGTCGCCTGCATCTGCGCCCCGATTGCGGCGGCATAGTTTTGCGGCACGTCGACATAGACCCGCAACTGTTTCTCGTCGGCGACACGAAACAGCGGAGACCCCTGATCGCTGCCGGCGGTAATCAATTGACCAATATCGGTTTGCCGATTGGTGACGATACCGTCGAACGGCGCGACGATCAGCTTGTACGACTCCAGTGCTTGAAGCCGTTGCAGATTCGCCTGCGCGGCAGCCGCGTCGGCTTGCTTGACTTGCCAATCGCCGTTTTTTTCATCCGCGGCCTGTTGCGACACGGAGTCGCTGACCATCATCTCCTGCCAACGCTTGGCTGTACTTTTGGCCAGTTGCGCGGCGGCAACCGCATCGGCGAGATTGGCCTGAGCCTGCGTCAGTTGCGCATTCAAGTCCGGGGTTTCGATTTCCGCCAATACCTGGCCTTTTTTGACCCGCGCACCGATGTCGACATTCCACGTTTTCAGGTAGCCGCTGACCCGGGAAAAAATCGGCGCATCGGTGAAAGCCTCCAATTTGCCGGGCAAAGCCAGGCTCTGATCGGGCTTGCCCAGGCTCGGGTGAACCAGATTGACCGAAGCCATTGCCTGCGCATCGGTCCAGCGCCGCAGGTTGGTCATATGATGAACCCGGCTGACAACCCCTTGCGCCACCACCACGCCCACCACCAGCAATGCGAGTAAACCGAACAGGTATTTTCGCTGCGGGCGGCGCACCGGCGCGACACCATTTTTATGCTTGACCATGAACTTCTCCGGAATGTTGAGTGGATGCCGAGCTGATTTTGTCGCGGCGGTGGGCGATGCTGAATACCACGGGAACGAAGAGTAAAGTTGCGCAAGTAGCGGCAATCAAGCCGCCGATCACAGCCCGTCCCAGCGGGGCATTCTGTTCACCGCCATCGCCGAGCCCCAATGCCATCGGCGCCATGCCAATAATCATCGCCAGCGCCGTCATCAACACCGGGCGAAAACGCGTGAAGCCTGCTTCCAGCGCAGCTTCAATCGCATTACCGGTGTGGGCCAGCCGTTCGCGAGCAAAGCTGACCACCAAAATACTGTTTGCCGTTGCCACCCCCATACACATAATGGCGCCCGTCAAAGCCGGAACGGATAGCGTGGTATGGGTCACAAACAGAGTCCAGACGATGCCCGCCAGCGCGGCCGGGAGCGCGGTGATAATCACAAACGGATCAATCCATGAATGAAAATTGACCACGATCAGCAAGTAAATCAAGGCGATGGCACCGATCAAGCCGAGAATCAAACCGGTGAAAGCCGTATTCATGGTTTGAACCTGGCCTTCCAGATGGACCGAGACCCCTTTGGGTAGCTGCGCCGCGTCGTTTTTGACGATTTTCTGAATCGCGCCGGCGACTCCGCCTAAATCGCGCCCTTGGGTGGTCGCATAGATATCGATTGTCGGTTGGATCGCGTAGTGAGAAACCACGGCATCGCTACGATGCCGTGAGATGGTCGCCAGTGCGCCGAGGATTTGCGAGGGATGATGGGCCGCCCCGGTAATCGGCAGATTTTCCAGGTCGGACAAGGTGTCCAGGCTATATTGCGGGGTCTGCGCCGAGATCGCATAGGACACGCCATTGCGCGGATTAAGCCAATACGCCGGCGCTACCTGCGAGCTTCCCGCCAGTGCAATTGTCAAGCTATCTGTCACGTCACGCTCGGTAATCCCCAGTTCATCGGCGCGGGTACGATCGATATCCACCCGCAGTTGCGGCCGCTGCAGGGACTGCTGGATGCGCGTGTCGGCGATGCCGGGAATACGTTGCAGTTGGCGTAATAACAGATTGGCATACTTCATATCTGTTTCCAGGTCGCGCCCACGAACCTGTAAATCGATCGGTGCCGGCGAGCCGAAGT
>JAMFSV010000199.1 GCA_026225455.1 Burkholderiales bacterium | reverse complement strand
GCGGGCAAACCGCATTTCATGCGTCACCATCATCAGCGTCATGCCGGCGTCGGCCAAGCCGCGTACCACGGTCAATACTTCATTGACCAGTTCGGGGTCGAGCGCCGAGGTAATTTCGTCGCACAACAAAGCCCGCGGTTCCATCGCCAGCGCCCGGGCGATGGCGACACGCTGCTGCTGGCCGCCGGACAATTGCTCCGGCATGGCATCGAATTTTTCGGCCAAGCCAACCCGGGCCAGGGTTTCGCGGGCAAGTTGTTCGGCTCGCGCGCGGCCGGTCTTTTTCACCACTTGCTGCGACAACATCACATTGCGCCCGGCCGATAAATGCGGGAACAAATTGAATTGCTGGAAGATCATGCCAACCTTCAGCCGCAACTCGCGCAAATGCGTTTCGTCCTTGCCCAGCTTGACCTGGTCGACCGTGATGCTGCCGCCGTCGATGCTTTCGAGGCCATTGACGCATCGCAGCAAAGTGCTTTTGCCGGAGCCGCTTTTGCCAATCACGGCGATCACCTCGCCTGCCTCGATTTCGAGACTAACACCCTTGAGTACGTGATTGTTACCGAAATGCTTATGTACACTATCAATGGCGATGAGCGACATACAGTTTCCTCTCAAGATGTTTGGCCAGGCGCGACAGCGGCCAGCACAGAATAAAGTAGAGCGCCGCGACCATAGCATAGACGGTGAAGGGCTGGAATGTCGCATTGGTGATGATCGTGCCGGCTTTTGAAATTTCCATAAAACCGATGATCGAGGTCAAGGCGGTACCTTTGATAATCTGCACCGAAAACCCCACCGTGGGGGCGATCGCCAGCCGCAACGCTTGCGGCAGCACCACATGACGCATTTGCTGCAGATAGTTCATCGCCAGTGAAGCCGATGCTTCCCACTGGCCGCGCGGCACAGCGTCCACGCAACCGCGCCAGATTTCCGCGAGAAAGGCGCTGCTCCACAGCGTCAACGCCAGGCTGGCGGCGCCCCACGATGTGGTATCGACTCCCAGCAAGGGCAAGCCGAAAAAGGTAATAAACAACTGCATCAGCAAGGGTGTGCCCTGAAACAATTCGATATATAAACGCGCGAACAAGGACAAGACGCGGCTGCGGCTGGTGCGCAACAGCAGCATAAAAATACCGACCGCACCGCCGCCGATAAACGCCAGCAGGGACAGCGCGATGGTCCAGCGAGCCGCCAGCAACAGGCCGCGAGCCATATCCCATAAGGTGAAATCATTCATCGCGGCACCTTGGCGGGAAATAACATCAGGCCGATGCCGCGCATCACTTGGCGCAGCAGTATCGCCAGCACCAGATAGATGCCGGTCGCGATAAAGTACGATTCGAAAGCGCGGAAATTACGCGACTGGATAAAGTTGGCGGCAAAACTCAGGTCTTCCACGGCGATCTGCGAACAGGCTGCCGAACCCAGCATCACGATCACCACCTGACTCGACAGGGCCGGCCAGATTTTTTGCAGGGCCGGGCGCAGGATGATGTGGCGGAAAATCTGCAAACGGGTCATGGCCAAACACTGGCCGGCTTCAATCTGGCCGCGCGGTATCGCTTCGACACCGGCGCGGATAATCTCGGTGCTATAGGCACCCAGATTGATCACCATGGCCAACGAAGCGGCTTCAAGCTCCGTCATCTGGATTCCGATGCTAGGCAGTCCGAAGAAAATAAAAAACAACTGAATCAGAAACGGCGTATTGCGGATCAGTTCGACGTAGGCGCCAAACACCGCGCGCAAGGCGCGCGGCCCGCTGGTGCGTGCCCATGCGCCGAAAATGCCCAGGGCGATGCCCAATACGCCGCCGACGGCGATCAATTCCAGGGTCAACAGCGTCCCTTTGATCAGCCACGGATAGTAGGCTAGTACATCGCCGAAATTAAAGTGATAACGCCTGGGCAGGTCCCCGGAGTCAGGCGGCTCGGTCAGGTGAATTCTTAGGTAAATTCGTCCGCCGTTCGATGAATGAAAATCAGATCCCGGCCGGCAACTTGCTGCCCAGCCATTGCTGCGAAATACGGTCGAAGCTGCCGTCTTTTTTGCCCTGTTCGATCAGCAGATTGATTTTTGCCAGCAAACGCGGTTCACCTTTATTCAGGCCGATGGAACACGGAGAATTTTTAATCAGGAACTTCGGTTCCGGTTTTTTCGGCGGGTTCTTGGCGAGGATGGCGGCGGCGACCACATTGCCCGAAGCAATCAGTTGCACCTGACCCGACAGGAACGCGCTGATGGTGCCGTTGTTGTCCTCATAACGCTTGATGACGGTGCTGGCCGGGGCGATTTTGCTGAGTTCGATATCCTCGATGGCGCCGCGCGTGACCCCGACCGTTTTACCGGCCAGATCTTCCACCTTGCTGACTTTTTCGCTGGCCGGGCCGAACACGCCGTTATAGAACGGCGCATAAGGTTCGGAAAAATCGATGACCTGCTCGCGCTCGGGGCTCTTGCCCAGGCTGGAAATCACCAGATCCACTTTGCGTGTGGTCAGATAGGGAATCCGGTTGGCGCTGGTGACGGGCACCAGTTCCAGGACCACCCCCAACTTGTTGGCCAGATATTTGGCGGTATCGATGTCGTAACCGACCGGGCGCATATCGGGGCCGGCCGAGCCGAACGGCGGGAAATCCTGGGGTACGGCAACCCGCAGGGTCTTGGCGGCAATGATGTCGTCCAACGCATCGGCATGGGCCAGCGGCGTCAGACCCAGGGCCGCGACGGCAAGCAGTGAGGTGGATAAAGATAGAAGCAGACGCTGAAGTTTCATGGCAAGTTCTCCGGGGCAGTGAGTAGTGACGTAATGGGCTTAAGTGAGAGGCTTAATAAGGGGCTTGAGCAATTTGCTCGACGCAGCAGGCTTAAGGGCTTGGGCGGACTTAAGCGTCTTGGGCGGCACCGCGGATTTAGCCGGCGTGGCCGAAGCCGGGGTTGAACTGCGAGTGCCGCGTGTTGTGGCGGGTGTCACATTGAGATTGCGCGCCGCTCCCGCTTGGCGGCGCCGGGCGACCGCGGCCTCGACCGGGGCCAGCGTGCTGCGCATCGAATCAAGCGGGTCGGCGGGAGCTGCGATCAGCAGTTCGTCGGCGATATGCTGCAGATGTTCGCGCATCAGGCGCACGGCATCCTGCGTTTCGCCCGCTTCCAGCGCCGCGACAATCTGCGCATGTTCGTCGCAGGAGTGCCGCGCCTCGTGCGACGACTGATACAGCATCGAGATCAGATGGGTGCGCGTGGTCAGGTCGCGCAGGATATCGGCCAACAAATGGTTGCCCAGGCACTCGGCAAGACACACATGAAAGTCGCCCAGCAGCCAACTGCGCTGTGCCGCGTCGTCGCTGGCGATGGCACGGCGTTCGCGCGCCAGATGGGCGCGCAGCGTGCGCAGGCCCGCCGCCGTCAAGCCAGGTGAAGCTTCCAGCAAGAGGCCGGTTTCAATCACGCGGCGTGCCTCGAATGCCTCTCGCGCATCGTTCGGCGAGGGCTGCACCACAAACCAGCCGCGTCGCGAATTGACTTCGACCACTCCGCGCACCGTCAAGCGGGTCAAGGCTTCCCGCACGATGGTGCGCGACACGCCGAATAAATCGGCGAGTTGTTGCTCGCTTAAGCGTGTGCCGGGCGCGAGGCGTTGCGCCATGACGGCATCGATCAGGCGTTCCGCAAGTTCAGCGGATGAGACGTTTTGGGGCATAGGACTCGGAGGTGGTGCATGCATCCGTTGTATACAACCAGGGTGTGCCGAAGTTGGGCATGAGCCGCGTCGCCACCGCATTTTTCAAGCTGTCGCCGGCTATATCAGCAATTGATATGCCAGCTTGAACCTCCGGTTGCGCGGCCTGCCCGCAACACCCATGGCAGCGCGGCTTGATATGCATCAAGCAATCAAGGGATAGGGCTGCGCGGCCGGCCAGCGTGTTGTATACATGGTCTTAATACATTGTTTTCGTCCCACTCATTCCAAGGCCGAGGGCCCCATGCGTATCAATCATCCTGTGAGCGATCACGAGTTCGACTACGAAAACGCGATGACGCTGGTCTCCGCCACGGATTTGGGTGGACGCATCAAATATTGCAATCCGGCTTTTATTGAAATCAGCGGTTATACCCGCGAGGAATTGATTGGGCAGCCGCATAACCTGATCCGCCATCCGGATATGCCGCCGGCCGCCTACGGCGACTTGTGGCGCACCATCAAGGCTGGCCAGTCGTGGACCGGCATTGTCAAAAATCGGCGTAAAAACGGCGATTTCTATTGGGTGCAGGCCAATGTGACGCCGGTGGTCGAACACGGGCGCACCACCGGTTATCTGAGTGTGCGGGTCAAGCCGAGCCGGGCCGAAGTGGCCGCGGCGCAGGCTTTGTATGCCAGGATGCGGGCCGGTACCGCGCAGGGCATCGAGATCCGGGCGGGGGTGGTGGTCAGAACCGGCGCGGCCGGATTTTTTGCGCGCCTGCTTCGCGGTTCGCTGACGCGTCGTTTATATGGCGGCCTGGCGCTGATTCCACTGCTGCAACTGGCGTGTGTCTTGCTGCTGCGCCGCGCGAGCCCCGCCACGGCGGTTTGGGCCGATTGGGCCGCATTCGCCGTCGGCCTGGCGGTGTCCGCCGGCATCGCGGGCTGGCTGGGACGCGGCGTGCGGCAGCCGCTGGCGGAAGTGTGCGGGGTGGCCAACCGGATGGCGGCCGGCGACCTGAGTGTGGTGATTCCGCCCGGCCGCACCGGCGAATTGGGCTTGCTGCTGAAGGCGTTGAATCAGTTGAAGGCGAATCTGTCCGCGATGGTGTCCGATGTGCGCCAGGAAATCGGCGGGATGAAAATCGCCACCCGGGAAATTGCCAGCGGCAACCTCGATTTGTCGCAACGCACCGAGTCGCAAGCCGCATCGCTGGAGCAGACGGCGGCTTCGATGGATGAATTCAGTACCACCATTGTGGCTAATGCCGATGCCACCAAAAACGTGCTGACGCTGGTGCAGGAGGCGTCGCTTGCGACTCAGGGCGGCGGTGAGCTGATTCATGAAGTCGAAAAAACCATGTCCGGCATCATGAAATCGTCGCGGCGCGTGACCGACATTACCGATGTGATTAATCAGATCGCGTTCCAGACCAATATCCTGGCGCTCAACGCCGCCGTCGAAGCGGCGCGGGCGGGGCCGGCCGGCCGAGGTTTCGCGGTGGTGGCCAGCGAGGTGCGCAGCCTGGCGCAACGCAGCGCCGAGTCGGCCCGCGAGATTGCCTCGGTGCTGGAGCAAAGCGCCAAGGAAGTCGCCACCGGCGAGCGCCTGGTGCAGCGCAGCAGCGAATCGATGGCCTTGATTCTGAGTTCGGTCGGGCGGGTCGCGGAGATGGTGCAACAGGTCGCCCATGCCAGCGGTGAGCAGGCTCGCGGGGTGCGCGAGATCAATCAGGCGGTCGAGCACCTGGATCAGACCACCCAGCAGAATGCTGCGCTGGTTGAGCAGGCGGCATCGGCGGCGCATAGTTTGTCGGGGCAGGCGGACGTGTTGAGCGAGGCGGTGCAGTTGTTTACCCTGGCGGCCTCCGTGCCGCACAGCCGTGACCCAGTTCGGCCCCAGCCCGGCCCGGCGCTGGACCTGCCGGCCGCGGAGCACCGCCGGCCCAGGCGGGAAGAACCGCGGCGTGCCGCCATAGCCACGGCCTGAAGCGCCTATCCAAATCGCCCCCCAGTCTTCACCTGAATCGCCACCTCGGCCGTTACCTGTGCCGCCGCTGCGGCGCGCATCCATCGCAATTCCCCGTCTGGAACTCGCAGCATCCGCCCCGATAGGGGTGATTGGGCGTTGGCGCGAGGCCGGTTTTTATGCCCCGTAAAAGCGCAACCTCTTTCTTCGCTCGCTGGCGCCGCACTGCAACAGTGCAAATTCATATTTTGCACTGGGCCCGGCTTGGGTCAAAATAGCCTTTCCGGTCATCAGCCTGCGTTGACGGTCAGCATCCCGGTACGACACTTGCTAGATAAGATCGAAACAGTGCAGATCGAAACGATGCAACAAGCGATCAGGAGGCTAGATGGTACCCATGCGATCTTACAATGAGATGCAGCTTGAGTCGGGTGAAGTGCGCGCCCATTACGATCGCTTTTGTCAGTGGCTTGCCCGCCAACCGAGTGCCACCATGTCGCGGAAACGCGCCGAGGCGGATTTGGTATTCCGGCGGGTCGGTATCACCTTCGCGGTGGACGGCGATCTATCGGGCACCGAACGGTTGATTCCGTTCGATCTGATTCCGCGCATTATTCCCTCCGACGAGTGGCAGATGCTGCAAAACGGACTACGCCAGCGCGTCAAGGCGCTGAATATGTTCCTGCACGACGTCTATCACGACCAGGCCATCGTCCGGGCCGGCATCTTGCCGGCCGAGCAGCTCTATACCAACGCCCAATATCGCCCCGAAATGCAGGGGGTCGATGTGCCACGCGATATCTATGCGCACATCGCCGGGATCGATATGGTGCGCGCCGGCGACGACAATAACGGCGCGTTCTACGTGCTGGAAGACAACCTTCGGGTGCCGTCCGGGGTGTCCTACATGCTGGAAAACCGCAAGATGACGATGCGGTTGTTCCCCGAACTATTTGTGCAAAACCGGATTGCTCCGGTCGCCCACTACCCCGATCTGTTGCTCGATTCCTTGCGTTCGGCAGCGCCGCCCGGGGTCGACGACCCGTCGGTGGTGGTGCTGACGCCGGGCATGTATAACTCGGCGTATTTCGAGCACGCCTTTTTGGCTCAGCAAATGGGTGTCGAGCTGGTCGAAGGCAAGGATCTGTTCGTCGACGACAACAGCGTGTTTATGCGCACCACGCATGGACCGCAGCGCGTCGACGTGATCTACCGGCGGCTGGACGACGATTTCCTCGACCCGCTGGCTTTCCGCGGCGATTCGGCCTTGGGCGTGCCGGGGCTGTTATCGGTCTATCGCGCGGGCCGGGTGGTGCTGGCCAATGCGCTGGGCACCGGCGTGGCCGACGACAAATCGATTTACCCGTTCGTGCCGGACATGATCCAGTTTTATCTGGGTGAAACGCCGATTCTGAATAATGTGCCCACCTATCAATGCCGCAAACCCGATGAGCTGAGTTACGTGCTGGCCCATTTGCCTGAGCTGGTGGTCAAGGAGGTTCATGGCGCCGGCGGTTACGGCATGCTGGTCGGCCCGGCCTCGACCAAGGCCGAAATCGAGTCGTTCAGGGCGCGTCTGATCGCCCGCCCGCATGGCTATATCGCCCAGCCGACCTTGGCTTTGTCGTCCTGCCCGACCTTTGTCGAAGCGGGTATCGCGCCGCGCCACATCGACTTGCGGCCGTTTGTGCTGTCCGGCAAGACCGTTTCGATGGTGGCGGGAGGGCTGACGCGGGTCGCCTTGCGCGAAGGCT
>JAMFSV010000198.1 GCA_026225455.1 Burkholderiales bacterium | reverse complement strand
GGCACGAAATATTAAAAGACTATTCTGCCGCAGACTTAAACTGACCGCCGATTTGCCGGACAAGACGGGCAGCGCCAGTGCCGTAACGTGTTTCGCGGCCAGTCCTTTGAGATCGGCATCAAGCAACATCAGCAATTCATTGTGTGCCGCCGCAATGCCGGTCGCCATGGCGATGCTTTTGCCGCGATTCATCGGCTGGGAGATCAGGCGTACCGAGGGAAACTGCCTGACGATATCCGCAGTGCGATCGGTCGAACCATCGTCTACCACGATCACTTCGTTTAACAGCGGATGCACCGATACCACGGCAAGCACAGCGCCAATTCTGGGCGCCTCGTTAAACGCACAAATGATGCAAGAAATCCTGCTGGGGTTATTGGGCACGCTAACGTTGGTCATATTATTTTGAGGACGTGAAGTTGAACGGGCCGGTCGGGTGGAATATTGAAACTCCGATCCTCAACGCGGTTTGCTGCGGTGTCATCTATTTCCTCGAATTCATTTCGCAGTATGTAGATGAACTGTGACGCGAGTACGACTCACGGATCGCCCACCCCGCAAAACATCGCGGCGTCCCGCTCGATAAGCGTGATTTATTTCAAATCTTACAAACTGGCTTGCGCTCTAAGCTAAGTGCTTGTACTGATCGACAGTCCGGTACCTAAGTCACAGACTGCGAGATTGAGATAGGGTGTGAGTTGCGTCTTTGAGATGCCGTTATCTCTGTTTTGCCAGGCCTGATCGAGCTGAAATATGCTGGTGGACTTCATGTTTGGGCATGAGGTATGAGCCTGAGGCAGGGCGGCCCAATGAATTGATGCGATTGTGAAAAATTTAACGCTACGCCAGCTCAAGACTTTTGAAACCGTCGCGCGTCGCCTGAGTTTCTCGCGGGCTGCAGAAGACTTGTATCTCACGCAGCCAGCCGTTTCGATGCAAATCAAGCAGCTTGAGGGACACGCAGGCGTGCCGCTGTTCGAACAGTTGGGCAAGAAGATTTTCCTGACCTCGGCGGGGCGTGAAATGCTGCGTCACAGCCGCGCCATCATCGACCAGTTTCGTGAGGCTGAGGATGCGATGGCGCGTCTCAAGGGCGGATACGCCGGGGTGCTCAATCTCGGCGTGATCAGCGCCGGCAGCTATTTTTTCCCGCGCCTGGTTGCTGAATTCACGCGCCGCGGTAGCGGCATCCAGCTCAACCTTGCGGTGCAGAACCGCGATGAGTTGCTGCGTCAAGTCAGCGAAAACCAGATCGATCTTGCAGTCATGGTGCGTGCCTCGCGCGACGCCGCCATCGTGAGCGAACCGTTTGCGCCTCATCCGTTTGTGATCGTGGCGCCGCCGGATCATCCGCTGGCCGGCGAGCAGCAGATCCCGCTTGCAGCGCTGGCCGCGGAATGTTTTATTGTGCGCGAGCGCGGCTCCGATACCTGGAACGCAATGACAGAGGCATTGGCCGGCCGCCTTGAGCACTTCCGCATGATGGAAATCAAAAGCACGGAAACCATCAAGCAGGCGGTAATTGCCGGCATGGGCGTGAGCTTCCTGTCCGCGCATACCATCAGCCTGGAAGTGCAGGCGGGCATGTTGGCGGTGCTCGATGTGGTGGATTTCCCGGTGATACGCAATTGGAGCGTGGTGCATCGCGCCGACAAGCAATTGGAGCCTGTCACTGTTGCCTTCAAACATTTCTTGCTGGTAGAAGGCGCTTTGCAGATCGAGCAGCTTACTCATGTCGGTTCCGGCACCGAGGCCATGCTGCACGAAGCTGCGGATTTCCTCAGCCTGCATCCGATGTAGCACGGCGCCATCGCCAGGTGCCAGCGTCCGCTGTGAGAACCGGCCGGCGATGTCGGGCCGGCAGGCGGCACCGAGGCAGGGGTGGGATTCAGGCCGCGTAGCACTGGGAGAAAAACGCTCATCTCAGGGTCTGGTAGATCAACACGAAATTCAACGCCACGATCAATAGGGTCGCCACCAGCGCAGCGATCACGGTAGCTCGCCCGGCCACAAAGTTACCCATCACCGAGCGGCGCTGCGACAGCACCACCAGCGCAATCAAGGGGAGTGGCAAGACAAAACTCAGTACCACTTGGCTGGCAATCATGGCGCTCATGGTATTGCAGCTCAGCGCCACGATAAATGCCGGGACCATGGTCGCCAGACGCCGCACCAGCACCGGCACGCGAAAGCCGATAAAACCTTGCATGATGACCTGGCCGGCCAAGGTGCCGACTGCTGAACTCGACAGCCCCGAAGCCATTAAGGAAACCAGAAATAGCGTCGCCGCACCCATGCTCAGCGCCGGTCCCAGCGTGCGATAGGCCACGCCGATATCGCTGATCCCGGGCGCCGATCGGCCGAATGCCGAGGCCGACATCATCACCATGGCCAAATTGACCAGGCCGGCGAAGCCGAGTGCGACGATCACTTCTCGATTGGAAAAATTCAACAGGCGGCGCCGTTCGCCATCGTTGCGCGCCTGGCTACGATTCTGGGTCAGGCCGGAATGCAGGTATAAGGTGTGCGGCATGATGGTCGCACCGATAATCCCGACCGCCAGCGTTACGGCCGCGCCGTCGTGCAATTGCGGCACCAGCGTATGGAACAACGCGGCATGCCAATCGGGCGGCGCCAGCGTCAATTCGATCAAGTAGCTGATGCCGATGACACCGACCAGTGCCGCAATCACCAATTCGAGCGGCCGAAAGCCGCGCTTATCCAGCGACAGGATGGCGCAGGTAAGCACACCGGTAATCCCCAGCGCCCAGACCAGCGGGATATGGCATAGCAATGAAATGCCGATCCCGGCGCCGAGGAACTCGGCCAGGTCAGTCGCGACAGCCGCGATTTCCGAGGCGATCCACATGCCGATTACCACCGGTTTGGAGAATTGTTCGCGACACAATTCCGCGAGATTGCGGCCGGTCACGATACCAAGTTTGGCCGACATGGCCTGGAACAACATCGCCACCACATTGGCAAGCAGCACCACCCACAGCAACTGATAGCCATAGGTCGAGCCGGCCTGGATATTGGTCACGAAATTGCCCGGATCCATATAAGCGACCGAAGCGATAATCGCCGGGCCGGCGAAGGGCAGAAGTGCACGCCAACCCGGGCGACGCTGTTCGAGCGCGGTGCGCATCGCGACTTCGGTATGCAAGGTCAAGGTGCCGTTTATGGGGAGGCTGCCGGCCGTTCTTTTCATAGACAGAAGCATGGTGGGGTTTCATCGGGTAAGTGGTTTAACCACACCGTGCAGCGCCGGGCGGCGGCCACGATGCACTTTTGTGCTTGTTGCTGCGGTACCGCGCGATTTGCAGGGCTGTTGCAAGCCGCGGCGCGCCGCGTACTGCAACAGCCACGCACCGGTGTCAGAGCGGCATGATGTCGGGCCGATCGCCGGGGAACTGTGCCAGCACATCGGCGCTGAGATTAAGGTGTTCCATCACCAACTTGGGTGGTGTATGGGCCAGCCATTCGGACAGCGAGACTTCGGCAAAATGATCCGACTTGAAGATTTCCAGGAACACCAGATCGGTGTCGCCGACGTTTTGCACGTAATGACCAAAACTCTTTTTCACATAACCCACATCGCCCGCACGGAAATCCGCGGTTTGGGCGCGCGGGCCGGTATTGAATACCGTCATGCGTGCCCGGCCTTTGATGTAGTACTGCCATTCGTCGGCGTTTGGGTGCCAATGCAACTCGCGTAAGCCGCCCGGCCGGATCGTCACCAGCGCCGCGGCAATCGTGGCTGAGGCTTTGAAGTTGCGGCTGTCGGCAATCTGCACCATGCCGCCCTTGGTTTGTTTGGTGGGAGGCAAATCGCTCATGGAAAAAATGAACGGATGGCGCGGCGCGCCCTTTGACGATTTCGTGGCGTTTTGCGCAGCGGCCAGCGGTCCTGGATCGGCACCCTGGTAAATCCACAAGTTATCGAGCGGGATATCCTTGAAGGCTTCGGCCGGGACGCCGAAATTCGCCGCTAGTATGTCGGGCGGCGTGTGCGCAATCCAATCGGTCAACATCAAGGTATTGAATTCCGAAGCGCGGCCGTTATCGAAGGCCAGCACAAATTCCGCGCCGCTTGGCCCCAGGCCCTGCAGCGAATGCGGCAAGCCTGGCGGGAAATACCAGATATCGCCTTGTTTCACGTCCGCGACTTGGGGCCGGCCCTCTTCGTCAATTGTGGTGATGCGGCATTTTCCATCCACCATCACCGCCCACTCGGCCTGCTGATGCCAATGCAGTTCGCGTACCCCGCCGGCCGACAAACGCATATTGACTCCGGAGATATCCTCCGAAATCGCAAAATCGTCCTGGGTCACCTCACGTGCCCAGCCCCCGCTTTGAAAGCGCTTGTGCGCATTGTTGAACGACGACCAGAAAATCGGCATCCCGTTGACATCCGTCGCGGGTGGGTCCTGGAACGACGGAAATTCATTGGCGAGGTTGGGATTTTGCGGGCCGGGGTCACTCTGCGCGTTCGGTCCGCTGGCATTAATCCGTCCTTCGAGCGGCCGGTCGGGGTTGCCGAACGACGCGGCTTTGGCGGTGACGGCGGCGCCCAGGGCGGCGGCCGATGCTGCGGCGCCGACCAGGATATTGCGACGTGATAGATCAGTCATGATTTCTTCCCTTGCTTATCCGAATTGAAGATAAAAAGCACAGCCAGGCATGGCGCGCGGGTGCGGCTGCGGAGGGAATCAATCAGGATATAAATCATTCAGGCGAGTCGAGATAATCGACTTGCGTCTTGGTCCAGCAGACCTGGGGCAAAGAGCCAGACACTTTCCTCTCTGCGCAATCAGCCTTGGCCCGACATCTGATAATCCATTTTTTTAATTCGTCTCCGTGGGAAAATCATAGGACTCGGTAAGGCCGGAAGATAATCATTAATTCTTTGGCGAACCATAAGGGTGGATTTATAACGCGAGGAGGGATAACGGACTGGTGTGCGGATGCATTACGTTGTGTCGGGCGCGGTGAACTGCTGCGGCCATCCCGCTGGTCAAACGATATTTAAATTTCGTGTGGCATGCCGCGCTACTCTTGCTTTTTATTTTTATTGATTTGAAAATAACGGCGGATTCCAAGCGCATTTCGAAGCGGAATTTAATTAAAATGTAAGCTTCGAAAGAAAATAACTCTAATTTAAACAGACCGTGAAACGACCGCTCTCCCTGACTATTCTCGCGTGGTTCATTATTGTTACCAATGTACTGACCTGGCTCTACATGCCGTTCACCTTGCATAACCCGCTCTCGATGGAAATGATGGCGAGGTTCCGCCTGCCGGTATGGGCAACCTTGGGTTCCGGTTTGGTGCTTGCTGTAGCGCTCCTGATTGCCGGCATTGCGATGTTGAAGGCCCGCGTCTGGGGTCGTAATTTATACGTCGCGGCTTCGGTGATCGGCCATGGTTTTACTATTTTCAACATGCCGTTCCGGGCCATGCTGATTCCTGGACTGCTGATCTTTATCCTGTTCCTTTATATTCTGTTCCGGCCTGCGGCCAATGCCTATTTCAATCAGGCACGCGGATGAAAACCTTGCGGAATATCTGCAGTATTGTGCTGCATGTGTTGGCCGGATTGGTCGTGGCGATGGCGGAAACGATCGCGTTTTTCCAAATGCCGGTCAAAGGCAAACTGATGGTCTTGGGTGGCTTCGCGATTACCGCGGTCGTCCTGTTTGCGGCCGCGATGCTGCTGGGTAAATTCAGGAGCCGGCTGCGGCCGGTCGGCATCTGTTTGTTGTCGGCCTCGGCTTATATGGCATTTAGCGCGCTGGCATTTGTATGTATGCTGATGACGCCTGAACTGATGCAGATGATCGCCACGCAGACCCCGGGTTTCCGCATGCCGCCTTACAGTCTGGGCGATGGGGTTGCGGCAATGGGGGTGGTGGTGTGTGCGGGAGGGTGGCTGATGCGCATGACGGCGCAGCGGCCCGCGCAGGGTTGAGGGTGGCGGTGCATGTTTATTGTCGGACGGGAAGTGTTCCCTCAGCCGACAGCAGTTCTCGCAATGCATTGAGCGCCGCGGAACAATGACCGGGCCGCCAGATCAGCAGGGTGTCAATCTTGCCGATTGCACCCAGCGGATGCAGCGCGATGTCGTCGCCGGTGTGTGCCAGGTTGAGCACAGAGCGCGGCACCACCGCTACGCCTGCGCCTGCCGCCACGCAAGCGACGATCGCGTGATACGAGCCGAGTTCGAGCACCCGCGCCGGCCGGACGCCTTGTGCTTCGTACCAACGGGCTGCGTAAGTACGGTAGGCGCAGCCGTGGGCAAACGCCACCAGGGTGTTGCCTGCAATGTCGCGTGCGGTCGCGACGGGACGCTGCCCCCGAGGCGAGATCAATACCAACTCCTCGCTAAACACCACAACTGAATCGAATTGATCCGACGGCAGTGCGTTTGCTTCAGGCGGCCGTGCGATCAAGGCGGTATCGACCGTGAAGTTTTTGACGCTCTCGATGAGCGACTGCGTCACGCCGGTTACCAGCTCCAAAGTGACGTCCGGCCAGCGCTGGTGGTAACGGGCCAGCGCGCTGGGCAGGCGGCTCGCCGCCGTGCTCTCCATGGTCCCGAGCCGCAGGCGGCCGTGCGGCCGTTCTTCTGTTATCGCATGGCGCGCTTCGTCGGCGAGTGCCAGCAGGCGTTCCGCATAAGGCAGCAAGGTCGACCCGGCAGGGGTCAAGACGAGTCGCCGCCCATCACGCGTAAATAGCGCAGCGCCGAGGTCTTCCTCCAGTTGACGGATGCGCGTGGTCACATTGGATTGCACGCGATTCAACTTCACGGCCGCACGGGTCACCCCGTTTTCGCTCACGACGGTACGAAAGATGTTCAGTGAGGATAAGTCCATGATCTCTTTTAGAGATATATAGAATCTTAATTATTCGTTATTAAAGATATATAAGTCAAGCTATATTGGCTTCAGACCTGACCTCCCACTACGGAGGTTCGGCCGCATCCCTGCATATCCCCGTTATGGCAGGCCGTTTCCGTGGTTACCAACCAGCGCATCCATGACCCGCGCGGTGCTTGTGCTGCAGAACGTTGGAGCTTATATGAACCCATCCGCAAACATGTTCGTCCCGCCATCAACATATCCCGGCCGTGCGAGCTACGCGCAGCGCAACGAACTTTACTGGCGGCGCAATCTGCTCATCTGCGTGTTCGGTTCTTTCACCACGCTCGTGAGTCTCAGCATGTTGTTGCCGTTCCTGCCGCTGTACGTGGCGCAACTGGGGGTTTCATCGCAAGCGGCGGTGGTGCAGTGGTCGGGCGTGGCGTTCGGCGCGACTTTTCTCGGCACGGCGGTCACAGCACCGCTCTGGGGACGTTTGGCCGACCGTTATGGGCGCAAGCCGATGTTGGTCCGTGCCGCGATCGGCATGGCGATCGTGATGTCGCTGATCGGACTTGCCCACAGCGTCGCCGAGCTCGTCGCGCTGCGCCTGATCGCCGGGCTCATCGGCGGATTCGCCTCGGCGTCGATCGTGATGATCGGAACCCAGGCTCCGCGCGAGCGCGCCGGCTGGGCGCTCGGCATCCTGTCGACCGGGGCGCTGGCGGGCAATCTTGTCGGTCCGCTGGTCGGCGGTTTTTTGCCGAGCTGGGTCGGCATCCGCGGCACCTTCTTTGTCGGCGGCGCGATGATCGCAGTGACGGCGATCTTGACCATCCTGCTGGTGCGTGAAGATTTTCATCCAGGGTTCGACGTCAAGCAACCTTCCACCGCCGAAGTTGAACTGCCACGCACCGGTAACCACGCCGTTACGGCGGCACTGCTGCTAACCGCGATGATGGTGTTGCTGGCCAATATGTCGATTGAGCCGGTCATCACCGTGTATATCGCACGCCTCGGCGTGCCCGCGGATGAGCTGGCGCGTATAGCCGGCATTGTCATGGCGTCCTCGGCATTAGGCAGCGTACTGACCGCCGCACGGCTCGGCGCGCTGGCGGACCGCTACGGAAGCTGGAACGTCATCATTGCGTGTCTCCTGGCAACCGGCTTGGTCATGCTGCCGCAGGCATTGGTTACGCATTGGTGGCAACTGGCGGTTTTGCGCGGCTTGATGGGCATGACGATCGCCGGCTTACTGCCCGCCATTGCAAAACTGGTACGCCACTCGGTCGATGAACGGGATTCCGGAAAAATGCTGGGTTATTTGCAGTCGGCCCAGTTCACCGGACAGGTGGTAGGGCCGCTGATCGGCGGCGTGATCGGCGTGCATCTCGGGTTGCCTGCCGTATTTTTTGTCACCGGCGCCCTGTTGGTTTGTTGCGCGGGACTTAATCAATGGATTCGAGGCAACAGGACACAGATCGCTTGACCTTTGCCTATGAGCGCAGAGCATGCAGGCCTGCTTAACCACCGATTTTTCAAGGGGAAGCGCCATGCAGCACGTATCGTCACAGCAGCATCCGGCTGCCGGCAAGGCAGACCCAAGCCCATGGCGTTTGACTATCGCGGGGCTCTGCGCCAGCCTGGTCGGGATCGGCATGGCGCGTTTTGCCTACACCCCGTTGCTGCCGGCCATCATCGGCGCCCATTGGTTTTCGGCGTCTACCGCCACGTATCTCGGTGCGGCCAATTTGGGCGGTCACCTGGCGGATCGGAGCGGAAAGCGGTTGCAACCACTACGGTTGAGGCTGGAACCATGGGTTTAAATCTCGGCATAGGTTATCCGCCTTCTTGAGCGGCTCTCTCACCCGCCGCTTGCAGCAGAATCCAATCGCGGAACAACTCCATTGCCGGCGACATGCGCCTCGATTTTAAACACGTGAGCCAGTAGCTGCCGGTTTTTACTGCCGTATCGAAGGGACACACCAGCAGCCCGGTTTGCAGTTCGCGCACAAACATGCGAGGCGGAGCCAAGGCGACTCCCGCGCCTTGGACGGCGGCTTCCACCATCAGACGCGATGAATCGAAAATCGGACCGTTTGCCGTCCAGGGGTCAAGTCCTGCGGCGGCGAGCCAAGTGGGCCATTCGTCGGCGCGATAGGACCGCAGTAGTGTCTCCCGCGCCAAATCGGACGGAGCGACAAGCCGTTGTGCAATGTTTGGCGCGCATAACACCGTCAGCGGCGCATCGAGCAAGGTTATATTGTGGGTCGCCGGCCAGACGCCCTCGCCGAAACGAATCGCGAAGTCCAGTCCCTCCGCCGCCAGGTCGACCAGGTTATTGTTGGTCAGCAGCCGCAACTCCACAAAGGGATGGGTCTCGCGAAATAATTTTAAGCGGGGCATCAGCCAACCGACGGCGAAGGTACCCACCACGCCGACCGTCAATACCTCACGAAAATGACCGCCTTCGAATTGTTTGAGCACGGTCTCGATCCGGCCGAAAGCGTCGCTTAGCACCGGCAGCAGGGCGCGACCTTCGTCGGTGATGCCCAAGCCACGCGGCAAACGCTTGAACAGGGTAGCGCCGAGCCGTTCCTCGAGCATCCGTACCTGCTGGCTGACGGCTGCTTGCGTCACGTTCAATTCCACCGCCGCGCGGGTGAAGCTCAGATGTCGTGCCGACGACTCGAAGGCGCGTAATGCATTAAGCGGGAGGTGAGGGCGCATGGATACCTAGGCATAAGATTTTCTTTACCCTAAGCTAAATTATCCTCGCTTGTCAACGCTGCGCGAGAGGTCGATATTGCTACCTCAGCAAGACGCTTCCTTCCACTCATGCGCAAAAACGAGATGACTTCCATGACCCATTCCCCCCAGCGTCGTACCTTACTGCTTGCCGCCGCGACCCTGCCGTTTGCCTTGGCCACTACCGCGCGAGCCGACGCAACACCCTCTGCGGCCTCGGCCCAAGCCATGCTGGCGACGCTTGAACGTACTTCGGGCGGCCGTCTTGGTCTTGCCGCATTGAACACGGCCAATGGCATGCAGATCGGCTACCGCGCCGACGAGCGTTTTCCCTTCTGCAGCACTTTCAAGATGATGCTGGCCTCGGCCATCCTGGCGCGCAGCACGCAGGTTGCCGGCTTGATGCAACAGCGTATCCATTACACCCGGGGCGACTTGGTCAGCTATTCGCCGGTTTCCTCGAAGCATCTTGCCGACGGCATGACGATTGCCGAACTGTGCCGTGCGGCGCTTCAATACAGCGACAATACCTCGGCCAATCTGTTGATCAAGTTTCTCGGCGGCCCGTCCGCGGTGACTTCTTTTGCCCGCGTGATCGGCGATCAGGAATTTCGTCTCGACCGCTGGGAAACAGAATTAAACACCGCGATACCGGGCGACGCGCGCGATACATCAACGCCGGCCGCCACGGCCCACAGCCTGCAAGTGCTGGTGCTCGGCGATGTCTTGCCAGCCCCCCAGCGGGACCAGTTGCAACAATGGTTGCGCGGTAATACCACCGGCGCCAAGCGCATTGCGGCCGCCTTGCCCGCCGGGTGGCACAGCGGCGACAAGACGGGTACCGGCGCTTATGGCAGCACTAACGATATCGCCGTGCTTTGGCCGCCGGCGCGCCCGCCTATCGTTTTGGCAATCTATTACACGCAGAAAAAGGAAGATGCGGATGCGCGCGATGACGTGATTGCGGCGGCGGCCAGGATTGTGGTGGGGGTGATGGGGTGAATAGGGGAGGCGGCTGCGTCACTGCGCCGGTGGTGGTCGCTGGCGAGTTTTGAGTGATTGGCTAAAGTGGGATTCTGACGACGCTTCATTTGGGGATGTTTGAGCACCGGCGCCAGACCCTATCAGGCCGCGTGGCCTGGTAGGGTCCGTTCAAGCAGCAAAAACAACTTCAACACGACCGGCTGCGGCAGATCGACGCGCCGGACCAACAACGATCTGCACATTACGCCCGAGTTTTGCCAGGCATTCGAGCATCTTTGCTTCACTAATCCCTCGAAATTGCCCACGCAACATCGTCGACAATTTCGGTTGTGTCATGCCTAATACTTCGGCCGCTTGCTGTTGCGTCCAGCGCCGGGCTTTGATGATTTCGCCGATCTTCATTGCAAGCTGAGCTTTCACCAACATTTCGTCAGCATCGGGCAGGCCCAGATCGGCATATACATTGCCGCTACTTTTTTCAATCGCCGTCATTTCTGTTCTCCTTGGGCGTGAGCTTCGGCCGCTTTCAAGCGCTCTCGAATCAAGTCCATATCCGGCTTTGGGGTCGCAATGCCATGCGTCGATTTTTTTTGAAAACAGTGCAGCACATACACGGCATTGCCAAACTTCACCGTGTATACCGCTCGGTACGTGTTGCCGTCAGAATCTTCGACTACTTCTAATACGCCAGTCGATCCAAAGCCTTTCAGCGGCTTGGCCTGCGCATGTTTTTTGCCGATCTGCGCTTGATGTAATGCAAAGCCGAAGGTATCTTGGACCTCGTCAGGCATAGCCTTCAAATCTTTTTTGGCCGATGCGATCCAAAGCAAAGTTTTCATATTGTCTATCCGATTATACCCAAATGGGGATATTTTGGTCAATGCAGCAAAATCGCTTGCTGGTCGGCGATCGTCATTTGCGAGTCGGTGTTTAAACCGGTATTGCGACGCTTACCCAATTCATCGATAGATTCCAGATTGACAGGAGTCTCACTGGACAATGCTAGATGGAAGATGTCCCTGGGTGCGGGACTTGGGACGATTTCCAGATTTATCTTGAGTTCTTTTGCTCGTATGTAAGCCGAGGTTGTCTATGCCAAGGGGGCATAGACACGTGATTTTTTCGGAGCATCAGAGAGGATAAGTGGTTTGGCCGTCGGGCTGGCGATCTACCACACGCCCAAAAAGGAAGATGCGCCGGTGCGCGATGACGTGATTGCGGCGGCGGCCAGGATTGTGGTGGGGGTGATGGGGTGAATAGGCGGTGGATTTATTTTCGATCCCTTTACCGATTGGACCTCGATTGGGCCTCGATTGGGCCTTGATTGACCTCGAAAAGCCGGACAATAAGCGCGGGGCTCGGTCCCGCGATCTCAGTGCGCCACGCCGGACGCCGCCGCAACCGCACGTGCCTTCACCGCCGCGCCATTTGCCCGATCCAGCAACTCCTGCACCAATTGCCTCGACACGTAGTGCGGTCCATCAAACAAGTAGGTGCGGTAGCCGTGATAATTGTCCAACTGCGTTCCCAACTCATCCGCGGTCGCCGCACGCAAGCCGCCGCCCTGCGCGGGGCGGAAGGCTTCGGCGATGATACGCACGCGGGTACTGCCGAGCTTGGCCGATAGCGCATCGGCATAGGTGCGTGCCACCGGCGCGTCGCGGGCATATTCGCCGCAGCCGTCCTGGAAGAACACGCCGACATCGCTGGGCAGCCAACTGGCGAGCCAGTTGGCCAATGCCGCTCCACCGATATTGGAGTTGTCGTACACACTGATCCACAAGGGCCGCGGTAATGTGCCGAGGACGGTGCGCAGGGTTTTGGCGTCAGCCCAGGTGGGATCGATCTCGACCGGAAAATACCAGCCGACCACATGTACCGGCGGGTGGTATGGCGCCAGCTTGACGGATTGTTCGACCAAACTGATCGCTTCGGCGCGCGCCGTGGTTTCGTTGAAGTTGCCGTCCAGCCCGACGATCACGTTGCGGGCCCACGGTTCGCCGGCGATGCGAGGCCAATCGGGCAACCGGGGTGCCGGGGGGATATTCGGGGTGCTGACGAAGGCGATGTTGTTGACGGCGGTCCATTGCACCAGCAAATCCTGAACGCCGAGTTGATCCCAGTCGCCATAAGGATAGACGTGAGTATTGTCGATTTGCCATACCACGCCCTGGGCCTGGGGCGTCGCCGCGGCTGCGCTCAGCGGCCCGGCCAGGATGGCGGCGAGCAGCGTGCCTGCGAGCAGGCGCTGCCGGCGTTTCATGGTGCTGTGCCGTTGCGGTAGGCCTGCGCGAGTTGTTCGCGATCTATTTTGTAGTTGAGTGAGACCGGCAGGCGGATACAGCCGCGTAATTCCGAGGGAATCATGTAGGCGGGCAGCCGTTGCGCGAGCAGCGTTTTCCACTGCGCCAATTCGACCGGCAGCACGGCGTCCGGCGTGCCGGTTTCGACATAGGCCACCAGCCGTGCCACGGTGCCGTTGGGGCGGCGTAGCGGCACGCTTGCCGCCGGCCGGTTGCCCGGCAATGCGCCGAGCGCGGCGTCGATCTCCAGCAGTTCCATACGGTAACCGTTCAGTTTGATCTGGTCGTCGCTACGGCCATGGCAATACAGCATACCACTCGCATCGACCGAACCGAGGTCGCCGGTGCGAAAGCCGCGCTGTCCGTTGCGCAAAAACATCCGGGATTGATTCAGGTCGGCGCGATTGAGGTAACCGCGCATCACATGCGCGCCGACGATGCATAACTCGCCGTCATCGCAGTACACCAGGCTGTCGCGTTTGGGTCGGCCGATCGGCAGCACGCCGCCGTCGCCGGCGAGGTGACTCTCTTCGAGCGCCAGCAGGGTGGTCGCCACGGTGGCTTCGGTCGGGCCGTAGGTGTTCAGGATAGGCACGCCGGGGAAGCGTTGCCGCAATTGGCGTGCCAGCGGCGTCGGCAGAGGTTCGCCGCAAAACAGCAAAGTGCGCAGCGAAGGTAGCGCGGCGGCGGTGAAGCCGGGGTTGAGCAATTGCTGTTGCGCGAATGACGGGGTGGAGACCCAGACGGTGACGGCATGTTGCGCGATCAGCGCGGCGACTTCGAGTGCCACTGCGGCGGCGGTGCGATCGAGCAGGACGATGGCGCCGCCGGAGCCGAGTGCGCCGAATACCGAGTACATCGATAAATCGAAACTGAATGCGGCCTGATTCAGAAACACGGGCGTGGGCCCCAGCCCGAAATCGGCATCCATCCAGGCGCTCAGCGCGCACACGCCTTCAATTCCGATTTGTACGCCTTTGGGCACACCGGTGGTGCCGGAGGTGAACATGATGTAAGCCAGGTCGCGTTCCTGCAGTGCGCGCGGCGGGCCTGCGCGCAGCACTTCGAAGCAGTCGGTGCCGGCGTCGTATAACAGAGTGGCCTCAAGCGCGGCGGCAATGCCGTTCACCCGTTGCGCCGGGTAGAGTGTGTCGAGCGGAACGAACGGCGCACCCAGCATCAGTGCGCCGCACAATGCCACCATAAAGCTCGCTTCCTTGTGGCCGCGAATCATGATGGGCAGGTCGCGGGCCAGGCCGAATTCGCCGGCGCGCCGGCACCAGGCTTGCGCTTCGGTGTGCAGTTCGCGCCAGGTAAGACAGCGTTCGCGCGCGATCACCGCGGGGGCGTCGGGCGCTACCTCGATGGCGGCAAAGTTGCGGGTAGTGCAATCGAAGTACATAGTGCTTAGCCGAGTGCCTGGCCTATCTGTTCGAGCCAGCTTGCTGCGGGGAGCAGGCTGGCCGGATCATAGGCCAGCGCCGCGTTTGGGCCGTGCATAAATTGACCTTCATTGAATTGCCACACGATGGTCTGCGGCGCTTGGGTGTGAAAAGCCGGCGATTGCAGATAGTTCAGCAACATTTTCCACGGGCCGACGTCGCCGAAAGCCCAACTCAGGCCGACCGGCCGATCCAGCGCATTCGATAGTTTTTGCGAGAAGCCGAGATAGGGCTGGACCATGCTGTTGCCCACCACTTGCACCACGGGCGGTGCATCCCCCAGTAGGTCCTGGCTGGTCACCGTGGCGCGCACGACAAAACGATCCTTGCCGATGTCTTTCTTGCCGGCGGCCGGCAGCAACTCGGCCAGGTCGCCGTAATGGTATTCCTCGGTCCACGCACCTAGCTTGCGGCCCGAACCGGGAGTGCCGCCAAGCGGCCCGGCGGCTTGGATCAGGGCGGCGGTTTGGCTTGCCACCGCTTCGGCGGTATGGGCGCTCCAATGGTAGTCCGCGCGGATATAGCCGTCAGCGCTCGCCTTCAGCGGCGCCAGCGCGCTGAGTGCGTCGACCAGGGCGATCTGGCGCTGCCGCGCACCCTGCAGCAAAGCCGCGAAACGTCCGGCGACGGCGGCCGACAACGATGCGTCCGGCGGCAGCAACTCGCTGTAGACCGCGGCCTTCAACGGTGCCACCACCACTACGCAGCGGATTTGCCGCGCAGCCAGCTTGGCGCAGGTGGTCTGGATCAAATCGAGCACCTGCATGCACTCGGGCAATGCTGCGTCGCTGACGCTTTCCCAGCCGGCAAACAGCCAGCGCTGCAAGCCTTCGATTACGCTGGTGCCGGTCGCGGCGTACGCCGCCTGGGCCGGCAGCCATAAGGCGCCCGCCACACCGGTCGATATCGCCGCGGCTTGCAGCAGACCGAGCGCGCCTATCAGCTTGCGACGTTGCGAGTTGGGTGCGCGCGGCACCGGCAGGTGTGAAGCAGCGGACATGATGATCGACGTTCCTTGAAGAAGAGGCCCGCTAGCGCGCCGGACCCCTGACGTAATTCGGTTAATTAATGTATGGCGGGCGGCCAGGCGACGCTGTCCAGCACTCCCAGCAGTACCGGATGAATCGCATCGCCGCCGAGAAACAGGCTATAGCTGTCGCCGCCGCGCAGCATCGGCAAGGCGAAGGTCGTATTAGCCGCACCGCAGTGTCCGACCAGCGTGGCCGCAACCGGATTGATGGCGCGCGTGCCGGGTGTGCCCGGCACCAGCGCGGCAAACACGGCCGGGCCGTTGGCCCCGAGCGTGATGTCGGCACTGCAACCGGCAAGCAAATTGTAGGCATGCAGCGTTGCCTTAAGGCCGTCGCTCGGCTGCGGTTTATCCACCACGCGTGTGCTATGCCAACCCTGTGCGTCGTGCCTGAGTATCACCGTCATCACTTCGCCGCCGTTCGCCTGCAGCGGCGGCAGCGGTGCCTGACCGGCCAGCACCAGGTTCAGCGGTTGCCCGAGCGGCACCACACTTAAGCGTGTTACGCCGTTGTGCGGCACAGGTTGCGTCTGACTGCCGATGCTGCCCGGCACGCTTACCGCGATGCTGCCGACACTGGCATTAAACACCCGCAGATAAGCGGCATTGGCCGGTGGCTGGGGTGGGTAAAGGCTGGCCACGGCTTGCGCCGAATCGGGCTCGGTGGCCGGGGGTGGAACTTGCACCTGAACCTGGGTCTGAGCCTGCGGCGCGGCGCAGTATGGTAGAGCCAGCAGCACCAGCATAGCCAGCAGGCGGGGCACGGAAGGGGCGTGATGTTTCATCGGAGCGTATCGGCGTCAATAAGAAAAAGTCGTGGCGGCAAAAAAGCCCCGGCCGCGGACATCGCCGACGAGGTGGGCGCGGTACTGCACCGTCAGATCGACGTATGAGCGCGGCGAATCGTATTTGTCTTCGCGGAAATAATAGCGGGTATTGACGCCCACCCCCGCGGCGAGCGGCAAGCTGTGGTTGATGGTGGAGTCGTAGTCCACGCCCGCGACGGCGAAGGGGAACACTACCAGGCGCGGGCTGATCGAGTCGACGCGATAGCTGCGCCCGGCTTCGACGAAAGCG
>JAMFSV010000197.1 GCA_026225455.1 Burkholderiales bacterium | reverse complement strand
CACCGACGATCCCGGTTTTACTGCAAACCGGATTAAGCCATCACCAAGCCGGCCGCCTGGCGCAGGCCGAAAGCTTTTATCGGCAGATCCTGCAGCGCGAACCTCAGCACGCCGATGCCTTGCATTTGTCGGGCGTCATCGCCTACCAGGCGGGCAGGCACGAGCTTGCCATCGATTTGATCCGCCGTGCGATTACGGCCAACCCCTCCTATGCCGCTTACCATTCGAATCTGGGGCGGGCATACCAGGATAACGGCGATACCGATGCCGCTATTGCAAGTTATCAAGCAGCGCTGACTTTGCAGCCTGAATTGGCCGATGCGCACAATAATCTCGGTAACGCACTGCAAGCACGGCGCGAGCTGCAAGGGGCGCTGCAACATTACCGCCAAGCGCTGGCCCTGAAGCCGGATTACGCCGAGGCTCATAATAATCTGGGGCGGGCACTGGCGGCACTGGGACGGTTCGATGAAGCGATACATGCATATCGCGCGGCATTGGCGTTAAAGCCGGATGATGCCGATGTCTACAACAGTTTGGGTATCGCCCTGCAAGAGCAAGGCCAGCTCGACGCCGCGATTGAGCAGTATCGCCTCGCGCTGGCGCTCAAGCCGGACTACGCCCCGGCGCATAACAACCTGGGCAAGGATTTGGCGGCCCAGGGGAAATTTGCCGAGGCGATGGACAGTTACCGGACCGCGCTGCGCTTCAAGCCGGATTTTGATGTGGCCTATAGCAATCTGCTGTTTCATTTAAACCATGAGATGCAACCGGAGCCGGCTGCGTATCTCGCCGAAGCGCGCCGTTTCGGCGAACAAGTGAGCCAACGCGCCCGGCCGTTCGATACCTGGTCGGCTGAGCAGAACCACGCCGGATCGAACCCAGCACGGCCCTTGCGCGTCGGACTGGTATCGGGCGACTTTCGCTCGCACCCGGTCGGTTATTTCCTGGAGAACGTGCTGGCTCACCTCGACCCACGGCAAATTGAACTGGTTGCCTACGATACACGCGGGTTTGGCGACGATCTGACCGCACGCATCAAGCCGTATTTTGCCCAGTGGCATATCCTGGCAGGTTTGAGCGACGAAGCTGCGGCACAAAAAATTCATCGGCATGGCATCGCGGTTCTGGTGGATCTGGCCGGCCATACCGCCGATAACCGTTTGCCCGTTTTTGCCTGGCTCCCGGCCCCGGTTCAAGTTGCGTGGCTGGGTTATTTCGCCAGCACCGGTCTGGCGAGTATCGATTATATTGTGGCCGACCGGCAGGTTCTGCCTGCCGGCGAAGAGGCGCATTTCAGCGAAAAACCATGGCGTTTGCCGGATTGTTATCTGTGTTTTACGCCGCCTAAAGATGAGATTGCCGTCGGTCCCTTGCCGCTGAGCGAAAATCGGCACGTCATATTTGGCTGTTTTAACAAGCTGAATAAAATCAACGATGCCGTCGTCGCGCTGTGGGCGAAGGTGCTGCATGCGGTGCCGCAATCGCGTCTGCTGCTTAAAACCAAAGAACTGACCGATATTTCGGCGCAAGACCTGACTCGTGCACGGTTTGCCGCGCACGGCATCGATCCGTCGCGTTTGATTCTGGAAGGTTATACGCCGCGCCTGGAGAATTTTGCCGCCTACCGCCGGGTCGATATCGCACTCGATCCATTCCCTTATCCTGGCGGCACAACTACCGTGGAAGCGTTATGGATGGGGGTGCCGGTGCTGAGCCGCCGCGGCGACCGATTTTTATCCCACGCCGGCGAAAGTTTGCTTAGCAGCGCGGGACTGCCCGGCTGGATCGCCGATAATGATGCCGATTACATTGCCAAAGCCCAGGCATTTGCGGCCGATCCGGCGCAACTCGCGGTGTTGCGTGCCGGGCTGCGGACCCAGTTGCTCGCCTCGCCGCTATGCGACGCGCCGCATTTTGCCGCGCATCTTACCGCCGCTTTTATCGGCATGTGGCAAGAGCATTTGACGCACCCTCGGGCACACCCAAGCGACCCTCTGAAGCCATGTTAACCCCAAGCTGTATCATTACCTGTCATGAGCAGCGCTAAACCCGGACGCAATGATCCGTGCCCCTGCGGCAGCGGAAAAAAATACAAGCAATGTTGCTTGCGCGCCGAGCCGTCCGCAGCAGCGGCAACCGATGCCGCGTCGACTACCATCGTGGCAGCGGCATCTGCCGCAGGCCAAGCGCCGTCGACGGTTTTGTTCGACCGCGCCTTGGCTCACCACCAAGCCGGCCGCTTGTCCGACGCGGAAGTCCTATACCGTGCCATCTTGGCACGCGAACCGGCTCATGGCGATGCCTTGCACCTGCTGGGTGTGATGGCGCACCAGACCGGGCAAAACGAATTGGCCGCTCAGTTGATCCAGAGTGCCCTGCGCGCCGACCCGTCGCAGCCGGTCTATTACTCCAATTTCGGCAACGTGCAAAAAGCACTCGGTGAATTCGACGCCGCGCGTAGCAGTTATTTGCAGGCATTGGCCTTGAAGCCCGACTATGCCGAGGCCTATAACAATCTGGGCAACGTGTTGCAAGATCAAGGCGAACTGGAAGCCGCGCTGGAATGTTATCGGTCGGCGATTAAATATAAACCCGATTACGTCGAGGCCTATAACAACCAGGGCCACGCCCTTTCCGGGCTGGGGCAATTCGATGCGGCCATCGCATTGCATCGCCAAGCGTTGAGGCTCAAGCCTGATTCGGCGGAAGCCTTTAATCATCTTGGCAACGCCTTATGGGGGCGAGGCGAAATCAGCGCCGCGCGGGACAGCTACAGCCAGGCGTTAGCCTTGAACCCCGCCTATGCGGAAGCACACAACAATCTCGGTTGCGTCTACCAGGAAATGAAGACCTTCGATGCCGCCGCAGCCAGCTTTCGCCAAGCCATTGCACTGCGGCCCGCTTATGTCGAGGCCTACGCCAATCTCGGCTACACCTTGGCCCATCAGGGTCAACTCGACGAGGCATTAAATTGCTCGCGCGTGGCGCTCGATCTCGACCCGGATTGTGTCGCGGCGCATGACAATCTGCTGTTTCATCTGAATTACCATGCCTTGTCCTCGCCGGCTCAGTATCTCGATGAGGCACGGCGTTACGGGGAACGTGTCGCGGCGCGTGCACATGCTTATACGGCGTGGCCCGTCGACGCAAGTTATCGTAGCGGCCAGCCCCTGCGGATTGGTTTGGTCTCCGGCGATTTGCGTTCGCACCCGGTGGGATATTTTCTGGAAAGCGTATTGACCCATCTCGATGCGCAACGCTTTGAGTTATTTGCCTATGTCACGCACCCGGCACAGGATGCACTGACGGCGCGGATCAAACCGCATTTTGCCGCCTGGCGTTCGCTTCTGGGTTTGAGCGATGTCGCCGCCGCCCGCCGCATTCACGACGATGGGGTGCAGATCCTGATCGACCTGGCCGGGCACACCGGCGGCAACCGGCTGCCGGTATTTGCTTATAAACCCGCGCCGGTGCAAGTGGCCTGGCTCGGTTATTTCGCCAGTACCGGCGTCGCCGCCATCGATTACATCCTGGCGGACCATCAGGTGTTGCCTGCCGGCGAGGAAAACCATTTTGTCGAAACGCCGTGGCGTTTGCCGGATTGTTATTTGTGTTTTACCCCGCCGCGGGAAGATATTGCGGTCGGCCCGCTCCCGGCATTGTCGGCGGTGACGACGGGGCTGACTTTCGGTTGTTTTAACCGGCTCAGCAAAATGAATCACGAGGTGGTCGCGTTGTGGGCGCGGGTGCTGCATGCGGTGCCGGGGTCGCGGCTGTTGCTCAAAGCCCAGGAGTTGCATGACGAGGCGACGCAGGCGGCGACCCGGGCGCGCTTCGCGGACCAGGGAATCGCGCCGCAGCGCCTGCTACTGGAAGGTTTTACGCCACGGGCGAATTATCTGGCAGACTACCGGCGCATCGATATAGCGTTGGATCCTTTCCCATTCCCGGGCGGTACCACCACGGTTGAGGCACTATGGATGGGGGTGCCGGTACTGAGCCGGCGCGGCGACCGGTTTCTGGCGCATGCGGGGGAAAGCTTGTTGCGGACCGCCGGTTTGCCCGACTGGGTGGCCGCCGATGACTTCGATTACGTGGCAAAGGCGCAAGCCTTTGCGGCGGATTTGCCGCAACTGGCGGCTTTGCGAGGCCGCTTGCGTGACCAATTGCTGGCATCGCCGTTATGCGATGCACCACGTTTTGCTGCCCATTTAGGTGCCGCTTTCGCCTGCATGTGGCAACAGCACCTGGTGCGGGTCGGGCGCGAGACGGAGGTCGGCGATGTGCTTCGTCTCCCAGGTTTGGACAATGAGATTGGACCCAGAGTTGGATCATGAATAAACCCGGTCGCAATGACCCTTGCCCTTGTGGCAGCGGAAAAAAATATAAGCAATGCTGCATGTCGCAAGCGCGCGATGCGCTGCATCCGGCCGCCACGGCCGAGCCGATTCCAGCGGTATTGCAAACCGCCTTGGAACATCACCAGGCAGGCCGTTTGCCCCAAGCCGAAGCCTTGTATCAGCACATACTGCAACGCGACGCAACTCATGCCGACGCCTTGCATCTGCTCGGCGTGCTGGCTTATCAAGTGGGAAAGCCTGCAATTGCCATCGATTTGATCGGCCGCGCCATCGCCGCTTATCCGGATAATGCCAATTTTTATTTCAACTTGGCGAGCGCGCAAAAAGACCATGGGGCGCTGGATGCCGCAATCGGCAATTACCGGCAGGCGATCGCGCGTCATCCGAAATTCTATGCCGCCTACGTCAATCTCGGTAGCGCCCTGCACGAAATGGGCGAATTGGACGCCGCCATTGAAAGTTACGGCCAGGCGCGCGAGATCCAGGCCGATGTGCCGGAGTTATGCAACAACCTGGGCAATGCCCTGCAGGCACAAGGAAAACTGAATGAGGCAGAGGACAACTTTCGCCGCGCCTTGGCGCTCAGGCCCGACTTTGCCGAAGCCCACAATAATCTGGGCAACGCACTGAAGGCGCAAAGCAAGTTCGACACGGCGATTGAGCATTTCAAGCAAGCCATTTTGCTCAAGCCCGATTATGCCGAGGCGCACTTTAACCTGGGCAATGTACTCGAAGAATACAGCGAACTGACGGCGGCTTTGGCCAGCTACCGGCAGGCGATTTCGCTCAAGCCGGATTTCTATTCGGCCTATAACAATGCCGGCCACGTGTTGAAAGAGATGGGTCGGATTGAGCAGGCGATCAGCTACCTGAACCAGGCGATTGCACTCCAGCCCAACAAGGTGGATGCCCATAATAATTTGGGCAATGCGCTGAAAGCGGGGGGCAATGCAGGCGCCGCGATTGAAAGTTATCGCCGGGCTGTCTTGCTTAACCCCGATCTGCCGCAAACCTATTACAACATGGGTAACGCCTTTCAGGATCTGGGCGCTTACGATGCCGCGGTGGAACACTACCAGCATGCGCTCAAGCTCAAGCCCGATTATGTCGAAGTGCTTAACAACCTGGGGGCGGCATGGTCCAGTCAGGGAAAATCCGCTGCCGCGTTCGATAGCTTGCGGCGCGCCCTGGCTTTGCAGCCCGATTTTGAGCTGGCCCGCAGCAGTCTGCTGTTTCACCTCAACTATGAATCGGACAGCTCGCCCGAGCAGTATCTCGACGAAGCACGCCTGATCGGCGCATCGATGGCGGCCAAGGCCACACCTTATACCACCTGGCCGTCGGCCGAGCGTCGCTTGCCCGGGCAGGCACTGCGGGTGGGGCTGGTGTCCGGCGATTTGCGCGGCCACCCGGTCGGTTATTTCCTCGAAAGCGTGGTACGGCACCTGAACCCGGCACACATAGAATTGACGGCGTACGTGACTCGCGCCGAGGAAGATGCGCTGACAGCGCGCATCAAACCGTATTTCACCTCATGGCAATCCTTGCTCGGGTTGAGCGATGCCGCCGCCGCTGAAAAAATCCGCGCGGACGGCGTGCAAATCCTGATCGATCTGGCAGGGCATACCTTATATAACCGCCTGCCGGTCTTCGCCTGGCGCCCGGCGCCCGTGCAATTGGCCTGGCTCGGGTATTTTGCCAGTACAGGTCTTGCGGCCATCGACTATATCCTGGCCGATCAACAGGTATTGCCGGCCGGCGAAGAAAGTCATTTTGTCGAACGGCCCTGGCGCATGCCCGATTGTTATCTGTGCTTTACGCCACCGGCCGATGAAATCGGCGTAGGGCCGTTGCCGATGTTGAGTACAGGCAGCGTAACCTTCGCCTGTTTCAATCGACTGAGTAAACTCAACGATGGGGTATTGGCTTTATGGTCACGCGTGTTGCAAGCGGTGCCCGGTTCACGTTTGCTGCTAAAAGCCAAGGAACTGCTTGAGCCTTCCGCGCGGCAGGCCACCCTGGCGCGTTTTGCGGCGCACGGTATCGAGCCCGGGCGGATCCTGGTCGAGGGTTTTACGCCGCGCGCCGACTATCTGGCAAATTACCGGCGGGCCGATATTGCGCTGGATCCGTTTCCCTTTCCCGGCGGCACCACCACCGTCGAGGCGCTGTGGATGGGGGTGCCGGT
>JAMFSV010000029.1 GCA_026225455.1 Burkholderiales bacterium | reverse complement strand
CGGGCGAGGGCAGCATGCCGCCGGGAAAAATATATTGCTGGATAAAGTCGGTGCTGCTGCGGTAACGCTCGAACAAAGCGTCGGCAATCGTAATGCTTTGTACGCAAGCCCGGCCGCCCGCTTTCAACGAACGCTTCAGGCAAGCGAAATAACTGGGCCAGAAGGTTTCGCCGACTGCTTCGAACATTTCGATGGATGCGATCGCATCGAACTGTCCGCTGACGTCGCGGTAATCCTGCAAGCGCAGATCCGCCTGTGCGGATAAGCCGGCCTGATCCATTCTTTGCCTGGCGTACGAAAGTTGTTCGGTCGACAGGGTCAAGCCCGTCACGGCGACGCCGGCTTCGTCCGCCGCCAGCTCGGCAAAACCGCCCCAGCCGCAACCGATTTCGAGCACGCGCTGACCCGGCGTCAGCTTCAATTCGCCTAGCAAGCGGCGATACTTGGCGCGTTGAGCTTCTTCCATTGAAATCTTGGCGCACGGCTCCCGGTAGAGCGCACTCGAATACGACATGGTCTGGTCCAGCCAGAGTTTATAAAACGCGTTGCCGATATCGTAATGAGCGTGGATATTGCGTTTGCTACCGCCGCGCGTATTGCTGTTGCGCAGATGTTTGACCCGGTGCAGCAAACGCCCCCACCATGAGCCGTAAATCACTTCTTCGATCAAAGTACGATTGCGCACCATCACATTCATCAACGCGCTCAAATCGTCGGTATGCCAGTCGTTGGCGATATAGGTTTCGGCAAAGCCGATATCGCCGCTCTTCAATGCCGCGCTGCAAACATTCCAGTTCGACAGCGTGATTTGGGCGCAAGGTTCGCCCTGCCCAAACCGTTGCGAATGGCCATCCGGAAAACGGACTTCCAGGGTGCCGATACTGAGTTGGTTCAGCAGCCGCATGACGAAACGCGCCGCGGCCGGAATTGCCGCCGGGCGATGCTCGCCAAACGAAGGCAGGGTGGACGAAGGTCCCGACGAGGAGTGCTGAAAAGTCATGCGTATCACCTGGCTGACGGTTGGTCACGCGGGTGCGCGACAGTTATTTGGGGGCGATTTTGGGCGCTTCGGGCTTGCCCAGGAACGGTACACGTTTAAGCAGCAATTTGAGCGCCTGCCAATGAATCCTGAGCACCACACCCAAGGTCATCATGGGAAAGCGGATAAAAGCCGACAAACTGCGTTTGCTGTCCAGTGGATAGGCGTTGGCGGAAATACTGGTAAGCAGAAGCGGACCTTGGGCGTCGTAATAGTCAATACGTGCGAGGGTGCGTAATGGATGCAACGCAGGATGCAACGCAGGATGCAACGCGGCAGGCACAGCGCGCGGCGCCACCGTCATAAAGCGGAATACATAGTGGCCCGCGACCTCGCAAAAGGGCGAGACGTGAAATGCTTTGGGCGCGTGCAAGGGCTCGCCCTGTTTGAGGGTGGCGCCGGTTTCGAGCAAATAGCAGTGGCGCTCGCCGAAGGTATTGTTTACTTCGCAGACGACCGTGCGCAAACTGCCGTCCGGCCGCTGGCAAAACCAGAAGCTGACCGGGTTAAATACGTAACCGAGCACGCGGGGAAAGGTTTGCAGCCAGATTTCCCCGGTCGCATCATGAATCCCGGCTTGTTCCAGCACGCGGGTGATCCAGGCCAGCGGGGCCAGGCCGCCGTCGCCATGGTCGCGGTCGTGGAAACTCAGCAGGTTAAAACGATTATGCGAAAACCAGCGATTGCCCCACAAGCTCTCGTCGGCGGCCAGTGCGCGCAAGGGCAGCCGTAGCGCATACACCCGATAGGAAAAGGCATGCACCGCCGGCCGCAGGCGGCGATGGTAGACCCGCCCCAAAAGCAAACTGGGGCGGGCGGCGGTAGCGGGGGCGGATGCTGTCACGATCTTCAGCGCCGTAAGCTCAAGCAGCCTGGGATTCGGTCGCAAGATTGAGCGACTGCGGCAGCGGGCTACCGGTCTGTTGCGCCAGATCTTTGAGTTGTTGCGCCACCGCCAGCCCTGACTTGAGGCCATCCTCGTGGAAACCATAACCGGTCCACGCGCCGCAAAACCAGGTATGACGGTCGCCCTGCAGACCCGGTAAACGGCTTTGCGCAAGCACGGCCGCGGCATCGAATACCGGGTGGCTGTAATGGATTTCCTGCAGCACGCTGGCCGGATGCGGCTCGCGAATCGGGTTCAGGCTGAGCAATACCGCTTGTTTGAACGGCAAGGGCTGCAAACGATTGATCAGATAATGCACACAGAGTTCGGCATCTCCGCCCGGCAGGCCCTGGCGACTCTCGTAATTCCATGCTGACTGCGCGCGCCGGCTGGGCAGCAATGAGGCATCGGTGTGCAGCACGGCGCGGTTAAGCGCGTATTGGATCGCCTCAAGCACGCGGCTTTCCTCGCTTGAGGCATCGTGCAGCAGGCGCCGCGATTGATCGCTGTGCGTTGCCAACACCACATGGTCAAACCATTCGGTACCGGTCGCGGTCTGGACGGCGAGGCG
>JAMFSV010000196.1 GCA_026225455.1 Burkholderiales bacterium | reverse complement strand
TTTGTGGGTGGCAACGCAAGCCCATTATTAGCGTGAACAGGCCCTAAGCTCCGGCCCGGCCCGCTTCGGGCCCGAAGCAAGCCTTCAATGCCGCCGCAGGGACCTCCTGACGGCGGCAAAACTCCCCCTGACTATCGACTCGCGGGCAAAACGCAATACCGCGTTTTGCCCGCGGCGTTTATTTTTTGACCCGCTGTTTTTCGCCAGGCAAAAAATGCCCTTTATTGATGCGACCCTAATTAAAAATGTGCAATGACGGTGCATCTATAAATGGTGTCAGATCATGCTGTTTTTTTTGTATTTCTTTGATTCCTCGCGTATATTCGGAATTTCGGTGCAGCCCCATTCGGACACGAATGCACTCGCAGGCAGATTTTGCGAGGGCGGCGCCAGCGCCCAGCTTGCTCTCACGGCAAATTTTTCGGTTATGGCACCCACTCGCAATTCAAGCGATCGGGTGCTTTTTATAGCGGACGGTGTCCAGATGAAAGACTCACAGCACGCCTCACAGCACCCAATCGCGAGCCCAATACGACCCGCGGCACAAGGTTTGTACGACCCGGTTAATGAGCACGATGCGTGCGGCGTGGGTTTTGTGGCGCATATCAAAGGCAAAAAAAGCCATGAGATCGTGAGTCAGGGCCTGAAAATCCTGGAAAACCTCGATCATCGGGGCGCCGTGGGTGCCGATGCGCTGATGGGCGACGGTGCCGGGATCCTGATTCAGATCCCGGATGCGTTTTATCGCGAAGAAATGGCCAAGCAAGGCGTGACTTTGCCGCCGGCCGGCGAATATGGGGTCGGCATGGTTTTTCTGCCGAAAGAGCACGCCTCCCGTCTCGCCTGCGAACAAGAGCTGGAGCGTACGGTCAAGGCCGAAGGCCAAGTGTTGCTGGGCTGGCGCGACGTGCCGGTGGACCCAAGCATGCCGATTTCGCCAACGGTCAAGGCCAGCGAGCCTGTCATCCGCCAGATTTTTATCGGGCGCGGCAAGGACATTATTGTTACCGACGCGCTGGAACGTAAGCTCTACGTCATTCGTAAAACCGCGAGCCACCGCATCCAGGCGCTCAAGCTCAAACATGGCCGCGAATATTTCGTCCCGTCGATGTCGGCGCGCACGGTAGTTTATAAAGGTCTGTTACTGGCCGGACAGGTCGGCGTTTATTACCTGGATTTGCAGGACGAGCGCACGATTTCTGCGCTGGCGCTGGTACACCAGCGTTTTTCCACCAATACCTTCCCCGCCTGGGAGTTGGCTCACCCGTACCGGATGATTGCGCATAACGGCGAAATCAACACCGTCAAGGGCAATGTGAACTGGTTGTCGGCACGTACCGGCGCGATTTCAAGCGCGGTCCTGGGTAGCGACCTGCATAAACTCTGGCCGCTGATTTATCCGGGCCAGTCCGATACCGCCTCGTTCGACAACTGTCTTGAACTATTGGTGATGGCCGGTTATCCGCTGGTGCACGCGATGATGATGATGATCCCGGAGGCGTGGGAGCAACACACACTGATGGACGAAAATCGCCGCGCCTTCTATGAATATCACGCGGCCATGATGGAGCCTTGGGACGGACCCGCCGCCATCGCGTTTACCGACGGCCGCCAAATCGGTGCGACGCTGGATCGCAACGGCCTGCGCCCGGCCCGGTTTTGCATTACCGACGACGATCTGGTGATCTTGGCCTCGGAAGCTGGTGTACTGTCGATTCCGGAATCGAAGATCGTCAAAAAATGGCGTTTGCAACCGGGCAAAATGTTCCTGATCGACATGGAGCAAGGCCGCATCATCGATGACAAGGAACTCAAGGACAACCTGGCCAACGCCAAACCGTACAAGAGCTGGATTGACGCGGTGCGGGTCAAACTCGACCAGATCGAGGCGCAAAGCGGCACCCCGGCCGGGGACAAGCCGGGCGAAACCCTGCTTGATCGTCAGCAGGCGTTCGGCTATACCCAGGAAGACCTGAAATTCCTGATGGCGCCGATGGCCGCCACCGGCGAAGAAGCGATCGGTTCGATGGGCAATGACTCGCCCCTGGCGGTGATGTCGTCGAAGAACAAGACGCTGTATAACTATTTCCGGCAACTGTTCGCCCAGGTGACCAACCCGCCGATCGATTCGATTCGCGAAAACATGGTGATGTCGATCGTGTCGTTTATCGGTCCCAAACCCAACTTGCTCGACACCAACAATATCAACCCGCCGATGCGGCTGGAAGTAGCACAACCGGTGCTCGATTTGCAGGATATCGCGAAGATCCGCGCTATCGATCAATACACCGGCGGCAAATTCCGCTCCTATCAACTCGACATCTGCTATCCGGTGGCCTGGGGCAAGGAAGGCATCGAAGCCCGTCTTGCGTCCATGTGTGCCGAAGCGGTCGACGCGGTGAAATCGGGCTACAACATTTTGATCGTCTCCGACCGCAAGACCGATCGCGACAATGTGGCGATTCCGGCCTTGTTGGCCACGGCCGCGGTCCACACGCATCTGGTGCAGCAAGGCTTGCGCACCAGTACCGGACTGGTGGTCGAAACCGGTTCCGCGCGCGAAGTGCATCACTTCGCCTTGCTGGCCGGCTATGGTGCCGAGGCGGTCCATCCGTTCCTGGCGATGGAGACCCTGGCCAGCATGGCGGAAGGACTGGGCGGAGATCTGTCGCCTGAAAAAGCCGTGAAAAATTTCGTCAAGGCGGTCGGCAAAGGCTTGCAGAAAGTCATGTCGAAGATGGGCATTTCGACCTACATGTCGTATACCGGCGCGCAGATTTTCGAGGCGATCGGCCTGTCCAAGGAGTTGATCAACAAATATTTCAGCGGCACGGCGACCAATGTCGGCGGCATCGGTATTTTCGAAGTGGCCGAGGAGGCGATTCGCCTGCATCGCGATGCTTTTGGCGACAATCCCGTATTGCAGAATATGCTGGACGCCGGGGGAGAATATGCCTATCGCGTACGTGGCGAAGAACATATGTGGACCCCTGACGCGATCGCCAAATTGCAGCATTCGGCGCGCAGCAACTCGTATCAGACCTACAAGGAATATGCTCATCTGATCAACGATCAGAGCCGCCGCCATATGACTTTGCGCGGGCTGTTCGAATTCCGCGTCGATCCGGCACGGGCGATTCCGCTCGACGAAGTCGAATCGGCCAAGGAGATTGTCAAACGCTTTGCCACGGGCGCGATGTCGCTGGGTTCGATCAGTACCGAAGCCCATACCAATCTGGCGATTGCGATGAACCGCATCGGCGGCAAATCGAATACCGGCGAGGGTGGCGAAGATCCGCAGCGGTACCGCAATGAAATTCGCGGGATTCCCATCACGGCGGGCCAAACGGTGGCCGGCATTATCGGTAGCGACGTGGTGGTGCGCGACACCGTGTTGCAGGACGGCGACTCATTACGCTCCAAGATCAAGCAGGTGGCGTCGGGCCGGTTCGGTGTGACGGCGGAATACCTGAGCTCGGCTGATCAGATTCAGATCAAGATGGCTCAGGGCGCCAAGCCCGGTGAGGGCGGTCAATTGCCGGGGCATAAGGTCAGCGAATATATCGGCCGGCTGCGTTTCTCGGTGCCGGGTGTCGGCCTGATTTCGCCGCCGCCGCATCACGACATTTATTCGATTGAAGATCTGGCACAACTGATCCATGACCTGAAATGCGTCAACCCGGCGGCCAGTATTTCGGTCAAGCTGGTGGCCGAATCCGGCGTGGGCACGGTGGCGACCGGGGTGGCAAAAGCCAAGGCCGACCAGGTGGTGATCGCCGGTCACGATGGCGGCACCGGCGCTTCGCCCTTGTCTTCGATCAAGCATACCGGTGCGCCGTGGGAATTGGGCTTGGCGGAAACGCAGCAGACCTTGGTGTTGAACCGCCTGCGCGGCCGGATCCGGGTGCAAGCCGACGGTCAGATGAAAACCGGGCGCGATGTCGCGATTGCGGCTTTACTCGGCGCCGATGAGTTCGGTTTTGCCACCGCACCGCTGGTAGCCGAAGGCTGCATCATGATGCGCAAATGCCATTTGAATACCTGCCCGGTCGGAGTGGCCACGCAAGATCCGCTGCTGCGGGCGAAATTCCAGGGCCAGCCCGAGCATATCGTGAACTTCTTCTTTTTTATCGCCGAAGAAGTGCGCGAAATCATGGCTCAGCTTGGCTTGCGCAAATTCGATGAACTGATTGGCCGGGCCGACTTGCTCGACACCCGGAAGGGGGTTGAACACTGGAAAGCACGCGGCCTGGATTTCGCCGGTATCTTCCACTTGCCCGAAGCGCCGGCCTCAGTGGCGCGTCAGCACGTCGAGACGCAGGATCACGGTCTGGAAAACGAACTGGATCACATCCTGATTCAGAAATCCAAGGCTGCCATCGAGAACGGCGAGCACGTCTCGTTTATCCAGCCGGTGCGCAATGTCAACCGTACCGTCGGCGCCATGTTGTCCGGGGTGATCGCCAAAAAATATGGTCATGAAGGTTTGCCCGACGATTCGATTCATATTCAGTTCAAAGGCACCGCGGGCCAGAGTTTCGGCGCTTTCCTGGCGCGCGGCGTGACGCTCGATTTGATCGGCGACGGCATCGACTACGTCGGCAAAGGCTTGTCCGGCGGGCGCATCATCATTCGCCCGACCACCGATTTCCGCGGCAAGTCCGAGGACAACATCATCTGCGGCAACACCGTGATGTACGGCGCCATCGAGGGCGAGTCGTTCTTCCGCGGCGTGGCGGGGGAGCGCTTCTGCGTGCGTAACTCGGGTGCTTCGGCGGTAGTCGAGGGCACGGGCGATCATGGTTGCGAATATATGACGGGCGGCACGGTGGTGGTGCTCGGCGAAACCGGGCGCAACTTTGCGGCCGGGATGTCCG
>JAMFSV010000195.1 GCA_026225455.1 Burkholderiales bacterium | reverse complement strand
GGCGATTCGGCTCCATTGCCGGGGCCGGTCGGGCAGCCGCAGCGGCGGCCGGCTCCGCCGCCGGGCTGAACCGCTTCCGGCAAGCAACAGGCTTTATTCTGCTCTCTTTAATGTGGCCATGCAGGCCGCCTTGGTTTGGGCCAAGGTTGGGTCTTGCACCGCATCCAGCACTTGCAGGGCCTGCCGTTTATATGCGGGCCGATCTTTCACGATATCGTCGGGAAAAGGCATGCTGCAAACCTGGCTGGAGTTGATCACATGCTCCAGCGAAAGTGCGGACAGGACCGCCGGGCCATTTTTGGGCAAGGCGTAACTCAGGCTGAGGGCCAGGTCGTCCGCCGTCATTTCGTCACTGCCTGGGGTCAGTTTGGGGACCAGGCCGATCCAGGTCGTGTCGCCGGTCGCGATCATGTCTGTCACGACCTGCCATTGTTCGCGTCGATCCAGGTCGGCAATGGTGGTTTTGGCTCCCGAGTGCTGCACGCTGGCCAAGACCGACGCGGCGCTGAGCGTAGCCGCCTGACTCAAGGAATAGACCCCCAACAGTGCGGCGATGGCGATCATGCGTTTCATGGTTTTATCCCCCAACAATAGGCTGCTGTGCGCAGACCGGGCGGGTTTTATGCTGCCGCCTTCGGTATGCGCCAAACGCCCGGATTCCGGCCTTGGCCCGCAGCCGTATTTGATCAAACAATCGTTCCCTAATATTGTAGGGCAAAGCGCGATGGGGCGGACAATGTGCAGACGTTGCCGGACGGTGAGGGGGGAACGCTGACGGCTCTTCGGGCGAACCGTACGTGTGCTGAAATATTTTTGTTTCAGATGTTTTTGACGCGAGCGACAAGGTCGCGGAAATACTGCAAGATAAGCATCAAGGTAGAACGTTGACGGGTCGGGTTGAGGGGTAAGTACGGGCAAAGAGGCTGCCGTCCAACCCTGGCATTGATCGGCCATTCGGTAGTACGGAACTTGTCGCCGGGCTTGGTGTCTGAGTCCTGTCTGTAATTAAAGACACGGATTAAACACCAGCAGGTCCCGCTTCCTTACCGAAATTGTCACAATTGACCCGGAAAATACGAGCAGGAGATTGCGTTAACCCCGAGCCGGTCCTCACCATGCGTCCGGCTCACGCACTTAGAAGTTACCAGTATGAATCGACAATTACATCACAAAGGGTATGCCGTCGCGGCCGCTGCCCAACGCATGCAAAACGGCTTGTTTGCCGCTAATCTGACCATCGAACGCCGCGCCAATGCCGGCGGCGTCAAACCCACCGAACCCTATTCTTTCCACGCGCTCGACTATTTCCACGACGAAGAAGGTGCGCTGGATTACGCCACGCGCTGGGGTCTGATCTGGATCGACGACCGCGGTTAAGTCCGCCGATCGAGCTACCTTGGATTGCGCCAGGCGTTGTCGAGGCGGTTTTTCGCCCCATGCGTCCTATGCTTTAAGCACAGCAGCCCAAACCGGGTCACATTAACCCAGGTCAGGTCAATAAATCGAGCACTGCCCGGGCGATCACCTGGGTCGCGCGCCGCAGGTCTTCGAGCACCACATTCTCGTCGGCGCGTTTGGCGTTGGACTCAAGCACCGTGCGCGGCCCGGCACCGTATAACACCACGGCTGCACCGGCCTTTGCATACAATCTGGCGTCGGTATAGAGCGGCGACCCCAAGGCCGGGATGGTTTCGCCGAATACTTCGCTGGCATTGCTTTGCAGCGCGGCGGCCAGCGGCTCGATGGCAGGCGTGGGCGTCAGCGCATGGGCCAGCAGCATGCGCCGGATTTCGACTTGCAGGCCGGGCACAGTGGCCGCGGTCTGTTCAATCAATTGGCGCAGCGTGGCCTCGACTTGCGCCGGGTTTTCCTCGGGAATCATGCGCCGATCGAGTTTAAACACGACTTTGCCCGGCACCACGTTGGTGTTGGTGCCGCCGCTGATCAAACCGACATTCAGATACGGATGGGTAATGCCCTGGACCTGCGAGCTGATGCCGCGGTAGCGGATATTTTCGCCGTACAGCGCATTCAAGATGGTGACGGCACCGGCCAAGGCATCCACCCCGGTGTGCGGGATGGCGGCATGCGCCATCCTGCCTTGCACCGTGACTTCCATTTGCAGGCAGCCATTGTGCGCCGTCACGACCTGATAAGAAAAACCCGCGGCAATGACGTAGTCGGGTTTGCTCAAACCATGACTGAGCAACCAGCCCGGGCCCAATTCGCCGCCGAATTCTTCGTCATAGGTGAAATGCAGTTCGACCGTGCCCGCCAGCGGTATCTGCAGTGCTTCGAGCGCACGCAGGGCAAAGGTGAAGCTGGCGAAGTCGCTTTTACTGACCGCGGCCGCGCGTCCATATAATTTGCCGTCTTCGATTACGCCGCCATAGGGCGGGTGTTGCCAGCCTTCGCCCGGGGGCACCACGTCGCCATGCGCATTCAGCGCGATGGTCGGGCCGTCGCCGAAACGGCGCCGGACGATCAGGTTGGTCACACTTTCCAGACCGGCTGCGCGCACCTCTGCTTGCGGCACCGGATGGGTTTCTGCGACCAAGCCGAATTCAGCGAGCAAGGCTGCCGCGCGCTCGGCATGAGGTGCATTGTTGCCGGGCGGCGTGTCGGTCGGCACGCGCACCATTTCTTGCAGGAAGCGGGTCTCTTCGGCGAAATGGTCGTTGACCCAGGTGTCGAGCCGCGCATGCAGGGCGGCTTGTTGATTGGAACTCATGCTCACCTTCGTTAGTTAAGGGTAAAGTGTTCGATAAAATGCAATAGGACCCGGGTGGCGGTTTCGGCATCGTCCGCGGTCATGGTTTCCAATGGGTTGTGGCTGATGCCGCCATTGCCGCAGCGCACGAACAACATCGCGGTAGGCGTGGCGGCGGCAAATTGCATCGCGTCATGGCCGGCGCCGCTGGGCAAATGGCGTACCTCCAGCCCGCAATGGGTAATGGCTTGCGCCAGTTGCATTTGCAAACCGGCGTCGCGGGGCGCGGCATCCAATGCATAAAACTGCTGCCAGTCCAGCGTCACGCCGCGGCGCTGGGCGATCTCGGCGAGCGCCGCGCGCAAGGTTTGCAGCGCCTCGTGACGAGCGGCATCGTCGCCTGAGCGCAGATCGATGGTGAAGCTGACTGCGCCGGCGATGACGTTGACGGCGCCGCCCTCGGCGACCTCGAATTTGCCGACAGTGGCGACGACCCGGTCGGCGCGCTCCAGCCCCACTCGCTCGACGGCCAGGGTCATCTCGGCTGCCGCCGCCAGTGCGTCGCGACGGCCCGGCATGGGCACGGTGCCGGCATGACCGGCAAGACCTGCGAGCGATATTTTGACGCGGGTGCAGCCTGCGATCGCCGTCACCACCCCGACCGCATATCCTTCGTTGAGCAAGACCGGGCCTTGTTCGATATGGCTTTCGATAAAGCAGGCCACACGTTTGACCTCGCGCCGCAAGGGGCCCCAAGCGGCCGGGTCGCCGCCGAATGCCAGCAGCGCTTCGCTCATCGAGATCCCTTCGGCGTCCATGCGGGTCAGCCAGGCCGGATCGAAATGGCCGCTCAGGGCGGCCGAGCCGATCATGGTGACATTAAAACGCACGCCTTCTTCATCGCAAAAGGCCACGACTTCAAGCGGAAACGCCAATTTGATGCCGCGCTCGTGCAGATCCCGCACACAGGCAATCGCGCTGAGCACGCCGAACAGGCCGTCATATTTACCGGCGTTCACCACGCTGTCCATATGCGAACCCGAGATGATTGCCGGGGCATCGGGGTCGGTGCCGGCGTAATGTCCCACCACATTGCCCAGCGCGTCGTAGTCGGCCTGCATACCGGCCTCGCGCATCAAGGCCAGCAGGTAATCGCCGGCTTGGCGGTGTTGCGCGGTCAGATAAGTCCGGGTCAGGCCGATCTCGCTTTGCGAGAACTGCGACAGGTCTTCAGCTTGTTGCATCAGCCGGTTTCCAAAGCGCATCACATTCTCCTGGGGCCAAGCCCGGTTTCAGCCGACCATCCCGAGAAACTGCTTGAGCTCGGCGGTCTGCGGGTTCGAAAATACCGCATCGGGCGGTCCCACTTCATGGACCTTGCCCTGATGCATAAAAATCACGCGGTCGCAGACTTCGC
>JAMFSV010000194.1 GCA_026225455.1 Burkholderiales bacterium | reverse complement strand
CGCCGCTGGTGCAGCATGGCCACCTGCGGCAACCGGCATAAGGTCGCCGCATTTCGCCAACGGCAGCAGGGAGGGTTGAAGGTATAAATACCGGCCGGGGTTTATTTCGGATACAAACTGGCTGAATAACGGCGGTGGGCGGTCGAGCGACGACCGCCCCAGGACGAGTCCAACTACGTGGTCGGCGGCTTGGACCTGAATCCACATTTGCCGCGAGCCCGAATCACTGCGTCAATGCGCCACGCCATCAATTAGTCTTGGCCGCGTTCGCCAGCTTGTTAGCCGCGTCTTGTGCCGTTTCGCTGTCGTCGGTCCAGTAATTGCCGATTACGTCATAAAACGCGCCTTCGACGGCCGGCGTGTCGACCATGTCGTGCGCCCACGACGGCACCAGCGTGCCGTGCGTTTGAGCGCTGCTGAAGTCGGCGGCGGATTTGCGCGCGCAGGCATCGAATTTCGACAGATCCATGCCTTGGCGCACCGGAATCGAACCCTTGTTGAGATTGAATACTTCCTGGAATTGCGGACTGAGCAACAAGCTCGCGAGCGTTTTCTGGCCTTTCTCGACGGCCGGGTCCTTGACCTTGAAGAAGGCAAAGCTATCGACGTTGAAGGTAAACGCATTTTGCGAACCCGGGCCCGGCACGCACAGATAATCCTGGCCTGCCACCTTGTTGGCCACGGTGAACTCGCCCTTGGCCCAATCGCCCATAAATTGCATCGCGGCTTTGCCCGTGATCACCATCCCGGTTGCCATGTTCCAGTCGCGGCCGGTCTGACCTTTATCGGTATACGTCTTGATCTTTTTGAAGGTTTCGAGCGCCTTGACCATGGTCGGGCCTTTGAGCGTGGCCTGGTCGAGTTGCACAAAAGCCTTTTTATAAAAATCCGCGCCGCCGACACCGAGCGCCACCGTCTCGAAGGTTTCCGCTTGCTGCCACGATTGACCGCCGATGGCGACCGGGATGATGCCGGCCTTCTGCAGCAAGTCGGCGGTTTTGAAGAAGTCATCCCAGCTTGCCGGAGGCTGGGCATGCACCTGCTTCAGCGCGTCGGCGTTGATCCACAGCCAGTTGACCCGGTGCACATTGACGGGTGCCGCCACATAGTGGCCTTTATATTTCATGATGCTGGAGATTTGCGTGGGCAACAGCTTGTCCCAGTCTTCGCTTTTGGCCACATCGTCGATCGACAGCAGCACTCCTTCGTCGCCCCATTCCTGGATCGCCGGTCCCTTGATCTGTGCCGCGGCAGGCGGATTGCCCGCGATCACGCGGGTTTTCAGCGCGGTCATGGCATTGGCGCCGGCTCCGCCGGCGACCGCGAAGTCCTTCCAGGTATAACCCTTTTGCTCCAGCATTTGCTTGAGCACCTGGGCCGATTTGGCTTCCCCGCCGGAAGTCCAGTAGTGCAACACCTCCACCTGGACTTCGGCGGCCCGCGCCGCTCCCGCTGCCAGTAGTGCCGCTGCGCCAAGCGCATAGGCGGTCTTTCTTAGCGTCCGGGCGCGATGCCGGGAGAGGGTGGGTTGCTGGGATTTCATCCGGTAAGCTCCTTGCGTGACTACGTCACGGTGTCTCAGTCATTGTTTTTTTGCGTGGCGGGCGTGGCCTGCCGGGCCTGGATCGTATGTCGACCCTTAGTCATCAGCCAGCCGCGCATTGCGTTTTGAGTGCGCGCTGGTTTTCCAACTGTAGATATCAGCGGCTGGGAAAGATGTTAGCGCTAACATGTGCGGCAGTTCTATCGGGACGAACCCTAGCGCGATAAGCACCGTCCACCTTGTCGATCCACCTTAATTCCACTAATCCGCGATCTCGGTTTTTTCGAAGTATCGATGTGCCGTCCAACCGATGGCTTCAGTGATGCCGGCGGCGGTACTGGCATTGATGATGTTACCCAGGCCGGGAATCCAGCCCACCAGCAACTGGCTGGTGGTGCGGCCTACCAGCGCGGCGCTGAAGGTAAGAATCAAATCCGCCGCGGCGCCTTTGGCAATCGATACGCCGTGCTCGGACGCAATCGCCACGATCATGGCGGTTTGCAGCGGAAGAATGGCGGCCGAGTCGGTACCCGGGATTTGCGCCAGTCCGGCGCCGATTCCGCCGCATGCGAGCGCGCACATATGGATAATTCCGTGAATTTTCTTGGTGCGATTCATGGCCATATCCTCCTTGGATGTGAAAAAAATGAAACCGCCCGGTTTAAGGCCGGCACCGAACCGGCCTTAAACCTTGCCTCAGGCCGGCGCGGTTTTACGATCGGGCGTTACAGCCCGATGTTTGCCGCAAGGCAGCGCCGCTGCAAGTTCGGTACTGCTTTGCAGCACGATGAAATGCCCGTCTGGATCGCAAAACAGCACGTCGGCGGCGGGTTCGGCCGTCCCGGCCGGTGCGCTGCAGGCGAAAACCAGCCTATCGCCGGCGATATCGTGCGGCAACGCGGCCGGCTGCAAAGTCCGCCCAAGCGGAGAGCGATAACCCAGCAGTTCGAGGTGAGGACTTGATGCCATGGCCGGGGCCAAAGCAACCACCTCGACGGCATCGTGGCACAACCCATCCAGGCAGTTTTGCTCCATGCCCGAGTTAGTCTGACGGGCTGTGACTGTCATGCCCAAATGCTTGAGATAAAAGTCGATACTGCGTCGCACGTCGGATACCGAGACGGCGGAATGATCGATACCGTCGGGCGCCGCTCCATGATTTTTCCCCTGCTTGAGTTGAATCAATTCAAGCGGGTGGCCGTCCGGATCCCTGAACTTGAAGGCGATGGCCCCGCCGCTTTTCGACGGTAGGGTAATCGGCCCCGGGACACCGTGCATCTCCGCCGAGATGGCACGCGGCGGCGGTGAGAAGGCATCGGTGCGATGCAGTTGCCGGTAGGCGGCGTGGATATCCACGCAGCGCAGCGCAAAAT
>JAMFSV010000193.1 GCA_026225455.1 Burkholderiales bacterium | reverse complement strand
GCGTCATGCTCCTTGCGAATACGCAAAGTATTCGCCGCGTCCCATTCCTTGCCCTCGCCCTTTGTGGGTGGCAACGCAAGCCCATTATTAGCGTGAACAGGCCCTAGGCAGTATAGCGCGAGGGGGCGCGCCGCGCGGCACGGCAGCGGCCCCGGCCGAACTGAATCGGCCGATTTGGCCTGGATAAGCCGATTCAATTAACTCGGTTCAATTAAGCCCGTCGAACTATTTGTATGACATTGGCGGGTGGAGGCGGGCAGTTGTGAGACAATTTATTGGTGCTCACCTGAGTTGACTTTATGTTCCAAATTGCTACAAGCAGCCGCCAGAAAGTGGTGGACGTCCTATACGGGCAACTTTTGAAATCCATCGTCGATGGCGAATTCAAGGCGGGTGAGCGGTTTGCCACCGAAGAAGCGTTGTGTCTGCGTTTCGGCACCTCGCGCCCAACGGTGCGCGAGGCTCTGGCACGCCTGAGGGCCGATGGCCTGATCGTTTCGCGGCAAGGATCGGGCACTTATGTCACCCATACGCCGAGTAAAAGCGTATTACGTTTTGCCCGGGTCGAGAGCATCGCCGATATTCGCCGCTGTTATGAGTTTCGCCTGAGTATCGAAACCGGCTGTGCACGGCTCGCCGCCAAAATGCACGATTCAGCCGATCTGGCCGCGATCGAAGCCGCATTCGATGCCCTGAGCCAGGCGATCCAGGCGGAGAAAGTCGGGTTTCATGAAGACTTCCTGTTCCATCGTGCGATCGCCCTGGCATCGAAAAATGGTTTTTTTATTTCGACGGTCGATTCGATCCAGGAACAGACTGCATTCAGCATGCAACTTTCCCGCAGCTTGTCTCAGGAAAAGAGCGAGCGCCGCCAAATTGACGTGCAAGCTGAACATGAGCGCATTTTGCAAGCGATTCGGCAGCGCGATGAAGCGCAAGCCGAAGGTTATATGCGTGAGCATATCCTGAATGCCCAGCAGCGCATGTTTCAAGGCGATGCTTGAGCCGAGTCAATTTTCTAGCCGTAGTCCAACTAGACCAGACGCCATAGCCGCCTGATTTAGTTGGCATTCCTTATTCCAATTTTCGCTCAACCTTGCAGCGATGCGTTGAAGCTCGCCAATGCCAAGGCGGTTTCACGCAGCCGAGGCAATTCCGCGGCAGGTGTATTCGACAAAAACGGCAAGGCCGGACCGGTTTGCGCAATCTCGGCTAGCGCCACGGCATCGTGCAGGATCTGGATCGGCGAGGTGGTATCGCGAATATCTTCGAGCGGGATAAAGTGCTCGCGTAATTCCGCCGCGGTCGACCAATCCTCGGCCTGAATCGCGCGCAATATTTCCACCGAGCCGCGCGGGGCGACACAACCGGAACCGGTGGTGAAGCTGTTCATGCCGAACTGGCGCAAGTGAGTGATAGCCGGCCGCTCGCCAATACCGCTGATGAAATACTCCGCCGCGACCGCTTCAAGCAAACTATCCAGATAGGGGTCGTAAGCCGGGTCGGTGCGCACGGAGGCATATTTGATGGCCAGAATCCGGCCTTCTTCGACCAGCGTCGCGACATGACGCGGTTCGATGTAGTTATCCGACTTGATATACAGGAAAAACGGGCGGCCGAAGGCATCCGAGAAGCGGCGCAGGCCGTCCAGCAGACCTGCCTGGGTCATCGGCCCGACATAGGGCAGCACCATCGCGGTCGAATAATCGAGCTGTTTCAGGATCGGGACCTGATCCATGATCTTGCCGAAATCCGGGCCGACCGACGGAATGATCCAGGTGCGCTCGCTGCTGAGCCGGTCCAGCATACGCAACAGTTCTTCATATTCGCTCACGCGTGCCTGATAAAAATTGGCATTACCGCCGTACATCATGAAGCGGATGCCGCCCTGCTCGATATGACGTATCAACCGGCCGTTCTCAGCCTCATTTAACGATAGGTCGGCGTTGCGAGCGACGGGGGGGACCGCGAGGGGCGACAGTTGCAGATCCGTGCGCCGCGCTTGTGATCGATTCATGCAAGCTCCTTGTAGTAGTGCCAATGTGTGCTTTCAGTATAAAAGTTGTAAGACAAAAATGCAAATACAAGATATTTGATCAGGGTTTCCACTATGATTTTGCCTGCGTAATTTTTGTAATTATATGAAAATAAAGGGTTAAATCGAATTATCGCCAAATTCGAGGATCATGGCTTTACTTGACAATAGTCTGACAACTTGGCTATTGTTGGTAAAAGAAGATACGAGCACGCCGAGATGTCGCGCTCAGTACAACCCAATTCAGGAGACCGTATGAAGGTATCAAGCAATGTGAAGGCGCTTTTTGCGACACGTCTTGCGGCGCTGCTCGGCGCCCTGTGGATGGCGGTCCCGGCGCATGCCGCCGACCCGGTGACGATCAATATTGTCGATGTCGCCGGCAATCTTGCTTTGACGCAAAAAGCGTTCGAAGCATTTCGCGACGCGAATCCGGGTCTGGTTGCCAATATGACCTTCACCAATGCCCCGGCACCGCAGTTGCCCGGCAAAATCAAGGCAATGCAAGCCGCGGGCCGCTCTGATATCGATCTGGTGCTGACCGGTACCGACGCGTTGGCAGCCGGCAACCAGCAAGGCCTGTGGCTGAATTTGTTCCCGGCTTATACGGCGAAGTTTCCCGGCCTGCTCGACAAATACGCCGAGGGTCCGGCCAAAATGCAGGAGCTGGCGCGCGGCAACGGCATCGAGGTGACGTATATGCCCGCCGGCCCGCTGCTCGAATACAACCCGGCGCATGTGACCGACGTGCCCAGGACGCCGGCGCAATTGCTGTCCTGGTGTAAGGCCCACCCCAATAAATTGATTTACGCGCGGCCGGCAAATTCCGGTCCGGGCCGTACCTTCCTGATGGGCTTGCCTTATTTGCTGGGCGATAAAGATCCGCACGACCCGATTAACGGCTGGGACAAGACCTGGGCTTTTCTGGCCCAGCTCGACGACTGCATTCCGTATTACCCGGGCGGTACCTCAGCGGTGATGAAGGAATTGGGCGAGGGCACGCGCGACATGACGGTGACGGTTACCGGTTGGGATATCAACCCGCGCGCTTTGGGCATCGTGCCGGCGGAGTTCAAGGTGCAGGCGTTCGACTCCATGACCTGGGTCAACGACGCGCAATATATGGTGATACCCAAAGGGGTGCCGCCGGAAAAATTCGAAGTCTTGTTCAAGCTGATGAATTTTATGCTTGAGCCCAAGCAGCAGGCGATGACTTATGACGACGGGTACTTCTATCCGGGCCCGGCGATCAAGAACGTGTCGATTAAAGATGCGCCGGCCCACAGTCAGGAAGTGATTCAAAAATATGGGCGCCCCGAATATACGCAACTGATTGCCGGCCATCCCCAGGCTGTACCGTTGGATGCCGTGGCCATGGTCGCGGCATTCCAGAAGTGGGACCAGTTGATCGGTGCAAAAAAATCGAAATGAGAGTCGACATAAGCGTTGAAGTAAGGCCGGGTTGAAATCCGGATGGTCGCGGCCGCCGAGAGGGCGGCCGTGTTTGCGGCCCGTATGCGCGAACAGCATGCGTTTGCCTGGCCGGCGGTTCACCTTAGAGCACCCAAGAAACTGCGATGAAGCACAACTTTAATCAATTACGTCTCAGCTCGGTATGCCGCAGCTTTACCAATGCCGAAGGGCAGCAGGTCGCCGCCTTGAAAGGGCTGGACCTGACCATCCAGCGTGGCGAGTTTATTGCCTTACTAGGGCCGTCGGGCTGCGGCAAGTCGACCGCGCTGAATTGTATTGCCGGTTTGACGCCGTTGACCGGTGGCGGTATTTGGCTGGACGATACCCGCATCGATGTACTCGCCCCGGAGCGGCGCGGGTTTGGCATGGTGTTCCAGAATTACGCTTTATTTCCGCATATGACGGTACTGGAAAATGTCGGTTTCGGGCTCAAGATGCGCGGTTTGCCCAAGAGCGAGATCGTGCAGCGTGCGCGTGCGGCGTTGACCTTGGTGCAACTGGTCGGCCATGAAAACAAATTGCCCGGCCAGCTTTCCGGCGGCCAGCAACAACGGGTTGCGATTGCGCGGGCGATTGTGATCGAGCCGCCGGTGATCCTGATGGATGAGCCGCTATCCAATCTCGACACCAAATTGCGCATTGAAATGCGCGCCGAGATTCGCCGCATTCATAGCCAGCTCGACCGTGCCACTATCTACGTCACGCATGATCAGGATGAAGCGTTGTCGATGGCCGACCGGATCGTGGTGATGCGTGAAGGTGTGGTGCAGCAAGTGGCCTCGCCCAAGGAAGTGTACGGCCGCCCGAACAATCTGCATGTCGCGCGTTTTATGGGCTATCGCAATGTCGCCCAATTTCAGGTCGGTACGGTGCAAGGCGGCCGTGCCGAACTCTCGGCCAACGGCATTGCCTTGACCGGGACCACCGTGGGCGCACTGGACAGCGCCGCGGCCCAGGTCGCGATGCGTCCGGAAGACTTCGAGGCTTGCGCTCCGGGCACGGTCAACGGCTTCTCGGTCGATATCGAAACCGTGGAATACGGCGGACGGGATTCCTTGATCCGGGTGAAGTCGGCGTTTGGCCAATTGTATGCGCGGCTGCCCGGCGAATTTGATGTAGGTCAGCGCGTGTGTTTGCGCATTGCGCCGGAGCGGGCGCTGGTCTACGCGCAGGAGGCGGCATGACTATGTTGACCGCGAGCCTGCCGCGCGACCCGAAGGCCTGGCTCGTCACGCCGGCTCTGTTATGCATTGTGGCGTTGTTTGTGTATCCGTTTGCCTACGGTTTGGTGCTGTCGTTCCAGCCTTTGAACGGCGGCAGTGCCTGGGCCAACTATCTGCAGTTTTTTACCGATGCCACCCTCTGGCCCACCGTGCTGGTGACGCTCAAACTGGCGGTGCCGGCCACCCTGATCAATGTGCTGGCTTCGATTCCGGTGGCATTTGCCTTGCGCCGTAATTCGCCCTATCAAAAACTGGTCACCACCTTGCTGGTGATTCCCGTGACGCTGGGCACGGTGTTGATCGCCGACGGCATGCTGACCTACTTCGGGCCCAACGGCTGGTTGCCGCAAGCCTTGCATGCGACGCATCTCTATACCGACGAAGTGCGTCTGACGCATAACTACTGGGGGGTTTTGATTTCCCTGGTGATCTCGGGTTATCCGTTTGCCTTCCTGCTGATCTTGTCTTACGTCACCGGGATCGATCCGACCTTGGCTCGTGCCGCGGCCACCTTGGGCGCCAGTCCATGGGAGCAATTCCGCCGCATCTATTTGCCCTTGCTGGTGCCCGGGTTGACCATGGCGGCCTGCCTGTCGTTCGTCCAGGCATTCTCGGTGTTTCCCTCGGCGGTGTTGCTCGGGGTGCCGGCAGGCGCCACGCGGGTGGTCTCGATTGCCGCCTACGAGGCGGCCTTTGAGTCATACGATTATTCGCTGGCATCCACCATTGCGGTAGTGATGGGTTTTGTCCAGTTGCTGATTGTGGCGGCGATGCTGACGGCGCGCAAAGCATTTTATAGCGGGCCGGTTTCCGGAGGTAAAGGTTGATGACTACCGATCAAAAATTAGCCGGGGCAAGTTGGAGTCCTGCCGCCGAACCGCTTGAATCTCCTGGGCAAAAGATTCATAAAATGAAACAGCAGTCGGGTTGGAGCGAAAAAATCTGGAAGTGGATCGTGCGCGGCGCCATGGCATTCTTTCTTCTGAATGTGGTGTTGCTGATCGCCACCGTCGGCGTGAATTCAGTCGCCACCCGCTGGTTCGGCACCTTGTTGCCGCAAGGCTTTACCCTGCATTGGTATGTCCAGGCGTGGAGCGATTTCCAACTGGCCAGCGTCTTGCGGGTCACCATGGAAGTGGTGGGCGCGGTGGTATTGCTCTCGGTGTTGCTCGGAGTGCCGGCAGCCTATGCGCTGGCACGAGTTGAGTTCCCCGGCAAAAACATCGCGATGCTGATTTTCCTCCTGCCCTTGATGGTCCCGCCCGTGACCTACGGTATTCCGATGGCCACCGTGATGTACAAGATCGGCCTGGCGGGGACGCTGCCGGGCGTGATCCTGGCGAACCTGGTGCCGGCCCTGCCGTTTGTGATTCTGGTCATGACGCCGTTTATCGAACAGATCGACCCTAATCTGGAAGCCGCGGCGCGCATCTTCGGCGCCAACACTTTCAAATATTTCCGCTACGTACTGTTGCCCTTGCTGGTGCCCGGCATGCTGGCGGCCGGCTTGTTGGTGCTGGTGCGCACCATCGGCATGTTCGAGCTGACTTTTTTTACCGCGGGACCGTCGACCCAGACGCTGGTGGTGGCGCTGTATTACGCGGTGTTCTCGACCGGTGTGCGGGCGCCGCAATCGATCGATGCGATGGCGATGATCTATATGGCGATCACCCTGATATGGGTCTTGATCGCACTGCAATTCGTCAGCCCGACGCAGTTGGTGAGCCGCGTCAAAGAGCATCGTCAGGGCGAATAAGCGATGTCCGATACCCTACCTATCCAGCACCGTTCGGCCATCCGTGGCGCCCCTCGAGGCGTGACCGAAACCACTCCCGCGGTACAACGGCTCTCCGAGGTGGCGGCGAGCACCGGCGAATCGCCGGTATGGGACGAGCGCCGGCGGGTTTTGTATTGGGTCGATATCGACGGCTACAAGTTATTGCGCTGGTCGATGCAGGATGGCCGCACACACACTTGGCATTTCGACCGCGAAGTATGCAGCCTCGGTCTGACTGACGGCGATGGTTTGGTGTTGGCGCTACGCGATGGGGTGTTTTTATTCGATCCTTCAAGTGAAGCGCTGACGCTGCTGGTCCGCCCTGAATTCGATTCGGCGACGCAACGTTTGAACGACGGCAAGGTTGGGCCGGACGGCGCTTTCTGGGTCGGTGCGATGGACGAACGAGCCGAGAAACACGCTGTTGCCGCTTTATATCGTGTGTCTGCCGACGGACGGTGCGCGGCCGTCGGCCGGCGGGTCAAGGTGTCCAACGGACTTGCCTTCAGCCCCGACGGACAATGGGTGTATCACTCGGACTCACGCGGTGGAAAAATTTTCCGTTATCCGTTCGACCGGCAAAATGAAACGCTCGGTGCGGCGCAAGACTGGGTCGAGATGTTGCCTGACTGGGGGCGTCCCGACGGCGCGGCGGTGGATCAACAAGGGGCTTATTGGAGTTGCGGCATCGATGCCGGGCGCATCAATCGTTTTTCGGCCGAAGGACAATTGCTCGAAGTGTTCAGCTTGCCGCTGAGCCATCCGACCATGTGCTGTTTCGGCGGCGACGATATGAAAACCTTATTCGTCACGTCGCTGCAACCCGCCACCGGTAAAACCGCGATGAAATACCCCGAAGCCGGACATCTGCTGTGCTTGCGCACGACGGTGGCGGGGCTGCCCGCGCATCGTTTTGCTCTCCGCTCAAGCGACGCTTGAGCAACGCCGGCCCATAACGCGAGGTTCGATCTCAATCCATGCAAGTGTGCAATTCATGAAAAAAATCGTATTGACCGGCGCCGCAGGCCGGATCGGCAGCGTGGTCCGGGCTCATTTCGCCGCGGCTCGACAGCCTTTATTGATTTCCGATATCCGGCCCTGCCTCGCTGTCACGCCGGGTGAAACAGAGCGGGTCGGCGACCTGTGCGATGCGGCATTCACCAGAAACTTGTTGAGCGATGTGGACACGGTAATCCATATGGCCGGAATTCCCGACGACCGGCCTTTGGCCGAGTTGATCGGGCCGAATTTTCTGGCCTTGAATACGCTCTACACCGCGGCGCAGGAAATGGGCGTGCGCCGGGTGGTTTTTGCCAGCAGCAACCACGCAACCGGGATGTATCCTGCCGGTCAGATAATCGATACCCAGGTTGCCGTCAAACCGGACAGCGATTATGGCGCAGCCAAAGTCTGGGGTGAGGCGCTGGGCCGGATGTTCTGGGATAAGCACGGACTGGAAACCATTTGCCTGCGCATCGGTTCGTTTACCGAACGCCCGGTGTCGGTACGTCACCTGAGCACCTGGTTGTCGCATCGCGATCTATGCGCCTTGCTTGAGGTGTGCATCGAGGCGCCCCGCCTCGGTTTTGAAATTATCTATGGCGTCTCGGCCAATACGCGGTCCTGGTGGGATAACCGTCACAGCCGCTTGCCTTATCGCCCGCTCGACAACGCCGAAGATTATGCCGAGCGAATCGCCCGCGAAGCGCCGCCGGCCGATCCGCTTGAGGCTCGCTTTCAGGGCGGCGATTTTGCCGCGCGTTATTTTAATCGCGCAGATGAGCGTGCAAATGAGTCCGGCCTCGCCGACAACCTTACTTGATAGATGGATATGAGTCAGATGACAAAGCTGAATTATGTGAATGGTGAATGGGTGAGCGGCAGTAAGGTCACTTTGAATATCAACCCGTCCGACCTGTCCGACGTGGTCGGCGAATACGCTTCTGCCGACATCGCGCAGACGCGTGCCGCGATCGAAGCGGCTGCGCGCGCGGCGCCGCTGTGGCGCGACTTTCCGCTGCAGGATCGGGCCAATCTGCTGGATAAGGTCGGTGCGGCGATTCTGGCGCGCAAGGATGAGTTCGGGACCTTGCTGGCTCGCGAAGAAGGCAAGACTTTGCCGGAAGCGATCGGCGAAGTGGTGCGCGCCGGCAATATCTTCAAGTTTTTC
>JAMFSV010000192.1 GCA_026225455.1 Burkholderiales bacterium | reverse complement strand
CAATTTGGTGCTGGTGTATAACCAGGGCGCGGCCTTCAGCTTTTTGGCCGCAGCGGGCGGTTGGCAGCGTTGGGTGTTTACCGCTCTCGGGCTAATCGCCGCAGTGGTGATCTGTTATTTGCTCAAACGCCACGCGGGTCAGCGGCTCTTTTGCACGGCGCTGGCCCTGATACTCGGGGGTGCGCTGGGTAATGTGATTGACCGCGCCTTGTACGGGCGTGTGGTCGACTTTCTCGACGTCCACGCCGGGCAGTTGCACTGGCCGGTCTTTAACCTGGCCGACAGCGCCATTACGGTGGGCGCCGTGCTGCTGGTGATCGATGAACTGCGCCGGGTTCGCGGCGCGCGCTGATGAAGGAAGCACATGATGAGTGCCAACGAGCTGGCGGGAAAACATCTGGTACTTGGGCTGACGGGCGGCGTAGCTTGCTATAAGTCGGCTGAGCTCACGCGCCTGCTGATCAAGGCAGGGGCCACGGTGCAAGTGGTGATGACCGCCTCGGCCGCACATTTCATCACGCCGGTCACCATGCAGGCCTTATCCGGACGCCCCGTCTACACGGATCAATGGGACGCGCGTATCGCCAACAACATGGCGCATATCGACCTGTCGCGCGAAGCGGATGCCATCGTGGTGGTGCCGGCCTCGACCAACTTTATCGCCAAGCTCGCGAACGGGCTGGCCGACGACTTGTTGTCGACGCTGTGTGTCGCACGCGATTGCCCGTTGCTGGTGGCGCCCGCGATGAATTTGCAGATGTGGCAAAACCCCGCTACGCAACGCAACGTTGCGCAAATACGCGCCGATGGCATCACCGTGCTGGGTCCCGACTCCGGTTCGCAAGCGTGTGGCGAAATGGGCGAGGGCCGGATGTTGGAGGCGTTCACCATTTGCGAGGCGCTGATCGCGTTCTTCCAGCCTAAGCGGCTGGCGGGCAAGCGCGTCGTTCTCACCGCCGGCCCGACCTTCGAGCCCTTGGATCCGGTGCGCGGCATCACTAACCGCTCAAGTGGGAAAATGGGCTTTGCGCTCGCGCGTGCCGCATCGGAAGCCGGCGCGCAGGTTCATTTGATCGCCGGCCCTACTGCCGAGCCGACGCCCTGGAACGTCGCCCGTACCGATGTGCAGACCGCCCAGCAGATGCATGACGCCGTGCATGCCACGATAGCCGGCGCCGACATTTTTATCGCCGTGGCGGCGGTCGCGGATTGGCGAGCCGCGCAAGTCAGTACCGAAAAAATCAAAAAGACGCCGGGTGCAGCCATCCCCAAGTTCGACTTTGTCGAAAACCCCGATATCCTCGCCAGCGTCGCGCAATTGCCGCAGCCCCCGTTTTGCGTCGGGTTTGCAGCCGAAAGCCAGGACTTGGAGCGCAACGCGCAGGAAAAGCGGGTGCGCAAACATATTCCGATGCTGATCGGCAATATCGGCGCCGATACCTTTGGGCATGACGACAATCAGGTCATCGTGTGCGATGCCGCGGGCATTACTGTGCTGCCCAAAGCCGACAAGCAGACTCTGGCGCGCACGCTGATCGAAGCCATCGCCGAGCGTCTGCCGCATAAGCCGCATGCATCAAAGCCTAACTAACCGCCACTCGTTTGGCCCTTTCTGATCGCCGATGAAAATAGACCTAAAGATTCTCGACCCGCGCATGCGCGACCAGCTTCCCGCCTATGCCACGAGCGGCAGCGCCGGCCTCGATCTGCGTGCCTGCATCGACGCCCCGCTGACGATCGAACCCGGCGCGACGCACTTGATTCCGACCGGCTTGGCAATCCACGTCGCCGACCCCGGCTATGCGGCAGTCATCCTGCCACGCTCAGGTCTAGGGCATAAAACCGGCATCGTGCTGGGCAATTTGGTCGGTCTGATCGATTCGGATTACCAAGGGCAATTGATGATCTCGACGTGGAATCGCGGCACCGCTGCATTCGTGCTGAATCCGTTCGAGCGTCT
>JAMFSV010000191.1 GCA_026225455.1 Burkholderiales bacterium | reverse complement strand
GTACGTCACATGCAGCAGGTTCTCTCAACGCCAATGCAACTTGGCCAGATTTTGGCTTCCGCGCGTAAGTCCCGGAAACTGACGCAGCAAGATGCCGCTGCCAGGCTCAGTCTCAGCCAGAGCCGGATCTCCGCCCTCGAACTTGATGCCGGCAGCATCACGGTCGCTCAATTGCTCGCCATGAGTGCGCTTTACGGGCTGCAGATCGAGGTACAGAGCAAGCTTCGCGCCGACGATAGTGTGGCGTGGTAACCATGGGCAGATCGTCTCACTCCCGAGCACTCTCCGTGTGGACCAATGGCCAACGGGTGGGCACTTGGCGCATTCCGACGCGCAACGGCATGGAATTCCAGTATGAATCAGCCTGGATCGAGTCCCCGGCCGGTCGTCCGCTGTCGCTCTCGCTGCCTTTTGGGGTCGACGACACGCCGCTCAGAGGCGAACGGGTAAGCAACTTTTTCGAGAACCTGCTTCCCGACAGCGAGCTTATCCGCCGCCGCCTCGGGACGCGCTTCAAGACCGCGACGCTGGACGCTTTCGATCTGCTGCGGGCGGTTGGCCGAGACTGTGTCGGTGCGATCCAGATTCTCGGGGAACAGGATCAGCCGAGCGGCTTCGATCGTATCGACGGCCGCCCGATGACCGATGAGGACATCGAACAACTGCTGGAGCGAACGGTTACACCCGGCGCGCTTTCAGGCACCGGCGACCAAGATGATTTCCGTATCTCGCTGGCCGGCGCGCAGGAGAAAACTGCCCTGCTGCGGCATCACGGTCAATGGTTGCTGCCACAGGGAGCCACGCCGACCACACACATTCTTAAGTTACCGCTCGGCTTGGTCGGCAACAAGAAGGCCGATATGAGCACCTCGGTCGAAAATGAGTGGTTATGCCTGCATCTTCTCGAAGCCTATGGAGTTCGGGTCGCGTCGTCGGAGATCATGGAGTTCGGCACGCAGAAAGTATTGTGCGTGGAGCGCTTCGACAGAAGAATGCACCCGCAGGAGAACTGGCTCCTGCGCTTGCCGCAGGAGGATTTCTGTCAGGCGCTCGGCATCCCCCCACACCTGAAATACGAATCCGATGGGGGTCCTGGACCGCAGAGCCTCGCGGAAATTTTGCGGCAGTCGGAACGCGCGGAACAGGACATCGAGACGCTGCTTACCGCACAAATTCTGTTCTGGATGCTCGCAGCACCCGATGGTCACGCGAAAAACTTCAGTATTCGCTTGCTACCACGCGGTCGCTTCGATCTCACGCCGCTGTATGACGTCATGTCAATCTGGCCCGTGGTGGGAAACGGTGCCAGCCAGTGGTCCTGGCACAAAGCGAAACTAGCAATGGCCATGGCGGACAAGAACCGGCACTACCTGATGAAGGATATCCAGCGCCGGCATTTTAATGCGATGGCGCGACGGTGTTTCTATGGTGCGAATGCCGAACCGATCATCCAGCGGTTGATCGAGCAGACACCAAACGTTATCGCAGAAGTAAGTTCAAAGTTGCCGGCAGATTTCCCCGCCAAAGTGGCTGAAGCGATCTTCGCCGGGCTCCTGAAATCGTGCGCTCAGTTGGACGCGATGCCAAGCGGGGCGTAAGGCGTGCGCCATGCTGCGTCCTTGCGGAGAAAACCCTGCACGCGCGTCCACGCCATTGCCCCCAAAATTTACTGCGGCAACAAACGCCGATAATTATCGTCGCCCTTGACTTGTTTCAAACCGAGATTAAAACGCTGGATCAAATCGGCGGAGGCGGGATTATTCTTGGGGGCGATCAGCATCAAGTCGGCCGATGCCACCGGTTTGACCGAGCGTTGAATCTGTTCGCCGGCGTCGACCTGGCGCAACATCTCCCGGGCCAGCAGATCAAATGCGGAAAGTGCGTCGACCCGCTGGGCCAGCAGCATGCGAAAACACGTAAGTATATCGGTGGGTTGTTCCAGCGTGACTTCGCCTTTTTCTATCATCGCGCGCAGACCGGTTTCCAGCGGCGAGGCATAACCCTGGGGCACGCATAACACGCGACCGCGAAAGCTGTCGGGATGGTCAAAGTCGAGGGTATCCCCACGGTGCATATACAGAAAACTTTGCGCGCTCAGCAGCGGATCGGAAAAAAGGAAATCCTGCTCGCGTTCGGGCGACCGCACATAGGGGAAAGTTGCGCTATATTTACCCGCCAAGGTCAACGCATAACCGCGCTTCCAGGGCAGCCAGGCCAGGCTCACCGGCTCCCCCATGCGCTCGAACACGGCGCGCACCACTTGCACCATGATGCCGCCCTCGGGCGCGGCGCGGTCGGTAAAGGGCGGATAACCCGGGCCGGTGGTCAAGGTTACGGTTGCGGCTGCATGGTTCGCACCCAGTGCGAAACTTAGCAGGACACAACAAGACCGGAAGCTAGGCATGGGCGGGTATCTGATTATTGATAAACTGCTGCATTATGCCGGTTCGCGGTGAACCGTCAAATTCTGTCAACCCAAGCTGTAACGCATGCGACTCTCGCTTCGCTTCCTGGTCCTGTTGCTGATGCTGGCCCTGTCTCTTCAAGCAGAGGCGATGGCCGCGTGGTCCTATTGCGCGCAGCTTCATCCAGGCCACACCGCCACGCAAGACTTCGCCGCGGGGTCTGACATCGGGCATGGGTCCAGCCAAGTGCCGAGGCACGGTCTCAAGCAAGCGAGCACGCACCCGCTGATGCACGGTGCCATGCCGGGTGCGGCGACAAGCGTCGCCACGCAGGCGCACCACGCCCAACACCCGCTGCATTTCTGCCCCGCCTGCTGCCCCGCATGCGCGCCGCCCATGTCCGCCGCAAGTGCCGCAACCACCCGCGTCCGGCTTAATGTATCGAGTGTGGTCTACACTCGGCAACCGGTGCGTTTCAAGAATCATATCCCCCTTGTGCCAGACCGCCCGCCTGCACTGCCGGCCTGATCGTCCGGGTGCTCAAGCAGCACCCCGGGCAGGGTAACTCAGACTTTCTTTGATGAAACCGGTCGCATGCAACGTACGTTAGGTACGCATTCGGCCCGGTTGCGCCCAATCGAGCGCTTTTGAAATAGATCAGCCAGGAGTTTCAAGATGAAAAAAATCCGTACCCCGCATTTCGCCGGTCTTTGCACCGCCGCAGTGTTGCTCGCTCTCAGCACTTATGCCCAGGGCCAGCAAGCCGCCTCGACGCCCGACGCCATGCCGGCCACGATGCAGATGAACAGGGCTCAGCCGGATCCGGACTCGACGCCGTCGACGCAAGCCTACCGGGCCGGTAGCGCCGCCATGATGAAAGGGATGGATGCCCCTTATACGGGCAATGCCGACCAGGATTTTGTCGCACATATGTTGCCGCATCATGAAGGCGCGGTGAGCATGGCCAAGGTGGAATTGCAATTTGGCAAAGACCCGGAGATGCGCAAGTTGGCCAGGGCCATCGTCAAGGCGCAGGATCAGGAGATAAGCCTGATGCAGAACTGGCAGGCCAAACATCCGCTCAAGTAAGCAGCCGGACAGGCCGTCACAAATAAGCAGTGAAGCCGGCGTCACGGGTAGGGCGTGTGCCATCAAGCACCTTGCCCCGCTCGTGATGCCGCTTTATCTCAGGCAGGCGGCTTATCCTCACACGATTTTCTCTGCTGCGCTTAAAATGCCGGTAGACGTAGCGCATTCATTTGGCACATTCATTTGCCATCTGCATTGGCCGCACCTATTTCCAGCCGAAGTCCCGCTCGTGCCCGCCCGATCAGATGTGGGGCTTGCCTGAACGGGATCTCCCGAACCCCAGACGCATCCGTACCGGCACGCTCAAAAACCATGACCCTGATCCAGCGCTGTTTGATCCTGTCCGCCGCGTGGCTTGCCCTGATTCTGATTCCGGCCGGCGCTTACGCGGCTCAGCCCAAGGATATTTCCCAGGCCGAGATGGACACGGCCCAGCAAATGATTCGTCAACATTGCACCAATGTGGCGATCAAACAGTCGGACAACCCCGACCAGCCGGATACGGCGCCCTATCAAGCCTGCGTCAAACCGTATGTGGACGCGATCGGCGCGATGGTGAACTATCAGCGGGATCCGGCGGTAACGCTGGAAATCTGGAGCGATTGCCGCCGCGCCAGCAACTTCGCCACGACGGGCGATTTCCCGGTATGGGCAAGCTGCATTGGGCAGCGTTCGCAGAAGAAGTAGTCGTGCCGTCCTACAAACCCAGGCGCGCCACGCGGCACGCGGCCAGATCCCATGCCGCGCTGCCGACCGTCTTGAACAAGATCGGCCGCTCGACCGGTACCGCGTGACTGAAGGCATCGGCAATCGGACGCACCCGCGCCCAATCGGTACCTGCCTGGATAAAATCGCCGGCCTCATACCGTCCGCCATGCGCATCGTCAATGTAAAGCACACTGCCCTGCACCAGCGCGGCCGGCACCTCCGCCGCATCCGGCGTAAATGAACCTACCGCAATCACCAGGCGGCCAGGCATATCCGGCTCGTGATAAACCGGGGTGGAACTGGTCGTCAGCGTGATCACCACCTCGACCGAAGCCGGGATCGCGTCCGGCATCAAGGCTTCCAGGCGCGCATTCAGCGTTTGATTGCGCAGGCAAAAAGCCTCGGCCTGGGCCAAGCTACGGCCGATCACGTAGACGCGCGCCGCGGGAAACAAGGCCCCCAGCGCCGCAACATGACTCGAGGCCTGAGTTCCGGTGCCGATCACCAGCACTTCGCTGGGCGCCATGCCATGCAGCGCTTGGATACCCAGTATGGTCATCGCGGCGGTGCGGCGCGCGGTGACGGTCGGGCCATCCAGCATAAACAGGGGCAAGCCGTTGTGCGGGTCGTACGCCGCCACCTGCCCCTGGATGGTGGCTAGTCCGCGAGCGACATTGGCCGGGCACACGGTGACCATTTTGTGGATCGCAATATCCGCCGCCGTAGCCGGCATGCTCAGCATCACAGCGCCTTCCTGCAGCGGTAAAACGGTGCGCTCGGGGCTGACAATCCGCCCGGCCAGCAGATCGGTCGATGCGGTACGCAAGGCGCCCACCAAATCGGCAAAACTCAGCAGGCGCACAGTTGCCGCCGCATCGAAAAAAGGGATGGCCATGGTTCGCCCGAAAAAATCGCCAGTCCGCATAGTCGCGGTAGCCGCACGCTACGTCAACTGCCCGGCGGCGCTTTTGTAATACGCGGTGACGGTGAGCTCCGGCCCGGACGGCCAGCGCACCCTAGACGCACAGTTCCGGACAGCGGCCGAAGATCTCGACCACCCAGTCGACAAATACCCGCACCTTTTGCGACAGATGACGGTTTTGCGGGTACATCACCGAAATCGGCATGGCTTCCGCTTCGAATTCCGGCAGCACCAAACGCAAGGCATCGGCTTTGAGCAGCTCGCGCACCATAAAGCGCGGCGGCTGGACCAGTCCCAACCCCATCAAGCCGGCCGTCACGTAGGCCTCCGCATCATTGACCGAGACCATGCTGAACATCGGGACATCGACCGACTGGCCATCGACCAAAAAACTCATATCGACGTTTTTGCCGGTACGGCTGGCAAAATAATTGACGCAAACATGGCGTTCGAGGTCGGCCAACGTAACCGGAACCCCATAACGTTCAAGATAATCCGGCGAGGCCACCTGCACCATTTTCATCGAACCGATGCGGCGCGCAATCATGTTCGAATCGGGCAGGTTGCCGACCCGGATCACGCAATCGACACCTTCCTGTACCAGGTCGATGGGGCGGTCGCCCATGCCGAACATCAATTCGATATCGGGGTAACGCGCATGAAATTCAGCCAGATTGGGCAGCAGGAACATCTTCCCGATCGAGCCGGGCATGTCGACGCGCAAACGGCCCCTCGGGCTGGTGCGGGCATCTGTAAACACACTTTCGGTTTCTTCTATATCGGCGAGGATGCGGATGCAGCGCTCGTAATACGCGGCGCCATCCTCGGTCACATTGACGCGCCGCGTGGTCCGGTGCAACAGTTTGACGCCCAGATGCGCTTCCAGCGCCTGAATTGTATTGGTCACGGTGGCGCGCGGCAGGCGCAAGGTCTCGGCAGCTTTGGTAAAGCTGCTGACCTCAACCACCCGCGTAAACACTTCCATCGCCTGAAGGCGGTCCATGATGCTTCCCTTTGCAAAAAGCTCGTTTAAACCTGGGTCCGGTCGCCCAACCCCATCGATATCGACTCGACCTGGGTTGAGGGTAGGCGCGGTATGACAGCGGTGATCCGGCTTAAACGAGGGTGCGTTGAGGTTTAATATTCAGTAAACAGCACAGCCGGATTATAGGGATATATCTAATTGTGCGCTGAGCGCCAACGCACTATCAAGCGCTGCACTTCACTCCTCGATCAAGTTGCGCCGTGCGGCTCAAAACCCATCGCGGCCGGCGTCAAAATGCCCTGCATCGCGGCTCCGCGCCAGATTAAACAGTACCCGCCCAGCGCTTGCGATTGTTGGCTGGTGCGTCAACTGTCGCGGGTTTCTACTTGCTTACCCGGCGTGCGGCACAGGCTTATACTCAAATCAGCCTGAAACCCTGGAGCACGCTATGACCAATCCATCCCTAGGCGAAATACTGGGCACCCAAATCAACGACAAAAAAGCGCATTGCCTGCTCGAATTGGAACAGCATACGGCGCAAAAAGGACTCTGTGCCGAACGCGATCTGCAGGCCGTAAAAGATTTCTTCCACCGCGCCATCACGCAATTCACCACCGATATTCTGGCGCGCATCGAAATCAAGCCGCTGCTACTGGGTAACGGCCATCACGAAGCAGTGGCCGCAATCCTGCAAACCTACCGTTGGAAACGCGAAAACGGCATCGGCCAGCCGACGCATCCGTACTATGCTTTATGGCAGACATTTCAAGCGTGGTGCAGCGAAAACGACCTGCAGCCGGAGATCGAGTATCACTGCGACGGCATCGGCAAACAATCCTGGCACCAGCTTTCGGTCAAACCCGCGCTCCAACAGCATCAGCCAAAGACACAGGCCGCGAGCGAACTCACGGCCTGAAGCTTGGGCCGGCATGCGGCCTCGATTACCAAGACGCATGCCGATAAGCTGATTAAACCCGGTATCCCGGTGATGCTTGCAGGTTCAGCCGAAGACAAACCTGCAAGCCGCCCGACTACTACTGCGCCACCGACACCGCACTCTGCGTGGCGCCGGACGCTACCGGCATATCGCCCCAGC
>JAMFSV010000028.1 GCA_026225455.1 Burkholderiales bacterium | reverse complement strand
TATTGGTCATCGACTGCACACGTATCGGCGCATCGCCGCCGATACCGACGTGGTTGTCGCCCCACGAAACATCTACCCCATTAGCCTTGCGGCGCTTAGCCGAGCCGCCGAAAACCGGATTGTATTGCTGCATCGAAATCACCTGTGATTGATCTGTAGGACTTACGCAAATTACCCTGCGGCGTGATGCTTCCCCGCCGCACGTGTGTACTGTCTTCGTCAGCATGCCATGCCAGGAAAATCTGCGTAAATCCTAATCTGTTGCGCGCTCGGACATGCCGCCGCGCGGGGCAAATTTTCTCGTCAGGGCAGCGTAAAGTGCGCCACATTGCCCGGCGAATTAAAGTATTGCTTGAGGTTGGCTTCTTCGCCATCGATATCCATCGCCTCGATCCCGTGGACATTGCCGACCACCACTTTGAGCGGACGCGTACCCTCGACCTGCTGTCCGTCGCCGGGGTGAACCAGCCCCGAAAACACCTCGTGTCCGTCTTGCTGACGCACGCTGATCCAGCTATCTTCCGTGACCTTGAAGGTCAAGGTTGCCGGCGCACCCGGCGCGGCTGCAACCGAGGCTGCGGGCGCGGATGCCGCACTCGCGGCGTTGACTACGGCAGCATTCTTGGCCGCGGCCGGCGTGCTGGCCGCAGCCATGGCACTGACGGCTGCGCTCGGCACCGAAGTAGCCGGCGCCTTGGCGGCGCTCGCTACCGCAGTTTGAGCCGGGGCCGCTTCAGGAGTTGCAGCCGGGACCACCGCCGGAGTCGGCGCAGGTGCCGCCGGAGCCGCGTCAGCCACGGCCGGTGCATTGCTATCCGGCGGCGGACCGCCCTCAACCCCGCTGGCAGGCCATGGCGCGTCCGATGCAGCGGTGGCCGGAGCCGCGCTGCCGGCGCTGGCGCCATCATTCGAGGCGACGGTATCCGCGGTTTTCTGTTTCAAATGGGCAAACCAGCTAGCCGGCTCACGTCCGTCGCGAAATACCAACACCAGACAGATCGCCACCACCACCAAACCCACTCCACCCCATTGCCAGCCGCTGCTACGGCGCGGTTGCGCACCGCGCCAATTGACCGACATCTTGCCCCGCGGCAAGCTCGCGCCGCTGGAAGCGGGCATCGACAAATCTTGTTCATTGCTGCCATAGGCGCGGCGCAATACCCGCACCATGGGTTCCGGGTCGGCGCCCAGGATCTTGGCGTAGCTGCGCACCACCCCCAAAGCGAAAGTAACGTCTTTCAAGCGACTCAGATCGCCGCCTTCCAGCGCTTTCAGCTTGATCACCGCGACTTTGAGACGGGCTGAGATATCTTCCAGGCTGATGCCGCGCTGCGTGCGCAACTGCGCCAGGCGCGCGCCGACTTCGCTGACGGATTCCATGCCGGTTTGTCCAGAGGGTTCGACAGGCGCATGCGCCTGCACCGAACCCGACACACTTTCCGGCACGCGCTGAGGCGGCTCTTCTTCAGGTGCAGGTGGCATCGCCGGCAAATCGTTGCTCATCCAGAAATCCTTGATCGAACGGGAATTAGGTAAACACCCTTGCGGGAGAAAGGAAAATTAGCGGTGCCAGCCCCAGCCTGAAACGATGGATGCCTGCCGCCAACCGCAATCTTGCAGCAGAGCGAGCGCAAAGCCAAGAGAATAGACGCTTTCCTGCGCCCACGCGAGGTTTGGGGCACCCTGGCGGAAAACAGTATGGGCGTAACGCAGGCCGGACCCTTATCCATATCGCGCGTCCAGATCGCAAAATAAGGCGCCGCCGCACACGTCATACGGGGTGCACCTCGATCACGCGGCTCGACAATGCATCACGGCTACGTTGAGCCAGACGTGTGCGATCTTGCACCGCACCGGCCAGTTGGCCGCAAGCGGCATCGATATCGTCGCCCCGGGTCTTGCGCACCGTCGTAATCAAACCGGCATCCATCAGCACTTGCGCAAAATGCTTGATGCGATCCGGCTTGGAGCGCAGCAAACCCGACTCCGGAAACGGATTAAACGGAATCAGGTTGAATTTACACGGGACATCGCGCGTCAGGGCCACCAATTCACGGGCATGCGCGTCGCTGTCGTTAACTCCGTCCAGCATGCAATATTCAAAGGTAATGAAATCGCGTGGCGCGACCCGCAGATAACGCTGACAGGCCGCCATCAACTCATGCAACGGGTATTTTTTGTTCAAAGGCACCAAATTATCGCGCAAAGCGTCATTCGACGCATGCAGCGAAACCGCCAGCGCCACCGGCAAATCGGCGCCCAGCCGGTCCATCATCGGCACCACGCCTGAGGTCGAGACCGTCACCCGGCGCCGCGACAGGCCATAGGCATTGTCATCCAGCATCAGCCGCAAGGCCGGCAGAACCGCATCGTAATTGAGCAAAGGCTCGCCCATGCCCATCATGACCACATTGGTGATCACCCGCTCCGAAGCAGGCGCCGGCAATTCGGCGCGGGTCTGGCGCAGGGCGAATTCGGCCATCCAGAGCTGACCGATAATTTCGGCCGTGCTGAGGTTACGGTTGAAGCCCTGCTTGCCGGTGGAGCAAAAACGGCAATTCACGGCACAACCGGCCTGTGAAGAAATGCACAGCGTACCGCGCGTTTCTTCGGGAATATAAACGGTTTCAACAGCATTGCTGTTGCCGACATCAACCAGCCATTTGCGCGTACCGTCTGTCGAAATATTATCGGATACGATGGCTGGGGCCGAGATTTCGGCCCGGGTTGCAAGCTTGCTGCGCAGCGACTTCGCAAGGTCCGTCATCGCCTCGAAGTCGGTTGCTCCACGCTGGTGGATCCAGCGTTGCAACTGCTTGGCACGAAACGGTTTTTCGCCGAGACCGCCGCAATAAGCGACCAAGCCTTCAGCGTCGAAATCGAGCAGATTGACGGTTTCCGCATTCGTCATATCGAATCTCCTGGCTGATGGGCACGGTCGGCGGACTTAGGTTCTGCGGGTAGAGCAAGGTGCACGTGAATCTTCGCAAATGGAATTATATTGTCAGGTTGCGGATTCGACGGCAGGAAAACAAGACACTGCCGGGATGCTATCAAAACGCCGCGTTATCATAAACTCAACGGCATTTGCTGCATCCCGTCGCTTATTCCAATTTACCGCGCGATTTTACCGCGAATAAATGTTGATTTCCGGGAAGAAGAAGCTGATTTCGACTTGCGCCGTTTCAACTGCGTCCGAACCGTGCACTGCGTTGGCGTCGATGCTGTCTGCGAAATCGGCGCGAATCGTGCCTTTTTCCGCTTTCTTCGGATCCGTCGCGCCCATCAGGTCACGATGTTTCAGAATAGCGTTGTCGCCTTCCAGAGCGGTGATCACCACTGGGCCGGAGATCATGAATTCGACCAGGTCCTTGAAGAACGGACGTGCGCTATGCACTGCGTAAAATTTTTCCGCATCGGCGCGCGACAGTTGAGCCATCCGCGATGCTACGATCTTCAAGCCAGCGCCTTCGAAACGTGCGTAAATCTGACCAATGACGTTTTTTGCAACTGCGTCAGGTTTGATAATGGAAAGGGTGCGTTCAGTTGTCATATTAGTCGCCATAAAAACTCCTAAAAATTAGGAAGTTACGTTGTTAAATGAATCTGGCATTGTAACATGAACAAAGGTATGATTGAAACGGAACCTTACGCGCCTGTAAGGCTCCAACCAATATAACCGGGTCGTCTGACGGATTTGTGAAAGCGGCGCATCGAGCGACGTCGCCACTCCCGCCGGAGCCGGAAAGAACACCGCCGATTCGGCGACGTAGTCCAAGTTTCTTTGCAAGGAGCAAAAATGAGCGATTTTCGGGGTTATGACATTGGCCGCGCAGGCCAAACTTCAACCGTTGAAACCCGTAACAAGGTCTTGCGCAACACGTATCTGTTGCTTGCGCTGTCGATGGTGCCTACCGTCTTCGGCGCCTGGCTGGGTATTGCGACCGGCATCACTACCCGCTCCGGCGGCGGCTCCCTGGTGTTCATGCTGGTCGCCTTCGGCCTGATCTTCGCCATTCAGAAGTTCCGTAACAGCAGCGCCGGAGTGGCTCTGCTGCTGGCGTTCACCTTCGTCATGGGCATGCTGCTATCGCGCCTGATCGGCATGACGCTGGGCTTCTCGAACGGCGCCTCGCTGATCATGCTGGCGTTCGGCGGCACCTCGGTGATTTTCGCCAGCATGGCAACCATTGCCACCGTCAGCAAACGCAATTTTGCCGGCATGTCGAGCTGGTTGTTCATGGGCCTGATCATCCTGCTGCTGGCATCCGTGGCGAACATCTTCCTGCACTTGCCGGCATTGATGCTGGTGGTGTCCGTCCTGGCGATTGTGATTTTCTCCGCGTATATGCTGTATGACTTGCAGCGCGTCATCAACGGCGGCGAAACCAACTACGTCTCGGCAACGCTGTCGATCTACCTCGACCTGTACAACGTGTTTGCGAACCTGCTGATGCTGCTTGGCATTTTCGGCGGCAATCGCAATAACTAAGCCGGATTAAATAGCTTGTCCAGGCGGCGCGCGGCTAGCGCGCCCCGGGCAAACAGCAACGGGCCGCGAGTCACTCCGCGGCCCGTTTGCTTTTGCAGGACGGGGTATCCAGCACGGGCTATCCGGACATCATATAAACGGCGACGGGCGCCCGGCCAACCCTACACCCGGCCAACGCAACCCTTACCGCCGGCTCCGCTCAAGCCAATAAAAAGGCCGCGACAGTGTCGCGGCCCGTTCCATCCTGAAACACCCAAGACTTGATCCGGCGATTACTTCTTGCGCGCCGGCGGCAAATCGGTACAGACGCCCAGGAACAACTCAGCCGCCATCCCTACCGACTCGCCCAAGGTTGGGTGCGGGTGGATGGTCTTGCCGATATCTTCGGCGTCAGCGCCCATTTCGACCGCCAGACACACCTCGCTGATGAGGTCACCGGCATTGGTGCCGACAATCCCGCCACCGATAACCCGGTGCGTTTCTTTGTCGAACAGCAGCTTGGTAAAACCTTCATCGCGGCCATTGGCGATGGCACGTCCCGACGCCGCCCAGGGGAATACCGCTTTGCCGTATTCGATACCGGCTGCCTTGCACTGGTCTTCGGTCTTGCCGGCCCAAGCGACTTCAGGGTCGGTGTAGGCCACGGACGGGATCTGCAGGGCATCGAAGTAGGCTTTCTCGCCATGCGCAACCTCGGCGGCCACATGTCCTTCGTGGACCGCTTTATGGGCCAGCATCGGCTGACCGACAATGTCGCCGATCGCCAAAATATGCGAGACGTTGGTGCGTTGCTGCTGGTCGACCTCGATAAAACCTCGGTCGCTTACGGCGACACCGGCCTTGTCGGCGCCGATTTTC
>JAMFSV010000027.1 GCA_026225455.1 Burkholderiales bacterium | reverse complement strand
GGCCGCGCAATGTCACCGCCGAGGCGATGGCGCCGAATACCCCCAAAGGAGCTGCGCGCATCACGTAGTCGGTCAAGCGCAGCATCAATGGCACCATGCCGTCGATGGCCTCGATCACCACTTTGACGCGCGGATCTTGCTTGAGTGCGCTCAGTGCCAAACCGAAGAAAATCGAGAACACCAGGATTTGCAGGATGTCGTTGCGTGCCATCGCGTCCAGCAAGCTGGTCGGGAAAGCGTGTTCGACGATGTCCTTGAAGTTCAAGCCGGCGGTATTGAGACCGGTGTTGACGTCGTCGCTACCGGCGATCATATGCAGCCCGGCACCCGGTTGCAGCACATTGGCCAACATCAAGCCGAGTGCCAGCGAGATCAGCGAGGCGCAGAGGAACCAGCCGACGGTGCGCAAACCGATGCGACCCACATCCTGGCCGCTGTCCATGCCGGCCAAGCCCGAGACCAGCGTGACGAACACCAGCGGCGCGATGATCATCTTGATCAAACGCAGGAAAATATCGGTGACGATGGAAAAATACCCGGCGATGGTTTTCGTCGAGGCGGCATCGACCGCGCCGATATGGCATAGGTAGCCGACGATGATCCCCAGGATCATGCCGGCGGCGATAAAGAATGTGAGACGGTTTTTCATGGCTTCTCTTTCCTTGGTGTTTCGTGGCTGGCGTCGATGACTGCCCTAACGGCATTCCCGTAGCACGGCAGGCGCATTGCCGGGCTACGCGGTGCACACAATCACACGCTGGAATGGATGATAGAAGTGAAAAAAATAAACGGTGATGCGATCTTTGCATGTCTGTATGCGAAGTTCGCATAATCTTCCCTTCCCACACCCGGCGTGCCTGTGCAGGCGCAGCGAAAGCGTTGCTGAGACTGGCTGAAGGCGGAATTGCGGCGTCGAATAGGTGTAAACGCTTAGTTTTGTCGAATGGAGCCGCGACGGCCGCCGGCAGCCAGCCAAAACGGGCTGCGCGGCTGCCGGCGGGGTTTTATGACAGGCGGTTGTTGCGCCGCCCGGAGGCATCGATGGTGAAGGGCGCCGCATTCTCGCGGGTTTTTAGCGGGGCCCAGCCGATGGTGTCGAACACGATTTCGCGCTCGGCATACATGTCGTTGCTGGCCTTGACCCGGATCCCGCCGAGGATCTGCCCGACGCCGTTTTGATAAAGCTGCGGCGCGTAGGCAATGCCGGAGACGATTTGCAAGGCTTCCTCATCGGCCACCAGCTCGCGCTGTTTGCCCTGCAATTCGGCGCCAAAGGCCTGCATCTGCGTTGGCACGAGCGGGGCGAGGCCGCTGTATTCGTTCAACCGCGTGGCATGCTGTTCCATCAAACGAGCTCGGGCGTAATACACGTGGTTGGGTTCGCGTATTCCGTTCACCAGCTTGATGTGGTCGTTCAGGTCCTGTCTCCCGGCAACAGGGTCGTCGCCGTGAGCATGGCCAAACATTTCCGAATATTCGTCGCCGTGAAACTTGAGATAGTTTTCGTAAGATTTCACGTCGGGAAATTCCGCGTCCGAAAAGCAGAAGCGGGGAACCAGTTTGTCCTTGTGATAAACGAAGCGCACCTTGGCCAGCGCGCCTACCTCGTCCAACTGCAGACTGTGCGAGGCCAGATCGCTGGGGGGCACGCCCGCGCTATGGTCGAATGCATTGACCGATAACGAAGCACCGGCTTGCGCACGCATGTACGAGCCTTCGCGGTGGTTGATCACGCGCACGGCGCCGGTGGTATCGGTCTGGGTGAATTTCATATTCCACACGCGTTGGGCGGAAACGTTGGCGCCCAGGGCGAAACGCGCTCCGTGATCCTGTGCTGTGGTGACCGAGCCGCTTGCGGCGCCGGTCACGGCTGAGCGATGTGCGGTGGTGACCTGCTTGGTTAAGCCCAGAGAAAGACCGCTATCCAGGCCGGTTTCCGCAATCCGTTCGAGCATCGCTTGACCCAGGTCCACCCGTTCCCCCGGGACTGCATTTCTATCCCGCTCCATCAAGTCGCGGGCGCATTGGCGCAGTGTTACCTGAAGATCGGCCATCTCATCGCGCACCGCTTTGTCGCGATGGGCGAAGCGCGGGGGCTGTTGAGCCAGATCCACCTCGCCGACTTCGCGCATCGAGCGGAACATGATGCCGTTGAATTCGGTGTGGTCGTACAGGTAAGCGTCAACGTCGCCGCCGCCGGCGACACGTCCCAACGAGGTGTGATCGTCCGGGCCGAAATTGCGACCTGCTTGCGCACCGGCGCCGCCGCCGCCGGTGTAACGCACTTCCTGGCCAAATGACATTTCGCCGCCATGGGTTGCGACGCCGTAGCGCATGACATTCGATACGTTCCGTTCCGCCATGAGATTGCCGCGTATCAGCACTGGATGGTGTGCCGCGGTTTCGGCGTCCTGGTACACGGAGTCGGCGATATTGTAGGCGAAGCCGCGTGTGTTGACACCCATCAGATAACTGGTGGCCAGTCGCACGTTGTTGCCGAACTGGGCCGAACGGAAGAACGTTTCGATCATGTCGATCGCACCTTTGGCACTTCCGTCAATGGGCTGCGCGGTGTCGCCGTTAATCACGCGATGGGCCTTGGCGAATACTTCCGCGAGCGTCGGCCCCGTGCCGTCGACTTGCGCCGCATTACGGGTTTTGACGTCCTCCGGCAAGTCGCGGGACAAGGTATCGATACATGAAAGATTCATGCGCACGTCTTTCAACTGGCTTTTCGCCATGTCGAGCAATTCCCTATGCGCTGTGACCTGGGCCGGCGTGAGGTTCGGCGCGGGTGTATTGGCGATGGCGCCATCGGTAGGAATCGCTTGTCCCGTTATCGCAAATTTGGCGTAAGTATCGAGATCCCTGCTTTGCACCGTGTTGCCACTGAGGTTGAACTCGCGCCCATTGACGATATCGTTCACCTCCAGATTGGCGTGACGTTCGGGCGACCAGGTGTCCAAGGCCACCAATTGGGCCAGTAGTTTGGCGCGGCTATCCAACGGCAAGTCATTACCGTGGTTGATTTGTCCGGCGATATTGGTGCGCAGCGAAGCCACCAGCGTATTGACGGCCGGCGACTTGACCAGCGGCACCAGATCGTTGCCCTCTTCCTTGAGCGTGCGCAAATCGGCGCCACCCAGGCCGGCACGCGCTGCGCGCAGCGGCGAGCGCACGCTGACGTCATTTTGCGCGTATTCGGGGACCATCTTGGCCAGCCAGTTTTTGACCGTCGCATGATCGCTTGCAGGGCCGTTGTCGCGCAGGCCATTCTGCCACGCGAAGGCATCGGCTTTTTGCGGACCGGAGAGTGGTGTGGTGCCCAATACGCGCAGTGCATTCGCTTCAACCACTTGGCGGGCAAAGGTATGACTGGTGCTGCCTGCTTCGTTCACCGCGCCGCCCGTAAGCGGCGCGTGCGCCTGCGCGTCGGCTTGCAGCAAATGCTGAAAAGCTTCCAACCGCGGGTGTGTTTGATCGAGCAGCCCCATCATCTCGGGGAATTGACTGCTTGCCGCGGCGTGACGCAGTACGTTGAGCGCCCGGGCGGCGGTGGACGGCGCGGCGGTGGCGGCCGAGCCGGAAGCGGCGGGGGTCTGGATCTGCTGCACGATCAGGTTGACCATGTCGGGCTTCTGCAGGAACTCCAATACTTGTTTTTCGTTGGCGGGCGGAATATTCGCCGCTTGAAACGAGAACGACAAACCGAGTTTGTTCAGCGCCGGGTTGGCGCTGGGGTGGGCAATCTGCTGACTGTCCAAGGTTTCGAGTTCCCGGCAAATCGCCGGCGAAGGACGCGGCACGGTGGCCGCAATACTTGTGTCGGTCCAGAAGCGCGTGATGGGGTTATTCGCCGTCATGTTGGGCAACAGATTGGACGCCGGTCCCGGAATCGGCACCTGGGTTGCCTGAATGACCTGGAGGTGGAGCGCCTCCAGTGTCTGTTCGACCTTCTGCGGGTTGACACTGCACAGGCTGCCCAGCATGCGGTAAAGATTACGCGGGTCGAGCGCGTAACGGATTTTTTGGAACATGGAAGGTTCTTCCATCGGCAGGGTCGAGGTCACCGCGCCGAACTTCAGCATGGCATCAGGTTTGCCCTGCTTCGATCTCTCGGTAAATACCGGCACCGTTACATTGAGTGGACGTGTGTCCTGCCGTATCACCCCGGGGTTGGCGACAAGCCTGCGAGTAGGAAGTGTGCCGCCGTCAGGCAGGGCGGTCGAGGTGGCGGTTGCGATGGGGGGCAACTGCGGATTTGCCGCCATCTCGTGTTCTTCGGGCCGGCCGGTGGCCGGCAATGCTTCAATCGATGATTGCATGGACTTCTCCAGAGCTTACGCGAGCCGGTGCGATAAGCCCCGGCCCAGGGCGATTAGGTTTAATCTTGGTGTTCGAGCTTGCGGATCATGCGGGCGACAGCCACCGCGCGTTCCACCACCAGACGCAGCCGTGCGGTTAATTCATCGGTCGGCAGGTTCGGCTCGAAACTCCACATCAAGGCGACAAACTGGTCCAGTACCGTAAAACGCATGGTTTCGCCATCGATGCCCCAGGTGGTGGCTTCGCTCAGCATGCCGGTCCAGGCTTGCGGGGTCATTTGCGGCACATCGGCCAGGTGACAGAACAAGGCGATGCGGTCGGTGCCGACCGGTGCGACGTTCAGCGGCACCATGTTGTCGATGACTACCGCCAGGCCGGCATCGTTTCCTTCCGGCAGTATCGCGCCGAATTGAGTCGCGATGACTTCCATCGCTTGGCGTGGCGAGGTGACGAGGGAACGTTTGAGAACTGCATTGGTCATGATGGATTCCTGTGATTCGATTATGTTTAAAAAGATTCGGACCGATGCCGGCGCGGTGCGTCGACATCGGGATCGGCCAGCAATTGCAGGCCGCGGTGTTAAGCAGCTAACCTTTCTTCATTGAGCTCAACCGCAGCACGCCCCACCGCTTCGGCGTTGGCCGT
>JAMFSV010000190.1 GCA_026225455.1 Burkholderiales bacterium | reverse complement strand
GGAAAAACTGCAACTCGACCCGGGCGCATTGACCCGGCAGATCAAGAGCCTGGAAATTGCGGGCTGGGTCAGCCGCAGCGTCGAAGTGCGCGATAACCGCATTACCAATGTGACCTTGACGCCCGCCGGGCGGGCGGTGGTCGAAGCCGGTATGCCGTTGCGCAATGATTTTCTCGATGAAGTCCTGGCGCGGATCCCCGAGCAGCAGTTAGCCGCCTTATCGGACGGCCTGAAACTGCTGGAGGCCAGCATTGCGGATCAGCGCGCAAACAAACTCAAAAATACGTTTCAAGCACCTCAGTAACGTCATAGTTCGCGTCAACCACCAGCAGTTGCCGCCACTTGTCGAAGGTCAGGCAGGGGTGCGAGACATCGAAGGCGATCATATCGCCGACTTTGACATCGTCCAGTACCGCGATACGCAAAAAGGTGTGCTGGTCCATCATCTTGAACACTTCCCAATTGCGCGTGACCTCGATTTCAACCGGCGCTTCGGTGCCCGGCCGGTAATGCCGCGCCGCGATCGGAAAACCCGAGGCCGAACCGGCATCGCGCCGTCCCAGCCCGATAATCGCATGCCCGGGTTCGGGCAGCGACGTAACATAGGCCCATATCTGCAAGGCCGGTTTGAGTTCCGCGCCGATGCGCCGGGCCACGGCGCTGCGCTGCAACACACCAACCTGCGCATGCCGATAAATACCGGCGTCGTGGGTCAGATAACAACCGGGGCGCAATACAATTTCAAGTGCGCCGTGAATCTGTAGCGGCTGAAATTCTTCCGCCACCAGATCGAACCAGACCGATCCGGCACCGGAGAGCAAGGCCGGCGAGCGGGCGAAGATGCCGCCTTGCATCAGCTCCGCGGTCCAATTTACCGCCTGCTTCAACATCGCGCGCACCGCGTGCTCGTCATCCAGCACCCCTTCATATAATTCGACGCCGGCCAGCTTGAGCGCATCGGGCCAATGAGCCAGTGCGGTCAGCACGGCGTCGCGCTGGGCCAGATTGCGAACCCCGCTGCGGCCGCCGGTGCAGCCGATTTCCAGCAACACATTGAGCGGTCGTCCTGCTTGCTGGAAGAAGGCGCCAAGCTGATTGACGTTATCCACCGAGTCGATCACGCAGAAAAATTCGAAATCCGGATCATGCAGCAGGCCGGCGATCATCGCCATATTTTGCCGGCCGACCAGTTGATTGGCCATCAGCACCCGCCGCACTCCGCCGTGGTAAGCGGCTTGCACCTGAGGCGGCGTCGCCAAGGTGATGCCCCAGGCACCGGCCGCGAGCTGCATGCGGAACAGCTTGGGCGCCATGGTGGTTTTGCCGTGTGGCGCGAGCTGTACGCGGTATTCGCTGACAAACTGCTGCATCCACTGCAGATTGTGCGCGAGCCTTTCGGCCGAGAGCACAGCGGCCGGCAGGGAAATATCTTCACGCAGCAGGTTCCATTGCAATGCCCCGGCATCGGCCAGCGCTGTCGAGGCCGCGGGTAGCGGTCCCAAGCCTTTGCTTAAAGGATCGATTGGGCGCTCGCCATACTGCGCGACGGCAGATGGGTGCGCGGTAGCAGACACTGTGGCAGACACAAAAGCCCCTTGGTTCGAATTATTGCCGCGCGCCGCGCGCATTGTCCGGCAGCGGCTGGTTGAAATTAGTGCGAAACGGGTTGATATCCAAGCCGCCGCGCCGGGTGTAGCGGGCGTATACCGCCAATTTGACGGGGGCGCAGGCACGCAGCACATCCATAAAAATCCGCTCGACGCATTGCTCGTGAAAACCGGTATGGCTGCGATACGAAATAATGTAGCGCAGCAGGCCGGCATGGTCGATAGGGGGGCCGACATAACGGATTTGCACGCTGCCCCAATCGGGCTGGCCGGTGACCGGGCAATTCGATTTCAACAGGTTCGACACCAGCGTCTCTTCCGTTGGCGCTTCCTCATGGTTGGCCTTGAGCAAGCTGGGGTCGGGGTGATAGATATCGGTGTCCAGATCGAGGCGGTCGAGCGAGGTGCCGCTGAGTTCATCCAGCACCAGCTTGCCGAATTCGAAAGGCTGGGTCAGTTTGACCTGGACCGCCGCGCCGCACACCGCCGAAACGTCGCGCTTGATGGTGTCGCGCATCAGCTCGGTCGAATCGAACGGGGTCTGGGCAAACGAACCCAGGTACAGCTTGAACGATTTCGATTCGATAATATTGGGCGAGTCGGCCGGCACGACAAAGGTGGCCAGCGCAATTTGCGGCTTGCCGCGCGGCGTCAGCCACGATAATTCGTAGGCATTCCAGATATCGGCGCCGAAAAACGGCAGCGGCGCGGGTACGTCGATTTCCATCCGGGCGCGCAAGCGATCGATGGCGAATAACAGCTTGGGATCGTAGTGATCCTGGTACGCCACGGCGCGGCCGAGTTGGGATTGTTCAGGTGTCATGGTTGGCTATACCGCTGGGCACATGCCCGGTTGGCGAAAAGCCGAGTGCGGAAACGCAATGGCTGATCTGGTCGTCAAAGAAAAAATCGGGTTCGAACTCGCGCAGGAACTGCCCTTTGTCCATTCCGCCGAGGAACATCGCTTCGTCAATTTCAATATCCCATTGCATCAGGGTCCGAATCGCGCGTTCGTGTGCCGGTGCCGAGCGTGCCGTTACCAGTGCGGTGCGGATGCGTACGGGCGTGGTGTCGTCGGCGGCTTTTTGCAGGCGATGCAAGGCGGCCAGGAGCGGTTTGAGCGGCCCGTCGCGCAACGGCAGGTTGACCTTGCTGGTTTCGTTGAGGATAAATGCGTCCAGCCCTTGCGCTTTGAAAATGCGCTCTGCCTCGTCAGAAAACAGCACGGCGTCGCCATCGAAGGCGATGCGGATTTCATCGGGGTGCTGTTCGGCCATTTTTACCGATTCGGGATACACCCGTGCCGCCGGAAAACCTGCCGCCAGTGCATCGCGCACGTCGTCCGGGTTGGCCGACAAAAACAGGTCGGCGTTGAATGAACGCAGGTAGCGAAACGGCGGCCGGCCGCGGGTAAATACGCCGCGCTCAATTTTCAAGTCCAGCGCCTCGCAGGAATGAAAGGCGCGCAAACCGCTGACCGGGTCGTTGCGCGACAGGATCACCACTTCGACGCGGCGTTCGGTCTCGATGCCGCCATTGAGCAACAGCAGCTTGCGGATCAAGGGGTAGGCCACCCCAGGCTGCGCCGGGAGGTTGATGCGCTCAAGTTGCAAAGCCTGGTAGGCGCGGTCGTTGTCTTTTTCGAAAACGCGATTCTCGGCTTCGAAATCAAATAGGGCCCGCGACGAAATGGCGACCACCAGCTTGTCTTCCAGCGTGTAGGGCATGGCGGCGGTTCTCGGCAACCCAGGCCGCTCGGCCTGGAGGAAATAAGAGTTCAGGACAAAAACAGCTTATACACCGGGTTGCTGCTCTCGTTCCAGTAAGCATAGCCGAGTGTCTGCAGAAATTGTTCGAAGGCGGCCTGTTCGTTGGCGGGCACCTGAATCCCGACCAGAATGTTGCTGTAGTCGGCGCCTTGGTTGCGGTAATGAAACAGGCTGATATTCCAGTTCGGTGCCATCGACGACAGAAAACGCATCAGCGCACCCGGCCGCTCGGGAAATTCAAAACGGTAGAGTAATTCATTGTCGGCCAGCGGGGAGTGGCCGCCGACCATATAGCGGATATGCTGTTTGGACAGTTCGTCGTGGGTCAGGTCCACTGTGGCAAAGCCGTGGGCTTCGAAGCTGGCCGCAATCACGGCCCCTTCGTTGCGTTTGCGGGTTTGCACCCCGACAAATAAATGGGCTTGGCGGGCATCGGCGATGCGGTAGTTGAATTCAGTGACATTACGCGCGCCGACCAGTTCGCAAAAGCGTTTGAAGCTGCCGCGTTCCTCGGGAATCGTGACGGCAAAGACCGCTTCGCCTTCCTCGCCGACTTCGGCGCGTTCCGCGACAAAACGCATCCGGTCGAAGTTCATGTTGGCGCCCGATGCAATTGCCACAAAAGTGCGGCCCTGCACCTGTTCCCGCTCGACATAGGCTTTCAAACCGGCGACGGCCAAGGCTCCGGCCGGTTCCAGCAGACTCCGGGTTTCCTGGAAAATGTCCTTGATCGCGGCGCATAAAGCATCGGTATCGACCAGCACGATTTCATCGACGTTTTCGCGACAGAGGCGGAAGGTTTCGGCGCCCGCCAGCTTGACCGCCGTACCGTCGGAAAACAGGCCGACATCGCTTAAGGTGATACGTTCGCCCGCCCGCAGCGACTGCGCCATGGCACACGAATCTTCGGTCTGGACTCCGATAACCTTGATTTCCGGGCGCAAGGCTTTGACAAACGCCGAGATCCCGGCGATCAGGCCGCCGCCGCCGATGGGGACAAAAATCGCATCGATCGGACCTTGCAACTGACGCAGGATTTCCATGCCGACCGTGCCCGCGCCCGCAATCACGTCCGGATCGTCGAAGGGATGGACGAAAGTGAGCCCCTGCTCCGCCTGCAAACCCAGCGCATGTTGATAGGTATCGGTGTAGGAGTCGCCAAACAACACCACTTCAACCGCACTGCCGCCATGGGTGCGCACCGCGTCGACTTTGACCTGCGGGGTGGTGACCGACATCGCGATCACGGCGCGGCAGCCGAGGCGGGCGGCGGCCAAAGCCACACCTTGAGCATGGTTGCCCGCGGAGGCGGTAATCACCCCGCGCGCCAGTTCTTCGGGCGACAATTGGACCATTTTATTGAAGGCCCCACGCAATTTGAACGAAAACACCGTCTGGTTATCTTCGCGCTTCAAATAGACCTGATTGCCCAGCCGGGTGGATAGGGCGCGGGCATAATCCAGCTCGCTTTCACGGGCCACGTCATAGACGCGGGCGGTCAGGATCTTCTTCAGGTAGTCGGGTGCGGACATGCAAACTAGGCTCGAAAAGTGGTGAAAATGTTGAAAAAAAGCGAATCAAGCCGAATCCGGATCGATCGGCGCAAACGCTAATCATAGCGTCTACGCCTCTCCAGCCCCGGATTTCCCCACGAATTCGCCTGAAATGCGCCCCGAATATGTCGTTAGCCCGCCACTCAAGCCAGGCCGGCCGCGGGCGGCACTGCGGGCGGCCCGGCCAGCGGCCCGAGACACCGTACGTGACGATGCAGTACAATCGGACTTTACGAACCCCAATACGAACCCAAAGCGATCCGATGGCTGGCCTGAAACAGAAATTGCGCGGTGCTTCGCCTGTAGGCGGGTTCCATCACGCCTGCGCCTGTCTCTTCTCGGCGCCATGCGTCGCGGCTACCTGCAGCGCACGATCGTGGCGCTCCCCGTCATACACGGGCAGTTCCCTGGCAACCGCTTGAATCCGCCTACCCGGCGTTGATCGACCGGCTGACCCGTCCGGCCTAAGTTACATCCCCAGTCTACCGGTGCACAACAAAATTATTGTGTACCTGCCGGCAAGCCCCACGCCGGCTCACCGAACTGTCGAACATGAACGCACCCCAAGTATTCGATCCGCACGGCCAACCGGCCGCGACCCAAGACGCCGCACCTCGTCTGCGCGAAATCCCCTATAACTACACCTCTTTTTCGGATCGTGAAATCGTCATCCGTTTGCTCGGCGACGCAGCGTGGAGCGCGCTCGACGAGTTGCGCGCCGAACGCCGCACCGGCCGTTCCGCGCGGATGCTGTATGAAGTGCTGGGCGATATCTGGGTGGTTCGGCGCAATCCGTATTTGCAGGACGATCTGCTCGATAATCCCAAGCGCCGGGCGCTGCTGATCGACGCTTTGGATCACCGCCTGAACGAAATCGAAAAGCGCAGCCGCGCCGATTTGTCCAGCCATCGCGGCGACGCCACGGGCACCGTGCGCGAGCGCGCTACCCGGGTCGAGGCGCTGGTATTGGCGGCGCGTAATGCGGTGCGCGATTTTGCCGCCGAATTCCAGCAAACCGCCGAGCTGCGTCGGCGCACCCTTAAAGTATTGGGGCGTAATACGCAGAAAGACAATATCCGCTTTGACGGCCTGTCGCGCGTGTCGCATGTGACCGACGCGACCGATTGGCGCGTCGAATACCCGTTTGTGGTGTTGACACCCGATACCGAGCAAGAAATCGCCGCGATGATCAAGGGCTGTTTCGAACTCGGCCTGACCGTGATTCCACGCGGGGGCGGCACCGGCTACACCGGCGGCGCGATTCCGTTGACCCCGTTCGCCGCCGTGATCAACACGGAAAAGCTGGAGCAGTTGGGTGAGGTGACTTTGACCGACTTGCCCGGGGTTGAGGGCAAGGTCGCGACCATTTTTTCCGGCGCGGGGGTGGTGACGCGGCGCGTGACCGATGCGGCCGAAAAAGCCGGGTATGTGTTTGCGGTCGACCCGACTTCACTCGATGCATCCTGCATCGGCGGCAATGTGGCGATGAATGCCGGCGGCAAAAAGGCGGTGTTGTGGGGCACAGCGCTCGACAATCTGGCCTGGTGGCGGATGGTCGACCCGGAAGGAAACTGGCTGGAAATCACCCGGCTGGCCCACAATATGGGCAAGATTCACGACATTCCCGTGGCCAGCTTCGAGCTGAAATGGTTCGACGGCGACCACGCGCCGGGCACGGTTTTGTTGCGCACCGAATTGCTGGAAATCGAAGGCAAGCGTTTCCGTAAGGAAGGGCTGGGCAAGGACGTCACCGATAAATTCCTGGCGGGTTTGCCGGGCATCCAGAAAGAAGGCTGCGATGGTTTGATCACCAGCGCGCGCTGGGTGCTGCACAAAATGCCGGCGCATACGCGCACGGTGTGCCTGGAATTTTTCGGCCAGGCGCGCGATGCGATTCCAAGCATCGTCGAGATCAAGGATTTCCTGTTTGAGACGTCGAAGCAGGGCGGTGCGATTTTGGCCGGGCTTGAGCATCTGGATGAGCGTTATTTGCGTGCCGTCGGTTATGCGACCAAATCCAAACGTAGCGCGTTTCCGAAAATGGTCCTGATCGGCGACATTGTGGGCGACGACGCCGACAAGGTGGCTGCCGCCACCTCCGAAGTGGTGCGCATGGCAAACGGCAAAAGCGGCGAAGGTTTTGTCGCGGTCAGCGCCGAGGCGCGCAAGCGTTTCTGGCTCGACCGCTCACGCACGGCCGCCATCGCCAAACATACCAACGCTTTCAAGATCAATGAAGACGTGGTGATTCCGCTTAACCGCATGGGCGAATACACCGACGGGATCGAACGCATCAATATCGAGTTGTCGATCAAAAACAAGCTGCAACTGATCGACTCGCTCGAAAGCTTTTTCTCGGTGGGCAAATTGCCGCTGGGCAAAAGCGACGATGCCAACGAAATTCCCAGCGCCGAGCTGCTCGAAGACCGCGTCAACACGGCCCTCGACCTATTGCGCAAGACCCGCGCGCGCTGGGAATATGTGCGCGACCATCTGGACCAGCCCTTGCGCGAAGCACGTCATCATCTGGTGATGCATGGTTACGACGCATTGGCGGAAACCTTCGCCCAGCGCAGCGACACGCAGCGCGATGCCAGCCTGTTCGATGTAGTGCAGGATCGCACCATCCGGATTTCTTGGAAAAGCGAAATCCGCGTGCCGTTGCGCCATATCTTCAGCGGCGGCGAATTCAAGCAGATCCTCGAAGAGGCGCAGGCAATCCACAAGCAGGTGTTGCGCGGCCGGGTCTTCGTCGCCTTGCACATGCATGCGGGCGACGGCAATGTGCACACCAATTTGCCGGTGAATTCAGACAACTACGAGATGCTGCAGGACGCGCATGCCGCAGTGGTGCGCATCATGAAGCTGGCGCGCGACCTGGACGGGGTGATCTCGGGCGAGCATGGCATCGGCATCACCAAGCTGGAATTCCTGACCGAAGCCGAGATCAGCGAATTCCGCGCCTACAAACTGCGGGTCGACCCGCACGGCCGCTTCAATAAGGGCAAGCTGATGGAGGGCGCCGATCTGCGCAATGCGTACACGCCCAGCTTCGGTTTGATGGGCTACGAATCGCTGATCATGCAGCAATCCGATATCGGCGCGATTTCGGACAGTATCAAGGATTGTTTGCGCTGCGGTAAATGCAAGCCGGTTTGCGCCACCCATGTGCCGCGTGCCAACCTGCTGTATAGCCCGCGCAATAAGATCCTCGCGACCTCGCTGTTGATCGAGGCGTTTCTGTACGAAGAACAAACCCGGCGTGGCGTGTCGATCAAGCATTGGGACGAGTTCAACGATGTGGCCGACCACTGCACGGTCTGCCATAAATGCGAAACGCCTTGCCCGGTCAAGATCGACTTCGGCGACGTGACGATGAATATGCGCAACCTGCTGCGCAAGATGGGCAAGAAGAAATTTAATCCGGGCCAGGCGGCCGGCATGTTCTTCCTCAATGCGACCAACCCGCAGACCATCAATGCCACGCGGGCGACCATGATCGGTCTGGGCTTCAAGGCGCAGCGCCTGGGTCACGATCTATTGAAGAAATTCGCCCGCAAACAGACCATCAAACCGCCCAGCACCACCGGTGCCCGGCCGGTGGTGGCGCAGGTGGTGCATTTCATCAACAAAAAAATGCCGGGCAATCTGCCGAAGAAAACCGCTCGGGCCTTGCTCGATATCGAAGACAATAAAATTGTCCCGATTATTCGCGACCCCAAGACCACCACGGCCGATACCGAAGCCGTGTTTTATTTCCCCGGTTGCGGTTCGGAGCGTTTGTTTTCGCAAGTCGGTCTGGCGACCCAGGCCATGCTCTGGCATGTCGGGGTGCAGACGGTATTGCCGCCGGGCTATTTGTGTTGCGGTTATCCGCAACGCGGCGCCGGACAATTCGACAAAGCTGAAAAGACCATCACCGATAACCGCGTGCTGTTCCATCGGGTGGCCAATACGCTGAATTACCTCGACATCAAGACGGTGGTGGTGTCGTGCGGCACCTGTTATGACCAGCTTGCCGGTTATGAATTCGAGAAGATTTTCCCCGGTTGCCGGATTCTCGATATTCATGAATTCCTGCTGGAAAAGAACGTCAGGCTGGAAGGGGTCAACGGCATGCGTTATATGTATCACGACCCTTGCCACACGCCGATCAAGACCATGGACCCGACCAAGCTGGTGAACCAGTTGATGGGCGCGGAGCACGACGGTTACCGGATCGAGAAGGCCGATCGATGCTGCGGCGAATCGGGTACCTTTGCCGTCACCCGGCCCGATATCGCGACCCAGGTGCGTTTCCGCAAAGAGGAAGAAATGCGCAAGGGCGCCGACCGGGTTCGCGCCGGAGACTTTACCGGCGAGGTCAAGGTGTTGACCAGCTGCCCGTCCTGCTTGCAAGGTTTGTCGCGTTACGAAGAAGATACCGAGGTCAAGGCCGACTATATCGTGGTCGAAATCGCGCGCAATCTGCTCGGCGAGAATTGGCTGCCGGAGTATGTGGCACGCGCCAATGCCGGCGGTATCGAACGGGTGCTGGTGTGAGCGCCGCGTCAGCCGCAGTACCGACGGTTTGTCCGCTGTGCGCCGAGCCGGGCGGCGAACTGGTGTGGCAGGACGCGCAATTACGCGTGATCCTGGCGCACGAGCATGAATATCCGGGTTTTTGCCGGGTGGTGTGGCAGGCGCATCTTGCCGAGTTGTCGGATCTCGATGCGGCTGAACAATTGCATCTGATGCAAGTCGTGATTCGCGTGGAACAGGTATTGCGTGAGATCATGTCGCCCGACAAAATCAATCTGGCGAGCCTGGGCAACCAGGTTCCCCATTTACACTGGCATGTGATTCCGCGCTTTGCCGACGACGCGCATTTCCCCTCGCCGGTGTGGGCTCCCAAGCGGCACACGGTGGACCCGGCCCTGCTGGCCACGCGGGCCGCACGCGCGGCGCAGCTGCCCGAGGCTTTGCGTCAGGCGCTGGCGCGCAGCTAGTCCGCTGCCTGGGCACGCGGCGGGCAAGCCGAGCCAGGCAGAATCGGCTTACTTGGTTAAGTCGATTAGTTAAGTCGATTAGTTAAGTCGATTAGTTAAGCCCGTTGGTTAATCAGCCCGTCAAGCCGGTTAATTAAGCCCGCCCGGGCCGGCGATGCATCCCGGCCGCAGCCGGCGGCACCTTAAAAGAGAGTGGCATCATGGCAGGACTTAAGCGCGACACCCCGATCCCCAGCGGCATCACCTTGCACACCCAGTCGAAAGTGCTGGAAATCCAGTATGCCGACGGTTCGAGTTATCGTTTGCCGTTCGAATTTCTGCGCGTCAATTCGCCTTCCGCCGAAGTGCGCGGCCACGGCGTGGGCCAGGAAACGCTGCAAACCGGCAAACGCGAAGTGACGATTACACGGATCGACGCGGTTGGCCATTACGCGATCCAGCCGACCTTCTCGGACGGGCATTCAACCGGTATTTATTCGTGGGATCATATTTACGAATTGGCCACACAACATGACGTGTTGTGGCAGGCCTATTTAAACCAATTGGCCGCAGCCGGCGTCGAGCGCGATACGCCGATGGCGGCCGACCCGCCGACGAGAGGCCACGGTCACGCCCATTGACGGGTAAAATGCTCGCGGGCAGCCCGGGATTTGGTGTCGGGCGTGCCGCAGCGGATGAATCACTCAGGAATCGAACTATGAGCAAGACGCATTTTGGCTTCCAGCAAGTCAACGAAGACGAGAAGGCGAGCAAGGTCGCCGGCGTTTTCCATTCGGTCGCATCCAGCTACGATGTGATGAACGACTTGATGTCGGCCGGCCTGCATCGGGTGTGGAAGACTTTTACCATCAGCCAGGCAGCGGTTCGCCCCGGCTACAAAGTGCTGGATATCGCCGGCGGCACGGGCGACCTGGCCAAGGCTTTTGCCAAGAAAGCCGGACCGACGGGCGAGGTGTGGCTGACCGATATCAATGAATCGATGGTGCGAGTCGGCCGTAGCCGCTTGAACGACGCCGGGGTGATCACCCCCACGTTGTTGTGCGACGCCGAAAAAATTCCGTTTCCCGATAACTACTTCAATATCGTGACGGTGGCGTTCGGCCTGCGCAATATGACCCATAAAGATGCCGCGCTGGCTGAAATGCGGCGCGTGCTGAAACCGGGCGGCCGTTTGCTGGTGCTGGAGTTCTCCAAGGTTTGGGCTCCGCTGGCCAAGGCTTATGACGTGTATTCGTTCAAAGTCCTGCCTTGGTTGGGCGATAAAATCGCCAAAGACGCCGAAAGTTATCGTTATCTGGCTGAATCGATCCGCATGCACCCCGACCAGGACACATTAAAAACCCTGATGGAACAGGCGGGCCTGGAAGGGGTCAAGTATTTCAACTTGTCGGCCGGCGTGTGCGCGTTGCATATCGGCACCAAATATTGAGGCCGATGCTTAAGTTTTGACCAATGAGTTTGACCAATGAGTTCGACTCATGAGCGGGATCGATGTTGGCCGCGGTCCGCGCGACACTCTCCGTGCGACACTTTTCAAATCGACTCCATGACGCTCGCAGCACGACCTTTTTCCGCCGCCATCAATCACTTGTTAGCCCGTGAGCCTTGGGGCCGGGCGCAGTTGGCACCTTATGCGGGTAAAACCGCGCGGCTCGCCGCCTTGCAAATCGCACTGGATGTGAGGGTGACCGACGAGGGGCTGCTTGAAGCTTTGCCGCAACCGGCGGCGGCGGGTGATACCGGCGACACCAAGGGCGAGGCCGCGAGTGAAGCCGCTGCCGCGCCGCGCTTCGACGTGATCATTACCGCTACGACTGACGCGTTGCCCGCGTTTGCGCAAGGCGGTCAAGCTGCCGCGATGAAGCATGTGAGGATCGAGGGCGATGCTGAGTTCGCTTCCACCATTGCGCGCCTGGCCGAGCATTTGCGCTGGGAACCAGAAGAGGATCTGGCCGGCTTGATCGGCGATGCTCCTGCGCATCAACTGGCTCAGAGCACACGCGCGGCGCTGGAACATGCGCGCCGCTCGGGGCGCAATTTGCTCGAATCCGTGGTCGAATATCTGCTCGACGAAGATCCGCAACTGGTACGCCACACGGCATTGGACCAGATGCGCGATGAAATTACGACGCTGCGCGACACCCTGGCGCGGCTGGAAAAAAGAATCGGCCGGCTGGACCGCCTGAGCGCTAAGGCCGGCGGCTCCAGTACGGCGCCCCCGGCTGCGGCTCGTGTCGGCACGCAAGCCGCCCCATCCCATCATTCCAAGATTGACAGCGATGACGGCGCGGCGCCGTCGGACCGCTCGCGCTAGACACCGGACAGCACCCATCATGCGTATTTTGAGGTTTTTTAAAATCACCCTGACGATGTTCAGGTTCGGCTTGCATGAGGTGGCGCTGTCGCATTTCACGCATCGCGGCATCAAGTTTCTCTTGCGGGTGATGCCGGCCAGCCCGCGCAGCGACCTGCCGCGCGGCGTGCGCTTGCGTTTGGCGCTGGAAAGCCTGGGTCCGATCTTCGTCAAGTTCGGCCAGGTATTGTCGACTCGCCGCGATCTGCTGCCGGTGGATATTGCCAATGAATTGGCCAAACTCCAGGACCAGGTGCCGCCCTTCGATACCGAACATTCGGTGGCGCTGATCGAACAGTCGCTGGGCCGTTCGGTCGACGAATTATTCGATGAATTCGAGCGGGTGCCCGTCGCCAGTGCTTCGATTGCGCAAGTGCATTTTGCCCGCATCAAAGCCGGCGATAATCTGAGCGCCAACGCCGGCAAGCCGGTGGCGATCAAAGTGCTGCGGCCGAATATGTTGCCGGTGATTGAAAGCGATCTGGCTTTGTTGCGCGATATCGCCGGGTGGGTCGAGCGTTTCTGGTCGGATGGAAAACGCCTCAAGCCACGCGAAGTGGTGGCGGAATTCGACAAGTATTTGCATGACGAACTTGACCTGATGCGCGAGGCGGCCAATGCCAGCCAGTTGCGCCGCAATTTCGCCGGTCTCGATTTGCTGATGGTGCCGGAGATGTATTGGGATTATTGCACCTCGACCGTACTGGTGATGGAGCGTATGGTCGGGGTGCCGATCAGCCAGGTAGAGACCTTGCGTGCCGCCGGAGTCGATATTCCCAAGCTGGCGCGTGAAGGCGTCGAGATTTTCTTTACCCAGGTGTTCCGCGACGGTTTTTTTCATGCCGATATGCATCCGGGCAATATCCAGGTCAGCGTCGCACCGAATAGCTTCGGGCGTTATATCGCGCTCGATTTCGGCATTGTCGGCGCCTTGTCCGATTTCGATAAAAACTATCTCGCACAAAATCTGCTGGCTTTTTTCCAGCGCGATTACCACCGGGTCGCGGTGCTGCATCTGGAGTCCGGCTGGGTGCCGCCGGCCACCCGTGTCGAAGAACTCGAAGGTGCGATCCGCGCCTGTTGCGAACCCTACTTCGACAAGGCGCTCAAGGATATTTCCTTGGGTCAGGTGCTGATGCGGCTGTTCCAGACTTCGCGCCGATTCCAGGTCGAGATCCAGCCGCAATTGGTGTTGCTGCAAAAAACCCTGCTGAATGTCGAAGGCCTGGGGCGCGAACTCGACCCCAATCTGGACCTGTGGCAAACCGCCAAGCCCTATCTTGAGCGCTGGATGAATGAACAGATCGGCTGGCGCGGTTGGCTGGACCGCTTGAAATACGAAGCGCCGCAATGGAGCAAGACCCTGCCGCAATTGCCGCGCCTGATCCAGACCGCGCTGGCGCATCGCTACGACAGCCAGCGCGGCGACGAATCGATGATGCTGAAAATCCTGATTGAGCAAAAACGCACCAATCGTTTGCTGCAAGCGGTGCTGGTATTCGGCCTGGCGCTTGGCGCGGCGGTGGTATTGACGCGTTTGTGGATCTCGGCTCATGGCGGATAAGTGGGCGGATAAACCCGTGGCGCATCAAGCCGCCGACACGCCCCTTACCTCAGGCGGTGCGGCCAGCACTGCCGCACCGCCGGCTTTCGCCACGCGCGACCCCAATACCCCTGAATTTTGGGATGAGCGCTTCGAGCGCCGCTTCACGCCCTGGGACCAGCAGGGCGTGCCGCCCGCTTTTACCGAATTTGCGAGCGGTTTGACGCCATGCCCGGTGCTGATTCCTGGTTGCGGCAGTGCTTATGAAGCCGCTTGGCTGGCCCAGCAAGGCTGGCCGGTGACCGCTATCGATTTTTCCGCCGCCGCGGTGCAGGCGGCACGCGCACATTTGGCGGGCCTTGTCGGGGTCGAAACGGTCCATTTACATCAAGCCGATTTTTTTACCTTCGAGCCGACGCCACCGCCGCGCTGGATTTACGAGCGTGCCTTCCTCTGCGCGTTGCCGCCGTCCAGGCGCGGCGATTACGTGCGGCGTATGGCCGAATTGGCCGCGCCGGGCTGTTTGCTCGCCGGTTTGTTCTTTTTGGGCCAAAGCGGTAAAAAAGGACCGCCTTTTGCCATTGTCGAAGCTGAATTACACGACCTCTTGAGCCCGTATTTCGAATGCATCGATGAGCGTGCGGTGTCGGGTTCGCTGGCGGTGTTTGCCGGGGCCGAGCGGTGGTTGACTTGGCGCAGGCTGAGCTGAAACAAGTGGCGCGCGAAGCGGGCTTTTACCCCCGTGGGCCGGCGCCGAACGTAACTCGCGGACCGCAGCCGCTTCCAATCTCGCGGCGAATTCGGCCGGATTCGTGTACGGGCTTGCATTTCCGCTATAATTCAAGGCTTTGCGTGTCCTTTAATTGGGTGCGCAGCAGAAATCCCGGAGTAGGAAAAGCCAGTCATGCCAATTTACGCTTATCGCTGCAGCGCGTGCGGATTCGAGAAGGATGCGCTGCAAAAGATGTCCGATGCGCCTCTGACTCACTGTCCCGAGTGCGGCCAGGAAACTTTCAGCAAGCAGGTCACTGCCGCCGGATTTCAATTGAAAGGCTCGGGCTGGTATGTGACGGATTTTCGCGGTGGCAATAATGCCGCCGCCAAGAAGCCCGCAGGGGAGGGTTCCGCCGCCGGTGGCGATGCGGCGCCCGCGGCGGCGGCCGGTGCCGGCGCTGAAAGCGGCAGTGCCGCGAGTTCGACCAGCAGTAGCAATGCTTCAGGCGGCTCAAGCGGATCAAGCGCCTCCGCCAGCTCAAGCAGCAGTTCAAGCGGCTCAAGTGGCGCAGGCAACTCAAGCGGCTCAAGCAATTCGAGCAGCAGCGCGCTTGCGGCAAGTACCGGTAACACCGCGAAGAATAGTTGAGCCTGAACGGCCTGGCTGGCGTGTAAGCGCCTCGCGGCGGCCCGGCTCAGGCGCGGCAACTTGGCGCGCAGAACGTTTCTTCAAGCTGCCCGAGCGGCCGCTGATATCGATCCCGGGCAGGTCCGGCATTCTGGTGAAATATGACTATGACCAAAAAAGTGACGCTCAAAACGTATTTCCTCACGGGTTTGCTGGTGCTGGTGCCGCTGGGCATCACCGTGTGGGTGCTGGGCCTGGTGATCGGCACCATGGATCAGACGTTGACCTTGCTGCCGGCCGCCTGGCGTCCTGAGCAGTTGCTGGGCTACGACCTGCCGGGCATCGGGGCGCTGCTGACGCTGGCGATCGTGTTTGTGGTCGGTTTGTTTGCCCAGAATTTTATCGGGCAACGCCTGGTGCAATGGTGGGAAGCGCTGTTGGCCCATATTCCCGTGGTCGGCCCGCTGTACACCAGCGTCAAACAGGTGTCGGATACCTTGCTGTCATCCAGCGGCAATGCTTTCCGTAAAGCGGTGCTGATTGAATATCCGCGTCGCGATTCGTATACGATTGCATTTTTGACGGGCATCCCGGGCGGCGACGTCACCATGCATTTGCAGGGCGATTTTGTCAGTGTGTATGTGCCCACCACACCGAATCCGACGTCCGGTTTTTTCCTGATGTTGCCGCGCGCCGACGTGATCGAACTCGACATGACGGTGGACGTTGCCCTGAAATATATTGTCTCGATGGGGGTGGTTGCGCCGCCCGCCACCCGGCGCTCCCCTATCGAACCACCGCTGTAACCCGCCGGCGCACTTTGCTACGGCCCTTTTTAGATAAGATAAGCCAAAACCATGTCGATGAGAACTGAGTATTGCGGTCTGGTGACCGAAAAATTGCTGGGCCAGACGGTCTCGCTATGCGGCTGGGTGCATCGCCGCCGTGACCATGGCGGGGTGATTTTTATCGATCTGCGCGATCGCGAAGGTCTGGTTCAGGTGGTCTGCGACCCCGACCGCGCCGAGATGTTTAAAATTGCTGAAGATGTGCGCAATGAATTTTGCGTGCAGATCACGGGGCTGGTGCGCGCCCGTCCGTCGGGTACCGAAAACGCCAGCCTGACCAGCGGCAAGATCGAAGTGCTGTGCCACGAATTGGTGGTGCTGAACGCGTCGGTGACCCCGCCGTTCCAGCTCGACGACGACAATTTGTCGGAAACCACACGCCTGACGCATCGTGTGCTCGACCTGCGCCGCCCGCAAATGCAGCAAAACCTTAAGCTGCGTTACCGGGTTGCGATGGAAGTGCGCAAGTATCTCGATGCGCATGGTTTTATCGATATCGAAACGCCGATGTTGACCAAAAGCACGCCGGAAGGCGCGCGCGATTATCTGGTGCCGTCGCGGGTCAATGCCGGCCATTTCTTCGCCTTGCCGCAATCGCCGCAATTGTTCAAACAGTTGCTGATGGTGTCCGGTTTCGATCGTTATTACCAGATCACCAAATGTTTCCGCGACGAAGATCTGCGCGCCGACCGCCAGCCGGAATTTACCCAGATCGATTGCGAAACCTCGTTCCTCACGGAACAGGAAATTCGCGACATGTTCGAAACCATGATCCGTGGCGTGTTTAAAACCACGATCGACGTCGACCTCGCCGAACCGTTCCCGGTGATGCTGTACAGCGAAGCGATGCAACGTTTTGGCTCGGACAAGCCCGATTTGCGTGTCACGCTTGAATTCACCGAATTGACCGACGTGATGACCGAGGTCGACTTCAAGGTCTTCAGCACGCCCGCCAACACCAAAGGCGGCCGGGTTGCCGCTCTGCGCGTGCCCAAGGGCAGCGAATTGAGCCGTGGCGAGATCGACAGCTACACCGAATTCGTCAAGATTTACGGCGCCAAAGGTCTGGCTTGGATCAAAGTCAATGAAGTGGCGAAAGGCCGTGACGGTTTGCAAAGCCCGATCGTCAAGAACCTGCACGACGCAGCAATTGCGGCCATCCTGGAGCGCACCGGCGCGCAGGACGGCGACCTGATTTTCTTTGGCGCGGACGGCACCAAAGTGGTCAACGACAGCTTGGGCGCGCTGCGCTTGAAAGTCGGTCATTCCGACTTCGGCGTGGCCAACGGTTTGTCGGCGCCGGGTTGGAAACCGCTGTGGGTGGTTGACTTCCCGATGTTCGAATACGACGAAGGCGACAATCGCTGGACCGCTTGCCATCACCCCTTCACCAGCCCGAAAGACGAGCATATCGAATACCTTGAGACCGATCCGGGCCGCTGCCTGGCGAAGGCCTACGACATGGTATTGAACGGCTGGGAATTGGGCGGCGGTTCGGTGCGGATCCACCGCGAGGACATGCAAAGCAAGGTATTCCGCGCGCTGAAGATCGGTGCCGAAGAAGCGCAGGAAAAATTCGGCTTCCTGCTGGACGCCCTGCAATACGGCGCGCCTCCGCATGGCGGTATCGCTTTTGGCCTGGACCGCATCGTCACCATGATGGCCGGCGCCGATTCGATCCGCGACGTGATCGCCTTCCCCAAAACGCAACGTGCCCAGTGTCTGCTGACCCAGGCGCCGAGCGAAGTCGACGAGCGCCAGTTGCGCGAATTGCATATCCGCTTGCGTCAGCCGGAAGCGACCAAGGTTTAAGCGCTGTAACGCGATTCCGGTGACGCTTATCGAGTGCCGTGGCACTCGATAAGGCTTGGGTCGGGACCGAGTTTTACCGAAAGCCTGGGGACATTTCTCCAGGCTTTCTTACATGCGCGCGATATCGGTGCGTTGGCTTTCCCCCACCGGTTAAAAGCGGAAGGTATAGGCGCCGTTATCTCCGTCATGTCCACCTATACTCTCCAAACGATAGCGGTCGTCAATTTGACGGTAAAACACACGATGTGTGCCTCGGCCTTTGGCTCCGCTCACGCCGGTCAGATCGACTACATGGTATCCCGCGATCATTTTGCTATGATCGGATCGACCTAAATCCTGCACTATCTTCGCCAGTTGTTTCAAGGCGTTTTGGCTCTGGTTGGGATAAACCAGCAACTGCTTCAAATCTTCTTCAAAGCGCGGGGCAAACTCTACCTTTTGCGGGTCTAGATGATCGGTTTTAAATTGATCAATTTCTGCGGAGCGGCTAATAGCACGGCTTGTCTGGGTTCTTGTACCCAGGGGAAGCAATGCTGTTTGTTTTGTAGGCGATGGCGTGAATTTGGGCATCATGCTCGATGCAGGCGGATGAAATATTCCCACGTTTGCGGGGGCTGGCGCAGCGGGCTTGAGCGTCCTGCCTTTGCTGCCAGCGATTGCCGACGCTGCGGCAGGTTTTTCTGCCGCTTCTACTGGTCCTTGCGCCCCAGCCTCTGAGCTATGCGATGTTGATAACATACTGGCCCCGCAATCGAAAACCGGCATTGGTTTCTCCTGCGTTGCCCAAAATTTTTTCCCCGCCTGAGTGTTATAGAAAATCGCAAATGGCACTCTGTTTTCCATGCAGTGTGTCACCAGCTGATTAGGAATCACCAATGAGTTTAACTCGCCTAATTTTCTCGGATCGGGGTGAGCCAGGGCCAACAGCGTGTAATTTAAAAAATCCGCACTGAGATCTTCTTCCGTGTCCATTAGGATTGGATCCAGACGCATCCTTCCTAGCAATGAAACGGCTCTTAGGAAGGTCGGTTGGCGCATTTCGTTGAGTTTTTCTTCTGCGGACAGGTATTTGTTTTCGTTGGCGAATGTTCGTGCGATTTCACATTTTTTTGCTCTTTGATGATCGTCGCCGTGGTCTTCTGTGTCAGAGATATACAATTTCAAATTGTGTTCAAGGTTGGCCTGGAATTTCGTCTCGGCGTCTCTGATTTGATGCTGACTTCCAATGATGGGGTGATCAAGGCGAGGGGT
>JAMFSV010000189.1 GCA_026225455.1 Burkholderiales bacterium | reverse complement strand
GTATCGAGGCAACCTCACTCTCGGAGACCTCGGTTGTCACGTCAGTGGCGCCCGACCATGCCAGGGAAAACACCGGCTGGCCCGCCGCCAGCACGGCGCCGGTATCGGCCTGTTCCGCACTGATGACGCCGTCATGCTCGGCCAGCAATTGCGTATAACCTTGCTGGTTGGCCGCAAGCCCGGCGCGCTGTTGCGCGTCCTTGGCTTGCGACAAGGCGGCGGCATAAGCGTCCTGCGTTTGTTCCAGTTGCAAGGCGCTGATCAGGTTTTCGTGCGCCTGCGCCGTATCGCGCTGTAATTGTTTTTCCGCCGTATCCAAATGCTGGTGTGCCGACACCAGGTCGGCTTCAGCACTGGACAAGTTCCGCTCGGCGTCGGCCGGGTCCAGCCGGGCCACAATTTCGCCTTTATGCACCACATCGCCCAGGTGCACTCGCCGCTCCTGCACCTGGCCCGCGACGCGAAACGACATGGGCGTGACAAAACGAGCCTGTATTTCGGCGGGCAGACGCACGGCCTGGCCCTGGATATCGGCTTGCACCGGCAACACTACCACCTCGCGCGGCGCATCGGCGACCGGCTCGGCTTTATGGCAGGCGGCAAGCGCCAGCAGCAAACTTGCACCAAGCACCGCGCGTACAACCGGGCGCGATTGAGCCGCTGGCGCTGTCCGGCGCCGGCCGGCGGTATGGGGATTTGGGCGGCTTGGAGCCGAGCTAGAGAGAATGTGGTGGTATTCAGCGGTCTTCACGACGCCCCCGTCTGGAAATGTAATGGCCGGACGGTCAACCCCGATCCAGCCCCTGTACTTCTATAACTTGTATATTTCGATATCTTCCCGCATTCTAATACATAGATGTATTCAGATACAACGTTGTATTTGGATTCATCGGTGTTAAAATCAGCCTATGACACGCCAGCGCCTCAACCGCGAACAAAGCCGCGAACAAACCCGTGACCGCCTCCTGAAGGCGGCGCATGCCGTTTTCACGAAAAAAGGCTTTGCCGTGGCTAGTGTCGAAGACATTGCCGCCACGGCGGGTTATACCCGTGGCGCCTTTTATTCGAACTTCAGTGGCAAAACCGATCTGTTTTTTGAGTTGATGCGCCAGGAAAGCGGTGCCATCGACCTTGAATTCCGCCGCATCCTTGAGAGCACGGCCAACAATGCCGAACTTGAGGAAAAAATCGTGACCTACTACAGCACACTTTATCGTGACGATATGTGCAATTTGCTGTGGATGGAAGCCAAGATAGTTGCCGTACGGGACGCCAAATTCCGTACCAAGCTGAATATCTTTCTCACGGAAAGACGCAACCAGATCGCCCAGTTTGTCGAAACCTTTTCCGCCCTGACCAACACCACTCCGGCGGCGCCGCCCGACGAAATCGCGATCGGGCTGATGGCCTTATGCGAAGGCGTCAGTTTCGCGCATCGCTGCGATCCGCTGCGCATTCCCTGTCAGACCGCCGAAGCGGTGTTGGCCTGGTTCCTCAAGGCGTCGATGTTTATGCCGTCGCGGGCGAACCGCGAGATTGCCGCTCAGCCCGATACCGATCGCAGCAAGTCCCAATAACCGTTGATGTTGAGCGTTATTTTTTCTTCGGGATATTTATTTAGTATTCCTTTTTAATATCCACACTATTTCTGCGTTTTTCAAACGCTGCCGCGGGCCACACGACATTTACGGTGCGACGCACCCAAGCGTATTGAGATGCTAAACGGGACGTCCCTCACACAGCGCCTGTATGTAACCGATCAAGCGTTGTGAGTTCCCTTCCTCCGCTTACCTCGGCAAGCCGGATAGTGGATCTCCATCCACCGACCTGTCTTAACCTTTCGATTTGTCCGAATTTTAGCCATCCTGCTCTGTTCGACCGCCAAATCAGCAATATATGGCGGGAGTCAGAGGGATGGAACCCTCAGTCTCGAATTAATCGTAACGCCTGGCATTAGGTTCAAGGCCCCGGCCCGGTGATCAACTGCGCACCAATCTAGCGCACCGGACCAAGTTTGCACAGGAGTCGAATCGCTTATATCAGGTATCGGGCAAAACCAACGAAGCAAAACAAAACTTAATAACAGGTCTTTTCAGGAGGATGACATGAACTTAAACCCCTTTGCTCAAATGCAGCGACTGGGCCGGGCATTGATGCTACCGATCGCGGTGCTGCCCGTGGCCGGCCTGTTGTTGCGGTTAGGCCAATCCGACTTGCTGAACATCAAGATGGTGGCCAATGCAGGTGATGCGATTTTTTCGAATCTGCCCCTGTTGTTTGCCATCGGCGTGGCGGTCGGCCTGGCGCGAGACAACAACGGGGCCGCCGCGCTGGCGGGCGCCATCGGTTATCTGGTTGAAGTGGCCGTGATGAAAACCATGAACGACAAGCTC
>JAMFSV010000188.1 GCA_026225455.1 Burkholderiales bacterium | reverse complement strand
AATACCGCAAGCGGTTCAATATTCATCACTGCTGGACAGCACCGTATTTATTACCGGAGGCGCTTCGGGGATCGGGGCGAAGCTGGTGGAAGATTTTGTCGCCCAAGGCGCGCGGGTCGGTTTTGTCGATATCGATGAAGCGGCGGCGCAAGCCTTGATCGAAAACCTGCGCCAACATCACGATCCGCGTCACCTGCCTAAATTTATCGCGTGCGATATCACCGATGTCACGGCGCTGCAGCACGCGATAGCCGCGGTGCGCGGTCAATTTGGTCCGATCGGTGTACTGCTGAACAATGCGGCGAACGATAAACGCCACAGCGTCGAAGCAACCACCTCGGCCTCGTGGGATGCGGGGATTGCAATCAATCTCAAGCCGCAATTTTTTGCCGCGCAGGCAGTGCTGGAAGATATGAAGATTTTGGGAGGCGGGTCGATTGTCAATTTCGGTTCGATCAGCTGGATGCTCAAACAAGGGGGCATGCCGGTCTACACCACCTCGAAAGCCGCGATTCTGGGCTTGACCCGCAGCCTGGCGCGAGACTTCGGGCCGTATCGGATTCGCGTCAACTCCCTGGCGCCGGGCTGGGTCATGACCGAGAAACAAATTGCCCTATGGGTCGATGAGCAGGCACGCGAAGAGATCGCCAAGGGGCAATGTATCAACCAGCCGCTGATGCCCGAGCATATTTCGCAAATGGCTTTATTTCTGGCCTCCGATCAGAGTCGCATGTGTACCGCCCAGCAATTTATTGTCGATGGCGGATGGGTGTGAGCGTGCCTGATCGGTTTCAGGCCGCCTGTCAGTGCAAGACGGGAGGAGCGTGATGAAACCAGCCATGTCTTTGTCGACCCAGCCGGCATCGCGCCAGGCGATGACGCCCGGCGCCTGGGGGCATGCACCGCGGGCGCAAGCGGTGGTGCTGCTCAGCGATGTGTTGGCGGTCGAGATTTTGCCGGGTCTGGCGGGCGGCATCTCAAGCTTGAGTTGGCGCGGCGACGGTGCTGCGGTGCCGTTGCTGCAAGCAGGGGCGCTGCCGCAAGCCGACGTTGGCGGGCTGGGTGCCGCGTTGGCCTGCCGCCCGCTGGTCAATCTGGGCTTGTGCCCGGATCGGCCGGCATATCCCGCCTGCGGTTTATTTGCCGAGGCGCAGGCCACGGAACAAGCGCCCTGGCGGGTCGAGCATGCCGGGCGCGCCGCTGTCACTTTGACGCTCGACCACCCGGGCCGGCATCCCTATCGCCTGACGCAAACCTTCGTGCTGGACCAGGCCTCGCTCAGCGTGCGCTTGGAACTGTGCAATACCGGGCGCCGCATCCAAGCGCTGGGATTGGGCTTGAGTTGCAGTATTGCCCGTGACAGCACGACCTGGTTGGCCGCTGCTGCTGCCGGTCTCTGGTGCGGCACCGCCGAGTCCAATACGTGGCGCCATACCCAGGTGCCGCCTGCCTGGCGTTTTGGCGTGGCTTATCCCTTGCCGGCGACGGGCATCGCCCATGCCTTTAGCGACTGGGCTGGCGTGGCCCGGGTGCAGTGGCCGCAGCGCGGTCTGGCGCTGGCGCTGAGCGGCGACACCAACGGTTATGTGCTGTCGACCCCGCGTGAGGCGGATTGTTTCGGTTTCCATCCGCTCGACTGCGCGCCGGATGCCGCCCAACGTGGCTTACGCCCTGAAAGCGGCACGCTGCGTCTGGCGCCCGGGGCCGGCTGGGTCCGTCAGTTTGTGTTGCGGGTAGAGGCGCGCGGCGGCCCGCGGGCCTATGCCGGGCTGAATTGAGGCGACTTGAGAGAGGTGACGCCAACTTGGCCAAGCGTGCCGCGGCGGATGCCGGGCGCGCTTATTCGTGGCCCGGACGTACGCCGTAAACCTCATGCGCGACGGTCCTCAAGGTCTCCAGCACGGAGGCCGCGGCCGGCGACAACAACTGGTTTTGGCTGGTGATAATGCCAAACGCATCCATCTGGCAGGGCAGGTCGATAGCCAGGCGTTTCAGTACGCCGTTGACTTCATATTGCGCGGCGACCTCGTCGGGCAAGACGGCGATCATGTCGCTATGCATCAACAGACTGGCAATCGCCAGGAAGTTGCCGGTGTTGACCACGTCTTGCGGCGGGGTCAGGCCGATCTGCGCAAACATCATATCGAAACGATGACGCAATACGCTGCCGGGCGGATGCAAGACCCAACTGGCGTTGACCAGTCCGCGCAAGGTCAAATCCCGCGCTTCTTCCAGCGGATGCCCGGGCCGTACCACAGCACATACCGGTTCGCCCGCGAGCAACTCGTAACGCACCGCGTCCTTGAACTGATCCTGCCGCTCCAGCACGCGGCCGACCATGATGTCGAGTTCGCCCTGCGCGAGTTTGGGCAACAGCACGTCGGAGGTTTCGATATAGGCCCAGATCTGTAACAGCGGCGAGGTTTGTTTGATGCGGGCGATGGCGCGCGGCACCAGAGTGGCGCCGGCCGCGGCGATGGTGCCGATGCGCACTTGCCCGGTCAGCCCCGCGCGCAAAGCCGAGATTTCGTCGTGGGCGTGACTCAGGGTGGACAGCACCATGCGTGCATGGCGGATCATCACTTCGCCATACAGGGTGGCGCGCATGCCTTGTTGGGTGCGGTCGAACAGGCTGACGCCCAGCATTTCCTCCAGGTCTTTCAAGAGCTTGGAGGCGGCCGGCTGCGCCATGCCCAGCACTTCGGCGGCACGTCTGACATTGCCTTCCTCCTCCATCGCCGCCAACAGCAAAAGCTGGCGAGTCTTGAGCCGGGCGCGAATAAACCAGTTCGAATAATTGCGTGTCATCGGCGTTGGGGTCGGAGTTCAGTCTGGCTCTCGGTTTGCCATCGCAAATAGCGATATGCGTAAGGAGAGGGCTATATACAAATTGCTATTGGATTCGATAAAAATCGTATTGGATAGTTATCTCTGGTCAGCATACCATTTTGCACATTGTCCTTGTATCAGAACCCGAATTTATTCCCATGAAACGTGAGTCGCACGTCTCCCTGATGTTCAAGAATTACGTCAACGGCCATTGGGAAACCGGGGCGACGACAGGGGTGGCGGCCAATCCGTCGGATCTGGACGAGAGCATCGGTGAATATGCGCGGGCAGACGCACGCCAGACCGATGCGGCGGTGGGAGCGGCGCATGCGGCGTGGCGCGAGTGGTCGCATAGTCCTGTGCCGCGCCGGGCTGAATTGCTCGATGCGATCGGCGCTGAAATTCTGGCGCGCAAGGTCGAATTGGGCCGTTTGCTGGCGCGCGAAGTGGGCAAGCCGCTGGCCGAAGCGATTGCCGAAACGGGGCGGGCTGCGGCCTGGTTCAAGTATTTTGCCGCGGCTTTGCAACGCCGCGACGGCGATCGTTATGCGGTGGTGTATCCCGGAGTCGATAGGGATGCGCAACTGGAGCCCGTGGGCGTGGTCGGAATTATCACGCCCTGGAGTTTTCCGTATGAGTTGCCGGCCCTGAAAATTGCCGCGGCGCTGGCTTACGGCAATTGTGTGGTGTTCAAACCGGCCGAATCGGCCTCGGCATGTGCCTGGCAATTGACCGAAATTATCAGCCGCAGCGGATTGCCCGCCGGCGTGTTCAATTTGGTCCTGGGCAGCGGGCGGCAAGTGGGGGCGCGGATCGTGACGCACCCGGATGTGGCCGCGCTGAGTTTTTCGGGTTCGCCGGCGGTCGCCGAGCAGGTGGCACAAGCGGGTGCCGCCCGGATGCGCCGGGTGCAACTGGAATGCGGCGGAAAAAATACCTTGGTGGTGTTGGCCGATGCCGATTTCGACGCCGCGGTAAACGCCGCCGTCGATAGCGCTTTTTTAACCGCGGGCCAGCGCAGCGATGCCGCTTCACGCCTGATCGTCGAGCGCAGCTTGCAGGCACGTTTTGTCGAGGCGCTGCACAGCAAGTTGAGCCGGTTGAAACTCGACCACGCCTTGAAGCGCGGTATTTATCTGGGCCCGATCGCCAACGCGCATCAATTGGAACGCGATCTGGATTACGTCGGCATCGGCCAGGCTGAAGGTGCCGAGCTGATTTGCGGCGGAACGCGGGTGGAACGTGCGACGCGCGGGCATTTTGTTGAGCCGGCTTTGTTTGTCGGCCGTCCCGAGCATCGGATCGCGCGTGAGGAAATATTTGGCCCGGTGGCGGTGGTATTGGCCGCGGACGATTATGAGCATGCTTTGGCCCTGTCCAATCAAGTGCCGGCTTGCGCGCCGACTCAGCAAACTGCGGCGATTTTTACCCAAGCCTTGAAGTCGGCGGTGCATTTTCGGCGCCATAGCCGTGCTGCCACCGTGACGGTGAATCTGCCGACCACGGGCGTAGGCGGCGGTGCCGGCAGCCTGCGTGGAATACAGGCGGGTGAGTTTTATAGCCAAATGAAAACCGCATATTGGGCCGCCTGATGGGACATGCGAAGGCCAGTATCGAGGCTGGCCGCAAAGCGGCATGAAGCAACCGATCGACGGGGCGATGGAAGGAGGATCCGTCCGTCCCGGATGGAGCAGTTTTTGTGTTGTATCGATGTACCCATTCTTATTAAATAGGAGACGACAGGTGAGAAATAACTTTAAAAAATTGGCACTCGGAGCGATTGCAAGTGTGGTGCTGGCCGCGCCGTTTGCCACCCAGGCGGTGCGCGCGGACGAGCCGCTGAAGATCGGTTTTCTGGTGAAGATGCCGGAGCAGGCTTGGTTTATCAACGAACAGAAGGCCGCCACCGCATTAGGCAAGCAGGATGGCTTTACGGTGGTCAACATCGGCACGCCGGATGGCGAGAAAGTCCTGTCCGCCATCGACAACCTCGGTGCGCAGGGCGCCAAGGGCTTTGTGATTTGCGCTCCCGACGTCCGTCTGGGACCGGCAATCCGGGCTCGTGCCAAGCAATACAACATGAAGTTTGTGACGGTTGACGATCAATTGGTGGACTCCAGCGGCAAACCGCTGGCTGACGTGCCGCATCTGGGCATGTCCGCATCGAAGATCGGTAACCAGGTCGGCCAAGCCATTGCCGACGAGATGAAGCATCGCGGTTGGAAGCCGGAAGAAGTGGGTGCGCTGCAAATCACCGACTACGAACTGCCGACAGCCAAAGCACGTACTGATGGTGCCACGGCGGCTTTGCTCGCAAGCGGTTTCCCGCAAGCCAATATTTTCAACGCACCGCAAAAAACCACCGATGACGAAGGCGGTTTTAATGCTGTCTCGCCGGTGTTGTCGCAGCATCCGAATATCAAGAAATGGGTGATCTACGCACTCAATGAAGAATCGGTGCTGGGCGGTGTGCGTGCTACCGAGCAATTGCATATTCCGGGTACCGACGTGATCGGGGTCGGGATCAATGGCGCGGGCGAAGCGTTTGCCGAATTCCAGAAAAAAGAGCCGACCGGCTTCTACGGCACGATAGCCGTCAGCTCGACCAATCATGGTAAGGACAGCACGCAGAACCTGGTCGACTGGATCACCAAAGGCAAACAACCGCCGGCCGATACCCAGACCACGGGCAAGCTGATGGTGCGTAGCAACTGGCTGCAGGTACGCCAGGATCTCGGAATCTAAAGCAGGCGTTTTGGGGCTTGCAGGCTGTCCGCGACCTGCAAGCTTCTGTCGCCGCGTTCCCCGGTCACAACGGGTAACGCGGCGCAATGCCAAGATGAATTGCATGAGGATTTCATGATCGACGATTATTTATTTCTGGACCAGATCTCGGTCCGGTTCCCCGGGGTACTGGCGCTGGATACAGTATCGCTGGGCGTACGGCCGGGGGAAGTGCATGGCTTGATGGGCGAAAACGGCGCGGGTAAATCAACCCTGCTGAAAGTGCTGTCGGGCGTGTATCAACCTGAATCCGGGTCGTTGAAATTGCGCGGTGAGCCGCAGCAATTCGGCTCGACCAAAGCGGCGATCGCCGCCGGTATCGCGATTATTTATCAGGAACTGCACCTGGTCCCCGAGCTGACCGTTGCGGAAAACCTGATGTTGGGCCAACTGCCTAACCGTTTCGGTGTGCTCGACGAAAAGAAAATGGTGCAACGTGCCATGCTGGAACTGGAACGCCTGGGCGAAAAAATCGACCCTAATACGCCGGTTAAAGCGTTGTCGATAGGCCAGCGGCAAATGATAGAAATCGGCAAAGCTTTGATGCGCGATGCGCGTGTGATTGCCTTTGATGAACCGACCAGTTCCTTATCGTCGCGCGAAACCGAGCGTTTGTTCGGCATTATTCGCACCTTGAAGGCACAGGGGCGCTCGATTATTTATGTGACCCACCGGATGGATGAGGTGTACACCTTGTGCGACCGGGTCACGGTGTTTCGCGATGGGCGCCGGATCGAAACCTTCGATGCGGTGGCCGATCTCGATCGCGACCGCTTGATCAGTTGCATGGTCGGCCGTTCGATCCACGACGTGTACGGTTATCGTACCCGGACCCACGGCGAGGTGCAGATCGAAGTCAAGGATTTGACTGGGCCTGGGCTGGCTGCGCCCGCTTCATTTGCGGCGCGTAAAGGCGAGATTCTCGGCTTTTTTGGACTGGTGGGTGCGGGCCGTTCCGAGCTGATGAAACTGATTTACGGTGCGGTCCAGCCTACCGGCGGCGAGGTCTGGCTGGGCGGCAAACAAGTGCATTTCCTGACGCCGCGCGATGCCGTGCGGGCGGGACTGGCCTTATGTCCGGAAGATCGCAAGCAAGAAGGGATTATTGCGATCGCCTCGGTCAGCGACAACCTGAATATCAGTTGCCGGCGCCATTTCAGTTACTGGAATTTCATCCTGAACGGCGGCCGCGAAGCGCGCACCACCGATGAGTACGTGGAAAAATTGTCGATCAAGACGCGCTCCGGCGAAACCACCATCGGCACCTTGTCGGGCGGCAATCAGCAAAAAGTGATTTTGTCGCGCTGGCTGGCGGAAGACATCGATGTATTCCTGATGGATGAACCCACTCGCGGCATCGACGTGGGCGCCCGCGCTGAAATTTACGGTTTGCTCTATAGCCTGGCTGAAGCCGGTCGCACGGTGATTGTGGTATCCAGCGACCTGGCCGAAGTGATAGGAGTAGCCGATCGCATCCTGGTGATGAAAGAAGGCTGCATTGTGGGCGACCTGAGCAAGGCTGACGCAAGCCCCGGCGAATTGATCAAGCTGGCTCTGCCGCAGTGAACCGCCGACCGAATCGCCAACGGCCCCGCGCGCTGAAAACGACATGAAAAAAGACGAGACAACCATGCAAACCCAACCCGGTAACTCCACTATTTCCCCTTCGCCGAGCGCGCCCCAAAGTGTGGCCGCCCGTTCGCGTGCCATGCGTACGTGGGACCTGATCAATAAATCGGGCATCGTGATGATGTTCCTGATCCTGTTCGCCACGCTGTCGTTTACCGTGCCGGACTTTATCAGCACCCGCAATATCCAGGGCCTGCTGCTGTCCGTAACCTTGATCGGCTCGATCTCGGTCACCATGATGCTGGTATTGGCACTGGGCGAAGTCGATTTGTCGGTGGCATCCATCGTGGCCTTCTCCGGCGTGGTGGCATCGATGCTGATCACCCAGACGCACAGCGTAACGCTGGGTGTGACCGGCGGAGTACTGGCCGGCGGCGCGGTGGGACTGGTCAACGGAGTGCTGGTGGCACGCTTTCGCATCAACTCGCTGATCGTCACCCTGGCGATGATGGAAGTGGTCCGCGGGCTGGCTTATATCACCTCCAACGGCGATGCCGTGATGATTTCCGAAGAGAGTTTCTTTTCTCTGGGCGGCGGCCAATTCCTCGGTATCAGCTACCCGATCTGGAGCAACATCGTCGGCTTTGTGGTGTTCGGCTTCCTTTTGAAAAAAACCGTATTCGGCAAAAACGTGCTGGCTGTCGGCGGCAATAGCGAGGCCGCCTT